>DAIPIC010000118.1:0-9879 GCA_036771025.1 Solirubrobacteraceae bacterium
CCGGCGACCAACGCAGAGTAGGGGAGCGTTGGCCCAGCATTGCCCTGAGTGCGGATTTCAGAACGTCGAAGGCGCCAACTATTGCCAGCGCTGCGGCGCGTTTCTAGGAACACCGGGCGATGCGCCGCAGGAGCCGAGCACCGCGAGCTACACCGTGGGCGAGACCGGCGACGTCGAGGCCGTGGAGCTCGACGAGCTCACCGCCCAGGGCCCGACGCTGGTGATCCGCGCCGGAGGCGGACGAGCGGGGGAGACATTCGTCCTCGACAAGGATCGGCTCACCGTCGGCCGCCGGCCGGAATCGGACATCTTCCTAGACGACGTGACCGTTTCCCGCGACCACGCCATCCTCGTGCGTCGCAGCGAGGAGTACTACCTGGACGATCTCGGCTCGCTGAACGGCACATACGTGAACCGGAGCCGGATCGAGTCTCACCGGCTGACCCACGGGGACGAGCTTCAGATCGGCAAGTACAAGCTCGCGTTCCTGAACCGCTGATGGACGAGACCTGATGGCAAGCTCGAGCACCCGCAATCCCGACGTCGAGCTTGCAGAACTGCCCCAGGAGCCCCTCGAGGACGTCGGCACGCAGCCGGATCGCCCGCGCCAGAAGGCGGTCACGATCGGCGCTGTCTGCAAGGCGCTCAAGCAGGAGTTCCCGGACATCTCGATCTCCAAGATCCGCTACCTCGAGGATCAGAAGCTCTTAGCGCCGCGGCGCACCCAGGGCGGCTACCGTCTCTACACCCACAACGACATCCAGCGATTGCGCACGATCCTGCGCCTGCAGCGGGACGAGTTCCTGCCGCTCCGAGTCATCCGCCAAGAGCTCGCCGGCGGGCGAACCGATAGCGACGTGGGTGGCCCCGCCGACGGTCGCACGTCGCGCAGAACGTCGGTCACCGTGCGAGACACCGGGGCGCTGTACTCGTTGGAGGACGTGGTAGAGGAGACCAGCGCTGACCCCAAGCTGGTCCGCGAACTGGTGGAGTTCGGTGTGATCAAGGGGGAGATGCGGGCCGGCTCCCGCTACTTCGACGAGGCCGAACGCGAGATCATCCGAGCGGTATCCGAACTTGCCCGCTACGGGGTGGGCGGGCGAAACCTGCGCGTGTTCAGGACTTCGGCCGATCGGGAGGCCCAGCTCCTCCAGAGCATTCTCGCGCCGGCGCTGCGGTCCCGCAACCCACAGCGTCGAAAGGAAGCGATCGAGGCATTGGAGAACCTGGCTTCGGTCACCACCCACCTGAAGCACCTCCTGCTGATACGCGACCTGCGCAAGATCGCGACGTAAGCGAGCGCCAAGCAAGAGCGGTTAAACGAGGCGTGATGCCGAGTGACGATTTCAGCACGCGGGGCCGGAGGCCTCGCGGAGGACACTCGAAGAGGGCGATTGACCTCCGCGAATATGTGCGCGAGATCCCCGACTTTCCGCGTCCGGGGATCGGATTCAAGGACATCACGCCTCTGTTGCTGAACCCCGCGGCGCTCGACGCGGCCGTCGAGGGGCTGGCCCGGTTCGCCCGGGAGCTGGAGGTTGACTTGGTGGTGGCCGCCGAGGCCCGCGGCTTCATCCTGGGTGGAGCCCTTGCGCGCGAGCTGGGGGCCGGCTTCGTCCCTGCCCGCAAGCCGGGAAAGCGGCCCCACGAGACGATCAGCGCCGAATACGCGCTCGAGTACGGGCTCGACGAGCTCCACCTGCACGCGGACGCGCTCGCCGGCGGCACGCGGGTGCTCGTCCATGACGACCTGCTCGCGACGGGCGGGACGGCCCGGGCGCTGTGTCAGGTCGTGGAGGAGACCGGCGCCGAGATCGTCGGTTGCAATTTTTTGGTCGAGCTGAACTTCCTGAACGGACGGTCGCAGCTTGAGCCGTACCGAGTGCACACGCTGATCGCATACGACAGCTGATGGACGCCCGTCGGAGCCGGGTGATCAACGCCGCGCCACAGGACATCTGGGCCGTGCTCGAGGACCCCCACCATTTCCCCCGCTGGTGGCCGGGCGTCGTCAGAGTCGAGGGGGTGAGCGACCACGGCTGGACGCATGTCCACACCACCAAGAAGGGGCGGGCCGTTCGGATCGACTACCGGCTGCTGGCCTCAGAGCCGCCCGACGCCAGCGCCGGGACCGCGGGGCATCGAACGTGGAAGCAGGAGATCCCGGGAACGCCCTTCGAGCGCGTCCTGAACGAGGTCATTACCGAGGTCGTGGTGGAGCCGGCCCAGCCTGGGGGCCAATCGGCGGCGCTGATCACGATCGCCCAGCGCCAGAAGCTCCGCGGATACTCGAAGACGGGGGCCTGGATGCTTCGCGGTGCCACCAAGAAGAGGCTCGACGAGGCCCTGGAGGGATTGGCCCGGATCTTCGGCTAGACGCCGGTCAGGTTGCCCTGGAGGATGACCTGCCCCGGGGCCTTGGGATTGGCGGTCGTCTCGATCGTGACCAGGACCTGCTTGAAGCGCGAAGCGTTGGTCGGCAGTGGCCCGGTGGTCTCCAGACGCCCGTTCTTGCCCACGCCCGGGTTCACGAACCCGAGCCGCAGGGCGTCGCTGCCTGAGTTGTAGAGCCACACGGCGTAGGCGTTGTGCTTGGTGTTGGCCGGCAGACCTTGCCCCACGATCGCGATCGCGGTGTTGTTGCCCTGCCGCAGGACCTCAGCGATCCCCGCCGTCGACTTGCTGCCGGTCGGGGAGAGGAGATTGATCTGAGCCACGGGCGTCGCAGTCGTGGCCCCAGTGGCGGGCGTCGATGACGTGGCCGTGGCTGACGTGGCCGCGTTGCTCTTCTTGCTGCTCGATCCGGTCACGACGAAGATGACCACGACCGCGATCACGACCGCGGCGCCGATTCCCAGCAGGATCGCGCCGCCGAGTCGCGAGACCCGGCGCGGTGGAGCGGCCGCCCCCTCGGCTGCCGCCGCTGCGCCGACGGGTTCAGCCCTGACGGCCGCCGCTGGCTCGGGCTCGGGCTTAGCCGGGGGTGCCTCCTCGACCTCCTCCGGCGCACCTACGGGTGCCGCAACGGGCCCCGGCTCGGCCGGCTCGGGCTCCGCTTCCTCGGGCGGTGCCTCTTCGGCCTCCGCCGGCCCGGAGGGAATCTCCGGCAGCGGCCCGGATGCGAGCGGCGCCAGCTCGGAGGCGACGACCCGGGCCCATGCCCGCTCGGTCGGAGACCGAGCGAAGTGCTCGCGGGTCTGCTCGGCGACTTTGGGCGGCAGTTGCCCGAGCAGGTAGTCGGTGATCAGATGCCGGCGAAGCTCGGGGACTCCGGTCTCGGGGCCAAGTGCGTCGAGCGCTTCCAAGGCCCGATCGCGAACCCCGGCGCGGTCGATCGAGAGCATCTTGGCGATGTCGTCGTATCCGCGCCCGCGTCCGAGCACCATCTGAAGGACCGCTCGCTGGTCGGCTGGGAGGGTCTCTAGGGACGCCATGGCGAGCCGCATCGTAGAGAAGCTCTGTTAGGAATGTGCCATCCCGACCGGCTCTTGCGCCGAGCGGCGCGCCGGTATCGTCCCCCGCCGATGAGAGTCGAGCTCCCCTACCGGGCCGAGGGTGGATTTGACGCGGTCTACGGCCTCGAGATCACGGCATGCAGCGACGAGACAGTGACCGGCGAGGTGGTGGTCCGAGACGAGCTCAAGCAGCCCGCCGGCCTGGTCCATGGGGGAGTCTTCGCCTCGATCGCCGAGAGCCTGGCTTCGCTCGGAACCGCGTTCAAGGTGATCCCCGAGGGCAACATCGCCATCGGGCTCTCAAATCAGACGAGCTTCCTGCGGCCGATCACCGACGGAATGATCCACGCCGTGGCGACGCTGAAGCACAGGGGCCGCACAACCTGGGTGTGGGAGGTCGAGATGAGCGATGACGCCCAGCGGCTGTGCGTGCTCACGCGGATGACGATCGCGGTGCGGGAGGCACCGCCCGGCACCCTGCCGCGCGGTGGGTGGAGCGGCTCGGGCTAGCCCCGATAGCGGTTTGTGATCGGCATCCGGCGATCACGCCCGAAGGCCTTGGTCGTGATCTTGATCCCGGGCGGCGCTTGCCGGCGCTTGTACTCGGCGCGATCGACCATGGCGATCACCCGATCGACGTCGTCGGCGTCGAACCCCCGCAGGATCAGCTGCTCCCGGCCCAGGTCTCCAGCCACGTAGGCCTCGAGGATCGGATCAAGCACCGGATAGGGCGGCAGCGAGTCCTCGTCGCGCTGGTCGGGGCGCAGCTCGGCGCTGGGGGCGCGATCGATGATCGTCTTCGGAATCGGGCCCTCCTCGGGCGCGGCGAGCTCGTTGCGGTGGCGGGCCAGCTCGTATACGAGCGTCTTGGGGCAGTCCTTGATGACGGCGAACCCTCCGGCGGTGTCGCCGTACAGGGTCGAGTATCCGACCGCCATCTCGGACTTGTTGCCAGTCGTCAGAACGAGCCAGTCGAACTTGTTCGAGAGGGCCATCAGCAGGTTGCCGCGAATCCGCGCCTGGAGGTTCTCCTCGGTGAGGTCGGCCGGCCTGCCGTCGAACACCCCTCCCAGCATGTCGTCGTAGGCGTGCATGGCCTCTTCGATCGGCAGCTCGAGCGGCTCGACGTTTAAGTTTGCGGCCAGCTGTCGGGCGTCGCGCTGGGTCTCCTCCGAGGAGTACGGAGACGGCATCACCGCGATCGACACCATCTCCGGCCCCAGCGCGTCCACGGCGATCGCGGCCACGAGCGCGGAGTCGATCCCGCCCGAGACGCCCATCACGACATGCTTGAAGCCGTTCTTGGACACGTAGTCCCGAAGCCCGAGGACCAGCGCCCCGTAGACCTCTTCGAGCGGACCTAGAAGCGGCGCCGCCCGGCCGCCGGATGCGTCCCCGGACGGGGCCGCCGGCAGGCTCAGCCGAGCCAACAGGGGGACGTTGGGCTGCGAGCGGCGCAACGCCGGTCGATGCCGGGGATCGCGGAGCCGAGAGGCACGCGACGCGTCCGGGTCGATCGTGGCCACCAGTAGCTCTTCGGAGAACTGCCCGCCGCGGGCCACGATCTCGCCTTCGTGGTCTATCACCAGCGAGTGCCCGTCGAACACCAGCTCGTCCTGACCGCCGACCATGGCGCAGAAGGCCACGACGGAGAGGTTGTCGCGGGCTCGCTGGGCGAGCATCTGCTCGCGCTCCAGCCCCTTGCCGGCGTGGTAGGGCGAGGCCGAGATGTTGACCAGCAGGGTGGCGCCGGCGAGCGCCTCATCGGACGCAGGCGGCCCGGGTTCCCAGATGTCCTCGCAGATCGTCAACCCAACGCACAGGTCATCGAGTTCGATGGTGGCGCCGCCCGGCCCGGACTGGAAATACCGCTCCTCGTCAAACACGCCGTAGTTGGGCAGGTACACCTTCCGGTAGACGGCCCGGACGCCTCCGTCGGCCAGGACCGCGCAGGCGTTGTAGACGTCATCGGCCAGCTCCGGGAATCCCACCAGGGCGACGATCCCCTGCGCCCTGCCGGCGATCCGCTCGAGCGCAGCTCGGGCATCCAGGAGGAAATGCTCCTTGAGGAGCAGGTCCTCCGGGGGATAGCCGGTGACGGCCAGCTCTGGAACGAGCACGAGCTGGGCGCCCTCCGAGCGCGCGGCGTCAATCCCCTCGACGATCTTCTTCTCGTTCCCGGCGATGTCGCCTACAACGACATTGAGCTGGCAGAGGGCAATTCGCAGTGGGGCAGCCATGACTCAATTATGGAAGCCGCCACACGCGGCCCCGGCCTAAGGCCCTCCGCCGCCCTGTGCACCACGCCCGATCCAGTACTGCGCGAATACCTTCAGCCTTGGATCGGCAGCCGTCGTCGTGCGGATCATGTGCGCCCAGGCGAGTCCGATCAGGCCATTTGTCCCCGGGCGGCGCGCGAAGATGAGCTGAGCCCCGCTGGCCACCAGCGCCGGGTTGAACGGTGGCGCCACCTGATGGGCCAGTGCCTGCAGTCCCGGCGGCGGCGTCTGCGAGCCGTACATGATCACGACGTCCCCCAGCTCGAGCACCTCCAGCAGCTGGTCGTTGGTCAGCTCGGCGCCGTTGGCGGTGGGGATGTCGGGCACGTGGGCGCCACTGGTCGGGGGGTGGGAGTTGTACAGCGGATGGGGCTGTCCCGGTTGGAGATGGGCGTGGCCCAGATCCTTGAAGGCGATGCCCGGACCGGTGTCGGCGCCGGTGAAGCCCGGCTGATCGTTGCTTGTGAAGAACCCCGACAGCAGCGCGATCGCCACGAAAGCCACCCCCAGAGCGGCGATGGCGATCCCCACTCCCTCGAGGATGCGCGTGAGCCTCCTTGGGCGGGGCCGTCCCGCGGCGGCCTCGACTTCGCTGTGATCGCGGGTAGCGAGCTTCACTCCGCGGGCACGGCGCGTAGACGCGCGCCCCCGGCGCCTGCACGGGCCCGCCGGCGTGGGGTGGGAGGAGCCGGCCCGGCGGCGGCTGAGAGCTCCTCGATCGCGGCGCGCAGCTCTTCGGCCAGCACCTCGACATCGGCCAGCGCGTCGTAATCGGCGTTGAGCCCGAAGTTCATCTGGCCGTTGTAGCTCATGACCGCGATCCCGAGCGCGGTGTTCTCGGCCAGGGGAACCATGGGGAAGATGCTCTCGAGCTCTCGCCCTAGCGCGTACAGCGGCATCTGAGGCCCGGGAACGTTCGTGACGACGAGATTGAACAGCCGCTGGCGAGCCTGGAGTCGGGCGGCCTGGGCCATGATCGTCGGCGGCGCGAACCCGGACAGCTCTGTCAGCACCTGCGCGCCGACCGCTTGACCTGAGTCCTTGATGTCCTGCATCTCCCGGCGGATCTTCAGCAGTCGCTGGATCGGGTCGGTGAGCCCCACTGGCAGCGGAGCCCACATTGCCGCCACGCGGTTGCCGAGCGCTCCTCGCTCCACGTCCGCGCGCACCGACACCGGGACCATTGCCTTCAGGACCACGTCGTCCGTGGGATGGCCGTGAAGCCGCATGTAGCGCCCGAGCGCGCCGGCGACCGCGGCCAGCACCACGTCGTTGACGGTGCCGCCGAGCGCGTCCTTGATTGCCTTGAGCTCCTTTAGATCCGCGCTCACCCATGTGAAGCGGCGGTGTGGTCCGATCCTGACGTTGAAGGGGCTAGGCGGGGCCGCCGTGAGACCTGCCCATGCCATGGCTCCCAGCCCGACCAGCGCCTGCCCGAACCGCTCTGCCAGGTTCCTCGGTCCCCGCAGCGCTGCCCGTGCGCCACGGGCGATCTCCGCAGGAACGGTGGCACGCTCGAGCAGCGCGTCGGCCAGCAGCTGGGCGTCGCTCGGCAGCGGCCGGGGAATCCATTCATGCTCCGGCGGAGCGACTGGGGCTGGTTCCCGCGCCGTGTCGAACAGGACCGTCGCGATGTCCACTCCCGAGACGCCGTCCACGAGCGCGTGATGGGTCTTCGTAAGCAGCGCAAAGCGCTCGTCGGCCAGGCCCTCCACCAGCCACAGCTCCCACAGCGGCTTGGAGCGGTCAAGCGACTGGGAGAACACGCGCCCGGCCAGCCGCTTCAGCTCGTCCTCTCCGCCAGGGTGCGGTAGCGCCGTGTGGCGAACGTGGAACGCGGCGTTGAAGTGGGGGTCATCGACCCATACCGGCCTCCCCTGGCCCAGGGGGACTAGCGCCAGCCGCTGGCGGTAACGGGGTACGAGATGCAGCCGCGAGACGATCTCCTCGAGCAGCTCCTCGTAGGCCGGCGGCGGGCCCTCGAAGATCGCGCAGCCCGCTACGTGCATGTGCGTCGCGTCGTGCTCGAGGTGCAGGAAAGAGCTGTCTAGCCCACTCAACCGGTCCGGTCTGGCCATCGAGGGGCATTGTTGCAGTAAGGCGGCAATGTGATCGAGCGCACAGAAATCGGGGTTTGAGGCTCTACCCTCTTCCGCTTCACTCGACCTGCCGAGTCGTCCCCGCCCGGTGCGGGGCGAGCGGGGGACCCATTGCCGGTCTTCCAGTCTGTCCCGGCGGGGGCGAATCGACTGCCCGGTAGTCCGGCTGCAGTCGTAGCGGTCCAGCATCTCGGCGCGAGGTTGCGCCGTCCTGGGTCGCGAGCCCGTCAGCTAACCCCGTAGGCGCTCGGTCGACTTAGCAAGAGGAGGCCCTCCAGGATGAGGACCAAGCTCAAGCTGCGCCCGGCCTATCTGGCGGGTGCACTGACGATCGCAATTCCAACCTCTGCGCTCGCGCTGGCGCAGGGGGATTCACTGGCAGATAGCGCAGCCCAGCTCACGGTCGCGCCGCACCACATTCAGTACGGCGACCAGGTGACCGTGAGTGGCACCACCTCGAGCGCCGACAGCGGCAAGCAACTGGTGCTCACCTATCAGCAGCCCGGTACCCAGTGGCGGCCGATCGCCTACACGAACGTGCAGGGCGACGGCAGCTTCCGGTTCGTCACTCGGCTGTGGCGATCGGGTCAGCTGAACGTGGCGGCAGCCGGCAGCTCGACCACGGTCGCGACCGTCGCCACGACGGGAACCGCTCAGCCCGCCGCGGTCGCCGGCATAAACGGAACGCCGCTGGCGGGCACCGCTCCCCAGACCGTGGCCGTCAACGCCAAGCTGGTCGTGCCGAAGGCACCGATAAACGTGCTGGGCGGCCGGACCGTTGACGTCCGTGGCCGCCTCGTGCCCGGCCTTGCCGGACGTACCGTGCGGCTCGACGGCCGCGGCACCGGTGGCTGGCACACGCTGGCCACGGCCCGCACCACGGCCAGCGGGCGGTATGACCTCCGCTACGTAGCCGGCGGGCTGGGGGCCCAGCGCCTCCGCGTGCGGTTCCTCGGGGACGCGACCAACGGCCCTGTGGCGGCGCGTTCAGCGCTGCTCACGGTGTACCGCGAGAGCGGCGCGTCGTGGTATTCGGACGGCGGCGGGACGGCCTGCGGTTTCCATGCCACGATGGGCGTCGCCAACAAGACGCTGCCGTGCGGGACGCATGTGACGTTCGCCTACGGTGGCCACCAGGTCACAGCCGTGGTCGACGACCGGGGACCGTTCGTCGATGGTCGGGACTGGGACCTGAACCAGAACACGGCCGCCGCGCTGGGCTTTGGCGGCGTAGACACCGTCTGGTCCTCCGTTTAGTGAATTAGGGAAACAGGCCACCGGCCGTCTGGCCGGTGGCCTGTTCTCGCTTCCATACCGGAGCGGTGCTGACCAACTCCGGAGCCGACCCGTCGCTGATCGCCCGCGGTGCCGCGGGTTCCGAGTCGGGCGCGCGCTCGCTCCGTACGAGGGTCGAAGCGGCAGTCTCCAGGGCGTTGCTTTTCGTCGGCTGATATCCATCGGCCGGAAGCTGCTGCTTTTAGCCCCGGAGTGGAAGTAGTGATACTCCACCTCGGATGTCGGAGGAGAACGTCGAGATCGTTAGCCGCGTCCATGATGCGTGGACCCGTGAGGACCTCGACGCGATGCTCGCGCTGAGCGATCCTGACGTGGAGTACGTCAATTCTCCAGCGGCGATAGAGCCGGGCACAAGGCAGGGTCACGACGGGCTTGCCGCGGTACTTCGGTCACAGTGGGAGATTCTGACCGAGCCCCGGCTGGAGATCGAACGGATTTACGATCGCGGCGAGGACGTGATCACGCTGAGCCGTCTTGCTCGACGGATGCCCGACAGCGGCACTCGGATCGAGGCTCAAAGTCTTCTCTTGTGGAGGATCCGCAACGGGAAGTTGATCCGGGTCGAGGTACTTGCCGTTGGATCCGCGGCGGCACAAGATGCTCTCAGAGCACATGGCCTGACCCAGTAAGGCTTCCGCTCGGCACGAGCCGCAGTCACCGCGGGCTTTCGCTTTGATCAAAAAGCAGCAGTCTCGGGCGCGACCAGCTAGGGGATGTTCGCCTCGCTGCTGCTTTTAGCCCGGAGCATCA
>DAIPIC010000119.1:0-9797 GCA_036771025.1 Solirubrobacteraceae bacterium
CGGTGCTCGCGCCCCGCTGAGCACTGGCCTGCTGTGCGCCGCCGCGCCGGGATACCTCATCAGCCAGCAGCAGGCCGAGGCGCCGGACGACTGGTTCGAGCAGGCGCTGGCCTATGCCACCGCCAAGCTGCACGGCGCCGTCGTCCGCTGCGGCTGTCCAGGACGTGCTGTGGTATCAGCAGTGCGCGAACGGCGTGGGCAGCATGATGGGGTCGTGGGGGGACGGCAATTACGCCGCGGGCGCCCAGTGCCCGACGAGTGGTCCCAATAATGGCTATAGGGGGCTCTGGCTGTATAGCTATGGGACCCGCGGTGGGACGGTCGCTCACTGGGAGGCGGATGCGCCGGGCAACATTGCGATCGTGGCGGCGCACGCCCCGGAGATGGCGACCAACTTCCCAAGCTACTTCTACGGCGGATTCTTCTATTGGGCGGGCGGCAACTCCGGGTGGCTGTCGAACAGTGGCGGGGGAGCGACTGCGTGGCCGTCGGCATCGGGTTGGCAGAGCTTCGCTCCCTCTCCGTACTTTGGCTTTGAGCTCGCCTGCAACGCGGCAACTCAGTGCGCACAGCCGGGGGCGTGGTTCGACGTGTACGACCTCCAGCTGGAGGCCTACGAGTACCAGACGCCGAACATCTACGCGGGCCCTTCAAGCGGGGGCGCGCATCTGTGGTACCAGGGTGGCAAGTGGATTCGAGGTGTCTTCCCGGTGGATGTGCGGGGAACCGACCCGAGCGGCGTCTGCCGGATGTTGGTCTCCTGGAACGGGCACGCCGTCCAGGACAGCGGTGAGCGCCCGACCAACGAGGGCTTCTGGGATGAGTGCGATCCAAACCACGTGGCGAACAGCCCACAGGACTTCTTCCTCGGCGCAACGCTCGACACCAGGACGACCGTGCCGACCAGCGCGCGTGACGTTCAACTCGCGCTGCAGGCACACAACGCCTCCTACAACCCGGCCACGGGCGCGCCCGAGTGGTCCTCGGACGTCGAGTACCTGAACGTCGACAACGAACCCGTGTCGCTCTCGCTGAGTGGCCCGACGGACGCGTCGGTCGCCCCGGGAACGCAGTACCTCAATGCGACAGCCACAGCGGGCCCATCGGGGGTGGGAGGGATCTACTGCTCCGAGCGCGGCGGCCCGTGGACCACCGAGCGCCTCACCGGGGCAGGAACACAGACCGCCACAGCCAGGATTCCGGTTGCCGGTTTGGGAGCGCACCACCTCTCCTGCTTCGCAACCAACCGCGCCCAGGACGCTAGTGGGACTCCGGCCGCCAGCCCCACACAGACATGGACGCTCAAGATCGGCGAGCCGGTCACCGCGGCGATCTCGTTCTCGAAGGTGAGGAGGAGCTGCCGCCGAACCCGGAAGCGCGTCCACGTCGGCAACCACACGCGGGTCGAGCATGTGTTGGTCTGCCACACGCTGACGCGAACGCACAGCGTCGCTCACGTGCCCTTCGGACACGGCGTGACCGTGAGCGGCTGGGTTTCGATCCTCGACGGGCCAGCGATCGGCCACGTCCCTGTCGCGGTCATGA
Organism: Solirubrobacteraceae bacterium; assembly: GCA_036771025.1. Lineage (GTDB taxonomy): Bacteria > Actinomycetota > Thermoleophilia > Solirubrobacterales > Solirubrobacteraceae > Palsa-465. The sequence continues at coordinate 1,546 of DAIPIC010000119.1, forward strand.
CCGCGCCGGACAACGGTTCCTACACCTGGCGACGGGCCGCGCTCGTCAACACGACGGCGGACGGCACCTTCACGGCCAGCTTGCGGCCGGGTCCGTCGCGGGTTGTCGAGGCCGTGTACGGAGGAGGCCCCGTCACCGAGTCGGCGACATCTCGACTGGCCCGCCTGCTGGTACCCGCGGAGATCCGCCTGATCGACGTGCCGACCCGCGTGCCGTGGGGCGGTTCCGGCGTAATCCACGGCAGGGTCTTGGGCGGTCACATCCCACCGGGCGCGCAGATCCTCAAGCTCCTCGTTGGGCTCGGGGGCCGGCATCTGCGAACGATCGGCAACCCGGACATCCGGCCTGACGGCCGCTTCGGCATCCGCGTATACGCCACCGGCTCTGGCGGACCGGAGCGCCTGCAGGTGGCCGTCGGGACGCTCAGAGAACGCGACTACCCCTACTCCCCGGGCATCTCGCGCCGCGTGTGGATCACCCTCGGATAGCAGGGGCGACGCCCCACCCCCGGCTTCGAAAGCCCAGCGTTCGACTAACCAATCCCGACTCGGTAACCTCTTCCTAGGTGATCGGCGACATCCTTCAGCCCACGCACCTTCTGTTCATTCTGGTGATTGCGCTGGTAGTGCTCGGCCCGAAGCGATTGCCAGAGGTCGGGCGGTCACTCGGCCGCGGGCTGCGAGACTTCCGCAGCGCGATCAGCGGCCAGGACCACGACTCCTCCCCCCAGACGCTGCAAGAGCTCGAGAGCGGCGAGAGTCCCGCCCAAGCGCAGGCGCAGGCGGCCGCCGCCGCGCCGCCCCAGGAGCCGGCGGCGGTCTCGGCCGCCCACGGCGCGCCACCGCAAGAGCCGGCCAGCGTCTCGGCGGAGCCCGACCCGACCGGCTCGGCCTAAGACCCCCGGCCCAAAAGCCCCGCTTCCTCGAGCAAGCGCCGCAACTCCGCCGCGGATCGGAACTCCACGGCCTGCATCCCGACGCTCGAGGCCGCTCGCACATTACGAGGCGAGTCGTCGATCAACAGCGTCGTGTCCGGAGTGAGATCGAATCGCCTGAGCAAGAGCTCGAAGATCTCCGCATCGGGCTTCGCCACCCCCTCGTAGCCAGACACCACGCTGCCATCAAACCAACGCATGAACGGAAATCGGGCAAGCCGCTGCGGGTAGGTCCAGACCTCCATGTTGGTGAGCGCGTAGCAGGGGACCCCCGCCTCCTTCAGGTCGCGGAGTACCTCCACCGAATCCGCGATCGGTCCGGAAATCATCTCCTCGCTGCGGCGGGTCCAGGCCCAGATCTGCTCCCTGTGCTCAGGATGAGCCGCCGCGAGCTCGGCGCACGAGACCTCAGCCGGCTTGCCACGGTCGTGGGCATCGTGCCATTCGAGCGTGCAGACATCCTCGAGGAAGCGATTCATCGCGTCCTCGTCGTCGAACAGCTTTCTATACAGGTACCGGGGATCCCAGTCCAGGAGAACGCCCCCGATGTCGAAGACGACGGCGGCTATGGATCGCTTCGTCGAGACGGCCACGGCGTCCGACAAGTTAGTGAGTGCCCGCGCCGCCTGAGCGACGCGGGCACACTGCGAGCTACCGAACCGATCCGGACGCGAGCTGTGACGCTGTCGGAACCTGGTCGGTGATCGGCTGGCCGTTGGAAGCCGCGGTCGACTTGATCGACGCGAGGCTCGAGTTGGCCGAGTTGATCTGTGAGCCCGGATCCTGTCCGCCCTTGATCGAGGTACCTATGCCTCGGATCTTGTTCGCGACGATCGTGATCGGCGCAAATAGCGTGCTCAGTACCTTGCTGCTCTTCACGTCATTAGCGGCGAGCTTGAGCTCGTGATAGACGAACGCCCCCGCCAGTGCCGCCTTGGCGACCGCGGCCTTGTGCGACAGCGGATGCTTGAAGTCCCCGGCCTTGTACGGGTTATAGATGAAGTGGTGAAACGCACCGAACGCCAGTCCGGCGTGGAACACGAATTTGGTCTTTGCGAAGTGCGTCTTCGAGGTCGAAGTGGGCGTCGTCCCGGCAGATGACGAGGACGAGCTCTTCTTGCCGCAACCCGCGGCGCCGAAGGCCACGATGCAGCCGACCACCGCAAGCAGCACTGCAGAACGTCGCAGCATGAATCGATCTCCTTCCGCCCGGCAGGCAGCGCGGCCTCCCGAGGCCAGTCGTGGAACCGGCGCAGCCTATCGGCCTGGTTTGTTGCGGTCCCGTAAGACCGTGTTAGGAGCCCGGTAGCCTCGAAACCAGGATGCCATCTGTGCTCGAGAACGCCGCGCTGGTCGTCCTGCTGAGACGTGGCCGACGGTCCGCGCAGGTCTACGCGGAGCTGGTGGAGGAAGCGGGAAGCGCCGTCACGGTGCTCGAGCGGCACGAGCCGCAGGAGGAGTTGTTCAGCCCCGATCCGGAGCCGGACCTGGACGCGACCGTCAACGAGATCGAAGCCTGGGAAGCTCGCGGCATCCACCTGGTCAGCGTGCTCGATCCTCGCTACCCCCAGAACCTCCTGGCGGTCCATGACCGTCCGCCCCTCGTGTTCGTTTCTGGGGCGCTGACGCCGGAGGACGCGCGGTCGGTCGCGGTCATCGGCTCGCGGAACGCGACCGAGGACGGGATCGCCGCGGCGAAGACCATCGCCGAGCACCTCATCGACCTCGGCTACTCAGTGACCTCCGGCCTGGCGGCCGGCATCGACACGGCAGCGCACCGGGCAGCGCTCGAGCGCGGAGGGCGGACGGTTGCGGTGATCGGCACTGGGCTCCTTCATTGCTATCCGCCTCAGAACGCCAACCTCCAGAGGCTGATCGCGACGCACTGCGCAGTGGTGTCGCAGTTCTGGCCCGAGGCGCCCCCTTCTCGGCGCAGTTTTCCGATGCGCAATGCAGTGATGTCGGGTATGTCTCTGGGCACGGTGATCGTCGAGGCTTCGCACACCAGCGGCACCCGCGTTCAGGCCCGGTTGGCGCTGGCCCAAGGGCGCCCGGTGTTCCTGCTCGAGGGATTGCTCCAGCAGGAGTGGGCGCAAGAGCTCGCGACCCGGGCAGGGACGCACGTGGTCAAGGCACCCGAGCAGATAACGGCGACCATCGAGCGTCTTACGGCGGCCGAACCCCTCAGCGCCTAGCGCCGACGATGCCCAGCGTCGCGGAGCTCAGCGGCCCGTATGAGAACTTCATGCTCGGGCCGCGACGGGGACCCGACGTGTGCGTCGTGTGTTTCAACTTCACCCGCGGCTACGAGCGTTGCTACGCGTGCTCTCGCAACGAGGACTGGCTGGCCGCGGTGGCGCCGATCTCCTACAGCGTGGGGCTGGAGCAGCTGCATCGTGCCCTGATGGGGTACAAGCGGCTGAGCGGCGAGGTGGCGCGGCGGCTGACCGTCGAGCTGGCAGCGGTGCTGTGGCGTTACCTCGCGGCGCACGAACGGTGCGTGGCGAGAGCGGCGGGGACAACTGCCTTCGAGCTGGTGACGACCGTGCCGTCCGGTGACCGCCGCCGCGATTCGGCACATCCATTGCGACGCGTGGTCGGAGAGCTGGTTGGGCCTGCGCGGGAGCGTTACGAGCGGCTGTTGCGAAGCACGGAGCTGGAGCTGGCGCCGCGCACATTCGACCCACGGAAGTTCGAGGCCGTTCGCCCCCTTAAGGGCGAGTCCGTGCTGCTGGTCGACGACACGTGGACGACGGGGGCCAGCGCTCAGAGCGCGGCGGCCGCGCTCCGACTGGTCGGCGGAGGTCCGGTGGCCGCGGTCGTCATCGGTCGGCATCTGAACCGCGACTGGCACGAGAACGACAGGCGACTGCGGGGAATCGCACGCCCCTTCGACTGGGAGCGCTGCGCTTTGTGCGCGACGTCGTGAGCGGCGGCCGCCGAGGCCACCGCCCACGGTCAAGCGTTCACCGGCTCGCTCTGGAGCAGGACCTCGTAGCGATCGGTGATCGGGGGCCGGTTGCGGTCCACGCCGGCACGCGTCACGGCCGAGGCCCGGATCTCGTCCGCGATCTTGTCGCTCGCGCGAAGATGCTCCATCGAGTCCCAGTACGTGACGGCGATCGCCCTACCCCCGGTGTAGTCGACGCCCGCCCACATCCCGCGGTAGCCCGCGGCCTGCTCGAACTTCGGAAGGTTCTCCTCCTTGAAATGCTCGAGCGTGGCCTTGATCCGCTCCGGCGGGAGACCGGGGAAGAGCGTCACCCGTGCATACATCACACACCTCCTGCAACTCGTGTGAGGTGAAGCGTACTCCTGGTCTCGGGCCCGGAAAAGAGCCCTGGACGGGTGCGCCTATTTGAGCTTCAGCTTTGGCGAGAAGGATGCCTGGCCGCTGCTACCTGTCAGCTTGAGACTGACGACGCCGAACTTAGCCTGCCGGCTCTTGACCCGCCGCGCGAGGCCCGCGGACTCCTTCAATAAGGGAGCGGTGATCGTCACCCCTACGCGGGACGCCTGTGAGCGAAGCGTGATCAGGAGCCGGCCATGGCTCAGCCGCATGTTCTTGAGCTTGGCGCCGAAAAGGGACAGACCACGGCCCCTGAAAGGACGGCTGAAGCTCAGCCCGCGTGGCAGCGCGATGGACATGGTGGTGACGTTCGTGGCCTGGAAATGGAGCTTGGGACGTCCGCTCGCCAGCCCGCTGAACGAGGCGCCCGAGGCCGACGGCCTCCTGAATCCGGGCCCGAAGTTTCGGCAGCCGCTCAGCCCGAGGCCCGTGTTCACCGGGAGCGTGGCGCCGCTCTGGGCTGCGAACTGTCCTCCGACCGTCAGCGGGCCCGCGCACAGGCCGTCGCCGACCACGACCAGCGAGCCTGGGCCGCCGTTCAGGTCGAATTGCAAACTCGTGAACGGAATATCCGGGAGGCCGGAGAACGTCAGCTGAAGCGCGTTACCGCTGATGGACGCAGTGCCGGGAAGCGTCACGGCGAGCGGGGGTGGGAACAGGGCGTAGAGCGCACCGCCCGCGGCCAGCACGAGCCTGGCGGTAACCGGAGAGGCGAGCAGCGGCGTCGTCGCGGTGGCCGTCCCCACCGTGGGACAGGTCGAGAGGGCGCTCGCTGGGCAGCCCGACGACAGCGCCGAGCGGTTGGGGGCGAGCCCCGAAGGGAGGAACAAGGCGATGCTGCTGGTGGAGGCCTCGCCGGGGGCCTGCGAGATCGAAGCCCTGAGCCCGACGCCGTTGTCGCCAGGATCGACGCTGGCAGAGAGCGCCAGCTGCGGCTGGAACGAGAGCGATCCACAGCCCACTGGCGCGAACGAGCTGGCAGCCGTGGCAGCGGTCGGAGCCACCTGGTAGGAATCGATGGTCAGCAAGGTCTGCGCCGATCCGCAGGAGGTAGGCAGGTGCGTGAACAGTCCGCCGCTGGCGGTTCCGAACAGACGCAGATTGAGCGCGTCGACGTGGCCCGGTAAGGCTCCTATCTGGTTGGGGATTGCGGTCAGGTAGACGTTGAGGCCGGGATTGGAGCCGCTGCGGAAAGTGATGGGCGCAGCCACGTGGATGACCGGCGAACCGGCGGACGTGGCGACTAGTCCGATACGGGCCAGCTCAGACCCTTGGGGAGCGATCAGATAGAGCCCGACCGGAAGCTGGACGGTCCCGACTGACAGTTCGGTGGCGTTGACCGTCCCGTCGCCGATCCGGCTCGAGCTGGGACAGGTGCCCGCTTGGAAGTTCGACGCCGGACAGACGGTGGCGGCACGGGGATTGACCAGAACGCCGGGGGGCAGCGAGATCAGCGCGTCCTTAAGCGCGTCACCCGACGAGGTGGAGAACCTGGCGGCTACGGCGAAGTCGGGGCTGCTCCCCGCCTGTGTCCCGGACAGGGAAACACCGAACGACGGGATCGTCACCGCCGCGCTGGCCGTGGACGCGCCCACCGCGAGGCACGCCAGCAAGAACGCAACGATTATGGCCAGGCGTAGCTTCAGCACATTACCCTCGGCGTCGTCTCCTTCCCGGACCGGGGGAGATTAACCACTAACGGCGCGATAGCCGCCAGTAGGCCAAGGCGAACCTGACGTTACAAGCTACACCTGTGTAGCTAGGAGGGGACGGCCGCTGGTAGCCTTGCCCGCGTCGATGCCCAGCAGGCCTGCACTTAGATCGAGCCCTTCAAGCTCCAAGTCGGACGCTGACTCCGTCCAGGAAAGGCGGCGGTACGCACCGCGGATGCCGCCCGCGCAACGCCGCGAGCAGCTGATCGACGCGGCGCTCCAGGTGATCCTCGACCAGGGCTATAGCGGCGTCTCGATCGAAGCGGTGGCCCGGGAGGCCGGGGTCACGCGTCCCGTGGTCTACGACCACTTCCCGAACCTCGGACGGCTGCTGCACGCGCTGATCGAGCGTGAGGAGCGGATCTCGCTCGAGCAGCTGGGACAGGTCGTCCCGGACGACCCGGGAGACAAGGATCCGGTCGAGCTCTTGGCGGGGGGGGTGCGGCGGTTCCTTGAAGCGGTCGCGAGCCGCCCGGCAACCTGGCGCATCATCCTGCTACCGCTGGAGGGAACCCCGGCGATCGTCCGCGAGCACGTCGAGACCAACCGCGCGCGAACCCAGGAGCGGATCGCAAAGCTGGTGCGCTGGGCGCTTCAGCGGCCCGAGCTGCCCGACGATCTGGACGTCGAGCTCACGGCACGCGCCATACGCGTGTTGGGCGAGGACGCCGGCAGCACGCTGTTGACCGATCCCGAGAAGTACCCGCCCGAGCGCTACGAGCAGCTGGTGCGCAAGGTTCTGGCGATGGTGCTGCCCTGAGGATTCGGCTGCGAGGCCGAGCCACTCCATCACGACGGCAGCGACCCGTTAACGACGACAGGGACCCGCTTCCAGGATCCCCGTCGCCTTGATCCCACTGGGTTCGCCCACGGCCGGGTTGGGCGTTACCTCCGGGAGATCGATTCCAAGGCATCTAACTCAGGCGTGCTTCAAAAGTTTCGGCGGATCACCTAACAACCTTCTTGCCATACTTGGACATCCCCGCCAAGGGGGCGTAGCTCAGCTGGTTAGAGCGCCGGCCTGTCACGCCGGAGGTCGCGGGTTCGAGTCCCGTCGCTCCCGCTTCTAAGGTGCCTGCAACAGCAGTCGCGAGCCGGCCGCACTCTCAGGACCAGGCTCTACCTGCCGGTGCGCTCGCGGTGCGCGCAGCCCGGCCAACAACAGGGCCGGCGCTGGCCTTCCTCCAGCTCCTCCTGGGTCCGCCGAATCCGCCGCTCTCGGGTCGTTGCCTGCTTGGCATCCTCGACCCAGCAGATGAACTCGTTGCGGGCCAGAGGCGTGATGTCCTTCCAGGCATCGAGAGCCGTGGCGTTTGAGATCAGCGCCTTCCGCAGGTCCGCAGGCAGCTTATGTACGACCCCACCGGGCACTGTTTGGGCACTCACGGCCGTCGATGGTAGTCCGCGGGGGCGACGCGCGCGGAGCCGAGCGTGAGGGCGCGCCCGCGTCCGGCGCCTCAGATCTCCAGAAGCCGTTCCTGGAGAATGATTCGCGCCGCAGCATCGAGCAGCGCGAGGTGCGAGAAGGCCTGTGGGAAGTTGCCGAGGTGGCGGCCCGTGGCCGGGTCGAGCTCCTCGGCATATAGCCCAAGCGGCGAGGCCACCCGGAGGAGGCGCTCCATCAGGTCCCGCGCCCGCTGATCCTCGCCGACGACCATCAAGGCCGAGACCAGCCAGAAGGAGCAGATGAGGAAGGTTCCTTCCTTGCCGGAGAGGCCATCGTCGGTTTCATCCGTGCGGTAGCGCAGGACGAAGCCGTCCTCGGTCAGCTCATCGGCGACCGCCAGCACCGTTCGCTTTAGCCGCTCGTCGTGCCCAGGCAGCAACCCGAACAGAGCCGCGAGCAGTACGGAGGCATCGAGGGCATCGGTGTCGTAGTGCTGGCAGAGAACTCCCCGCTCGTCGACGCCTCGCGTCAGGATCTCGTGGCGGATCTCGTCGGCCGTTGACCTCCACGTGGATGCCAGCTCCCGGTCTGCGCGCATCTCAGCCAGGCTGGCGGCTCGGTCCATCGCCACCCAGCACATGAGCTTCGACGAGACGTAGTGCTTGGGCTCGCCTCGGGCCTCCCAGATGCCCTGATCGGGTTGGCGCCAGACGCGTGTCGCGCACTCTGCCTGGGAAACGACGAGCGGCCAAAGGCGCTGGGGCAGCCGTTGTGCGCGGCGGGTGTGGCGCAGGATCGCGTCCAGCACTGCCCCATAGACGTCGTTCTGGCGCTGGTCGAAGGCACCGTTGCCTACTCGCACCGGATGGG
>DAIPIC010000120.1:0-9700 GCA_036771025.1 Solirubrobacteraceae bacterium
ACGGACGGCTCACGGCCGGATATGGCCGTCGCCCTCGACCAGATATTTGAACGTGCACAGCTCGCGGATACCGATCGGCCCGCGAGCGTGAAGCTTCTGAGTCGAGTTGCCGATCTCGGCTCCCATTCCGAATTCCCCGCCGTCCGTGAAACGGGTCGAGGCGTTGACGTACACACAGGCGGCGTCGACGCCGAGCTGAAAAGCCCGCGCAGCTGCCGTGTCGCGCGTGACGATCGCCTCCGAGTGCCCCGAGCCGTGGGCGTTGATGTGCTCGATCGCCTCCTCCGCTGAGTCGACGACCCTGACCGCCAGCTCGAGCGCCAGATACTCGGTGTCCCAGTCGGCTTCGGTCGCGACGTCGATCGGCAGGCCGGGCGCGGCTCCCCGCGCCCTGTCGTCGCCGTGCAACGTGACGCCCGCATCGTGGAGGGCAGGGAGCACGCTTTGCAGAAACGGCGTGGCCACATCGGCGTGGACCAGCAACGTCTCGATCGCATTGCACACCCCCGGCCGCTGAAGCTTGGCGTTCAGCACGATGGCCTCGCCGGCGTCCTGGTCGCCGAAGCGATCGACGTAGACGTGGCAGTTTCCGGAGGCGGCGTACATGACAGGAACGGTCGCCACTTCTTTGAGCGCGGCCTTCAGTCCCTCTCCACCGCGCGGGATGATCAGATCCACGTAGTCATTCTGCGTCGCGAGCTCCGCGATCTCGTCATGGCCCCCGCCGGCCACCAGCGCCAGCGCGCCCTCGGGCAGCCCCGCAGCGACAGACGCCGACTCCGCGAGCTGGGCGAGAACGGCGTTCGAGCGGGCCGCGGCCGAGGAGCCGCGCAGGACGATCGCGTTGCCGGACTTCAGGCACAGTGCGGCGGCGTCGATCGTGACGTTCGGACGCGATTCGTAGACGACACCGATCACTCCGAGAGGGACACGGACTTTGCGAACGTCGAGCCCGTTCGGCAGCCGGAACCCGTCGCTGACCTCGCCGACCGGGTCAGCGAGCGCCGCGATCGACCGGACGCCGGATGCCATCGCGGCGATGCGCTGTTCGCTCAGCGACAGCCTGTCGATGAGCGCGTCGGAGAGGCCGTTCTGGCGGCCGTCGCGGACGTCCTGGGCGTTGGCCTCGAGGATTTCATCCGCGTGCGTCTCGATCGCCTCGGCGATCGCCTCGAGGGCCTCGTCCTTGATCCCCGACCCGAGGGTGGCAAGTGTCCGCGAGGCTCGCTTGGCTGCGGCGCAGATCTCCGCGACAGACGCTGCTGTGGTCGCCATTCGCTAAAGGGTAGCCTCGGGATCGCCCGGCGAGGAAGACGCCAAGCCTGAACAGAAACGCCGACCGGACGCGCCCGGGGGGCAACGGGCGCGTCCGGGGGGCAATCGGCGTATTGGACCGGGCGCGATCGGGGGCAACGACCGCGGGGTCGGAGGCGGACGGACCTCTCGGGCCGGAACTCTTGCGATCGCCGGCTAAGAACCGGTCAAGAAGGGCGCGCGGGGCAGTTGGAAACCGGTAAAGAAATCGCGTCGATGGCGCCAATCGCCCGTGTTTGCTTGCGATAGAGTGGCCCTGGCAGCGTGATTGAGTTTCGAATCCTCGGGCCGTTGGAGGTCGTCGATCACGAGCCGCTCTCGCTCGGGGGTCACAAGCAGCGGGCCGTGCTGGCCGTGCTGCTGCTCCACCGGGGCGAGGCGGTCGCGGCCGACCGCCTGATCGAGGCCGTCTGGGCCGGCCGGGCGCCCGCCACGGCCGGGAAGACCCTGCAGGTCTACGTCTCGAATTTGCGCAAGCCGCTGGGCGAGGGGTTACTGGTCACCCAAGGGCGCGGCTATCTCCTTGCCACCGAGCCCGACCAGGTCGATTCGGACAGGTTTGAGAAGCTCGCCGCCAAGGGCCGCGAGGCGCTCGAGCACGAGGACCCGGAGAGGGCCCGGACGTGGTTGGAGGCCGCGCTGATCCTCTGGCGGGGCCCCGCCCTGGCTGACTTTTCATACGAGAGCTTCGCCCAGTCGGAGATTGCGCGGCTGGAGGAGGCACGGATGGCGACACTCGAATCTCGGATCGAGGCCGATCTCAGGCTGGGTCGTCACACGGCGCTCGTCCCTGAGCTCGAGGCGCTGGCGCATGAGCATCCGCTGCGCGAGCGCCTATATGAGCAGCTGATGATCGCCCTGTACCGCTCGGGGCGCCAGGTCGATGCCCTCGATCGCTACCAACGGGCGCGCCGGAAGCTGATCGATGACTTCGGCATCGAGCCCGGCCCTCGACTTCAGGAGATCCAGCGTGCGGTGCTGACCCACGACTCGATGCTCGATCTGCCGGGCCGCCGCCGGCTCCGCCAGCGGCCGGCGGCGGGCGAGCGACCGAGAGCGGCTCTTGAGGCGCCCCTGGCGCCTGCCGTCCGGGCGCTGTCGGCCAGCCTGCGCAGTGTGCGCTCTCGGCTCGAGCGTCTCCAGCTGGCCGTCCGCCGCCAACTCGCCGGCGGCATGTGGGCCGTCGTCGCGGTCGGCGCGCTGCTGATCCTGGCCGTCGTGCTCGTGCTCACGATCGGCGGCCACTCGGGCGCGCGGGCGCACAAGGGCGGGGCGCCGGCCGACTGGGCATCGATCTCCTCGCCCTCGGCCGGCGGCGTCTATGCCCGCGGTCAGCTGGTGGCCACGAGCTTCACCTGCGGCCGGCCCTCCGGCGGTCTCCCGCTCAAGTCGTGTGCCGACAGCACCGGTGCGACCACCGCGAGTGGCGGTCACGGGCACCTCGATACCTCGACCACCGGCCTCCACCGATACACCGTGATCGCGACGGTCAGGGGCGGAGCGACCAAGTCCGCAAGCATCAGCTATGCGGTCGTCCTGCCTCCGAGCGTTTCGCTCGGTACCTCGGTGGCGACCGCGGCCCACTCGCGCACAACCATCACGCTTGGCTGCTCCGGTGGTGGCACAGGCGCAACCTGCAGCGGAGTGCTGTCGCTGACCGGCGAGCGACGCGTCGTCCGACGCGTCGGTCAGCGACAAACGGGCACCTTCCAGCCCATCACGGTCGCCCGTGCCAGCTACTCCCTGGCAGTCGGCACCAGGAGATCGATCGTGGTGCCTCTGACCAATGCGGGGACGCTGGCCCTGCGCGTCGCTGCCGGCCACCGCATGCAGGTCCGGGCGACGATCACGGTCACAGGCGGCGCCACGGTCCAGCGAACGATCACCCTGAAACGTCGCGCGAGCCGCTGAGGGCTGGGAGCTCAGGCCAGGACGAAGTAGTCCCGGTGGACGGCCTCCTCGCTGGCGCGCGGCAATAGCTCGCGCACAGCCGGAGACTTCAGGCCGCGAACCCGCCGCAGCTCGCCGGCGGAATAGTTGGAGATCCCCTTCCCGACCACCTCGCCGTCATGAGCGACCTCCACCGCGTCGCCTGCGTCGAAGCTCCCCACCACCTCGACGATCCCCACCGGAAGCAGGCTGGTGCCTCCCTCCCGCAACGCCCGAGCCGCACCGGCGTCGACCACCACCCGGCCCCGGACGGGCTTGGCGTACTTGAGCCACAGCTTGAAGCTCGAGTAGTGCCCCTCCCGGGGGGCAAAGCGAGTCCCTGCGGGCTCCCCGGCCGCGGCCCTACTGAGCGCACCCGACTCGAGCCCGCTGGCGATGACGACCGGGATGCCGGCGGCGGTGGCCATCTCGGCCGCCACCACCTTGGAGCGCATGCCGCCGGAGCCCAGGACCGACGTGGCGTGTCCGATCTGAAGCCCTTCCAGAGCCTCCATCTCCTGGACTTCGGGGACCAGTCGCGCGTCGGGATCGCGACGGGGATCGGCGGTGAACAGCCCCTTGGCCTCGGTAAGCAGCAGGAGCAGCTCGGCGCCGAGCAGAATCGCCACCTGCGCGGCGAGGAAATCGTTGTCGCCGAATGAGATCTCATCCGTCGTAGTGGTGTCGTTCTCGTTGATCACGGGCAGCACGCGCCAGGCGAGCAGCCGCCGAAGCGTCTGGCGGGCGTTTACGTAGTGGGTGCGTGCGCTCATGTCGAAGAACGTCAGGAGCACCTGGGCGGTGGGCACCCCCCGCTCGCGCAGCAGCTCGTCGTACACCTGGTAGAGCTTGCCTTGTCCCAGCGCGCTCGCGGCCTGGAGCTCGTCCATGGCTCGCGGCCGCAGGGGCATCCCCATCACGCCCATTCCACGCGCGATCGCGCCGCTTGTGACCACGACCACGGCCCGCCCGGCGTGGTGAAGCTCCGCCAGCTCGTCGCAGATCCGGGCCAGCACGTCGGCGCGCACCTCGCCGCGGTCATCGGCGACGATGCTCGACCCGAGCTTGACGACCAGGGATGGCATGGCCGAAGAGATTACGAGGGCGTCGCCTATCGGCCCGGATCGAGCTCGAAATCGACGCCGGCGATCTCGACATCGTCGCCGGGCTCAAACCCCTGTGCCTCGAGTGCCCGGATCACTCCGATGTTGCGCAGGCGCTGCTCGAGGTGCGCCAGGGCCTCGTCGTTGTCAAGGTCATAGCGGGCGACCAGCCGCTCGATGCCCGCTCCGGCCACCCGCCAGCTGTGCTCGCCCAGACGCTTCACACGGTATCCCCTGCCCGCCGTCGGACGGAACACGCGGTGCTCCGCCATGCCGTCCGTTCCCGCTGCGGCCAGCCCAGCCTGTGGCTCGTCTGTCGCGCCCTTCTCGCTCGCCTCGACCGGGACCCGGTCGATCAAGGCTTGTGCAAGCTCGTCCAATCCCAACCCGGTGACCGACGAGGTCACGATCACCGGCGCCTGTGGGCCCATCCGCCGCGCCCACAGCTCCCGCGCGGCCTCCCTGACCTCGGGGCTGACGAGGTCGGCCTTGGACAGGGCCACGATGCGTGGCAGGGATGGGAGCCGCGGATCATGGAGCCCGAGCTCCCGTTCGACGGTCTCGTAGCTCGCGACGGGGTCCGATCCGTCGAGGGGCGCCAGGTCGAGGACGTGGACGAGCAGGCGGGTTCGTTCCACGTGCGCCAAGAACTCGTGGCCCAGCCCGGCCCCGCCGCTTGCGCCCTCGATCAGCCCGGGAATGTCGGCGATGACGAGCTGCCGATCGCCGCGGTCGAGCGTCCCCAGAGCCGGCTCGAGGGTGGTGAACGGGTAGTCCGCGACCTTCGGGTGGGCCCGCGTCAGCCGGGCGAGCAGCGAGGACTTGCCGGCATTCGGAACCCCGACGAGTCCCACGTCCGCCAGCAGCTTCAGCCGTAGCGTCAGCCAGGACTCGTCGCCCGGGAGACCGCGCTCGGCGAAGCGCGGCGTCTGCTGGGTGGGACCCGCGAAGTGCTTGTTGCCCCGGCCCCCGGGTCCGCCCCGGGCGACCACGGCCCGCTGTCCGGGCGCCACCAGGTCGTGGCGAGTGCCGTCGGCCTCCACGAGCACCTGCGTGCCGGGGGCGACTTTCAGCTCCAGGCTCTCCCCTTCTGCCCCGTGCTTCAACGAGCCACGGCCGTGCCCGCCCCGTTTGGCTTTGAAATGCGAGCGGCGCCGAAAGCTCTCCAGGTCGCGCAGAGACGGGTCGCACACCAGCACGATGTCGCCGCCCCGGCCGCCATCGCCGCCGTCGGGGCCTCCCTTGGGCACGTAGGCCTCGCGACGGAAGCTGAGACAGCCGTTCCCGCCGGCGCCGGCCTGGACGAAGATTCGAGCGCGATCCTGCATGCTGTAAAGGATGTCGGACCCGGTGTTTTTGATCACGGGCGCCTCGAGCGGAATCGGCTCAGCGACCGCGCGACGTGCCGCCCAAGCGGGTTACAGGCTGGCGCTGGCGGCGCGGTCGGACGAGCGCTTGGCACAGCTCGCGTCCGAGCTTGGCGGCGAGGAGCGGGCCCTGCCGATCCGGTGTGACGTGACCGACTGGGACCAGCAGCGGACGGCCGTCGAACGCACGGTCGAGCGCTTCGGGCGCCTGGATGTGGCGTTTGCAAACGCGGGGCAAGGGGCCACACGAGGTTTCTTGGAGGAGACCCCAGAGCAATGGCGGGCAATGGTCCTGACGAACGTCTATGGGGCGGCGCTCACGATCCGGGCCACGATGCCCGCGCTGAAAGAGTCTCGGGGCCACTTGGTTCTCACGGGCTCCGTCGCCGGTCGTCGTGCGCTGCCAGGCTCGCTCTACTCGGCCACCAAGTGGGCCGTGACTGGGATGGGCGAGAGCGCACGCCAGGAGTTGAACGACACCGGGGTGCGGGTGACTGTCGTCGAGCCGGGAATGGTCGATACGCCTTGGTTCTCGCGCGGCGCGCCCGAGTGGGCGCTTCAGCCCGACGACGTCGCGCGCGCGGTCATGTTCGCGGTCTCCCAGCCACCACACGTCGACGTCAACGAGATCCTGGTTCGGCCAACCTCGCAATCGAGCTGAGAACGCCCACCGCTCGGTTGGCTCGGATTAGGCTTGGGCCGTCCCCCATCTGGCCCGCCGGCCGATTGCCTAGGAGGTAGTAGCCATGGCCTCTGTTCCAAGTTCCGCGCCCACCCCTCGCCAGTCATTCCCGATGACGCTGCTCGGCGACTTCAAGAAGTTCCTCATGCAGGGGAACCTCGTGGCGCTGGCCGTCGCGGTCGTAATCGGAACCGTGTTCGCGGCCGTGATAAGGGCGCTGATCGCGGACATCATCACGCCGATCATCGCCCTGATCGCCGGCCAGCCGAACTTCGAGAACCTTTCGTTCACGATCAACTCGAGCCACTTCCTGTACGGCGACTTCCTCAACGCCATCTTCACGTTCGCGACGACGGCGGTGGCCGTGTTCTTCCTCGTTGTCAAGCCCTACAACTCCTACCAATCCCGCCGGGCCGCGGAGGATCCTGACGTGAAGGAGTGCCCCGAATGCACAAGCGACATCCCGGCCAAGGCGCGCCGCTGCCCGCAGTGCACAGCCCAGCTGGCAGCGACGGTTTAGCCAGGCCGTAATGGGCGAGGACGTGGGCCTGGCCCGAGGCTTGTAGCTACTGCTCCGCTGACCCGGAGTCGGAGACGACCGAGATCATACGGCCGCGGCGGCCGCGCTTGAACTCGACCGTCCCGGCGGTGCGAGCGTAGATCGTGTCGTCCTTGCCGATCCCCGCCCCATCTCCCGGCTTGAAGCGGGTGCCGCGCTGGCGCACGATGATCTCGCCCCCGGAGACGGTCTGGCCCGCGAACACCTTGACTCCCAGCCGCTTGGCCGCAGAGTCACGTCCGTTGCGCGAGGAACCGAGACCTTTCTTATGAGCCATCTTCGACGTCCTTCTTCTTCTTCTGGGCAGTGGTGGTCCGTCGGGACTGCTTGGCCGCCGGTGCCTTGTCCTTGGCGGCGGATGCGCGCCCGCCCCGCGCCGCTGGGGCCTTGATCGAGCTCACCTCGAGCCTCGTGAGATCCTGCCGGTGACCGGTGCGGCGCTTGTAGCCGCGCTTGGGCTTGAACTTCACCACCCGGAGCTTGGGGCCCCGCTCGTGCCCCAGGACCTTGGCCTCCACCTTCACCTTCGCCACTTCCTCGCCATCGAGCATTCTCGAGTCGTCGACGTACAGCAGGGGCTCGAGCGCGACGCGCGCACCCTGGTCAACGGCAAGCCGCTCGACGACCAGGGAGGAACCCTGCTCGACGCGGTACTGCTTGCCGCCTGTCTTCACGATTGCGTACATGATCACTCTGAGGAAGCCGAGGCAGATTGGGCCTTGGTGCCCGAACGGCGCCGTCCGCCTCTGCGGCCACGGCGCCGGGGCTTCGATTCTAGAGAGTCACCGTCGTCGGTAGAGGAGTCGCTGCCCTTGGCCGCCGCCGCGCCCGAACCGTTGGCTCCGTCCTTGGCGTCGACCAGCGAGGCGACGGCCGAGGTGCGGCCGGCCTCTTCGATCCTGACCAGGCGCTTTTCGCCCACAAACGGAGTTCCTCCATGCACGGAGATGATGTAGCCGTCTACCTTGGCCACCGCGTCGTCGGGGCTGTACATGTGCGGCTCGACGATCTCGACGTACACCTCCTCGCCCTCGCGGAACGGGAGTGCCCGGTCGACGACCTCCTCGCGCGTTCCCTGCTGCAGCATCGCGAAGTGCTCGAGCGGCAGACCCTCGGATCCCTCGAACACGAAGATCTTGCCGGTCTCCTGCTCAACTGCGTGCAGCGCCCGGGCGTCGTCTTTGACGAACTCGGCCGAAACCCGCGGGTTCATCTGGATCAGGATGGCCTCGGCGTCGCTGTGGGTCGCCAGCTCTCTCATCTTGCGGGAGAACTCGATGGCAATCGTCTCCTCGGACTTGATGACGCCCTCGCCATGGCAGGTGGGGCAGGGCCGGGTCATGATCTCCCTGACCCCTTCGGTGACGTTCTGCCGCGTCATCTCGACCAGCCCCAGCGGCGATATCTCGACCACGAACGTCTTCGTCCGGTCCTCGTCCAGCGCCTTGCGCAACGTCCCCAGCACCGCATCCCGGTTGCGCGCCCGAGCCATGTCGATGAAATCGATGACGATGATCCCGCCGATGTCGCGCAGCCTGAGCTGTCGCACGACCTCTTCGGCGGCCTCGAGGTTGGTCTTGGTGATTGTGTCCTCGAGCCGGGCGCCCTTGCCCCGGCCTATGAACGACCCCGAGTTGACGTCGATCACCGTCAGCGCCTCCGCGTAGTCGATCATGAGGTAGCCGCCACTGGGCAGATCGACCCTCCGCTCGAGCGTGGAGTCGAGCACCTCCTCGATCCCGAAGGATTCGAACAGCGGCTGCTTGCCGTCCCACAACTCGACGTGCTCCACCAGCTCGGGAGCGGTGCGGGAGAAGAACGACACCAACCGGTGGTGTTGCTTGGGATCATCGACGACCGCCCGCTCGAACTCCGAGGAGTAGATGTCCCGCACGACGCGGACCGACAGGTCTGCCTCCTGGAAGACCAGCGCAGGAGCGCGGCTCTCGCTGACCCGCTTCTCGAGCACCTCGGCCAGCTTGAACAGGTACGTCAGCTCGCGCTCCAGATCAGCGCGCTTCGCTCCTTGCGCCGCGGTCCGGATGATCGCCCCGGCGCCCTTCAGGTCGAGCTTCGCCGCTTCCTTGCGCAGCCGCTCGCGCTCCGCCTCATCCAGCCGCCGCGAGACGCCGATCCCCTCGCCGGAGGGCGCGAGGACCATGTAGCGACCCGCGATCGTGAGCTCCATGGACAGCCTGGCGCCCTTCGTCTTCAGGGGATCCTTGACCACCTGCACCACGATCTCCTGCCCGGGCTTGAGCATGTCCGTGATCTGGCGGCCTTCGCGCGAGGAACCACGGCCGCGACGAGGCGCGTCGACGCCCGGCATCACGATCTCGTCGACGTGTAGGAAGCCGTTCTTCTCCAGCCCGATGTCGACGAACGCAGCCTCCAGCCCGCCCAGGACGTTGTCCACACGTCCCTTGTAGATGTTTCCGACGATCGAGCGGCTGCCGCGCCGCTCGACGTACAGCTCGGCTACGCGGTAGCCCGCGCCGGGCCGGGCCGATTTACGGCGCCGGCTGCTCGTGCGGCGGGCGACCGTTCCGGTCGCCTCGAGCAGCGCCACCCGGGTCTCGCCCCGGTCGACGCTGACCAGTACTTGCTTCTTCAATTGTCATTCAGTCCTTTGTAAAAGTCGTGGCCGCGCGCGCAACGCTGCGCGGCTCTACTTACGAAATTAGCGCCCGGGCCTTTGCGGCAGCCGTTCTCCGTGCCTGGATGTGGATCGACTGCAACAGCCCGA
>DAIPIC010000121.1:0-8203 GCA_036771025.1 Solirubrobacteraceae bacterium
CGATCCGCTTGATCGTCTCGCGCGCGATCTCCTGGATGTCGACGTACGTCTCGGTCGTTATCTCTCCGGAGACCACGACCAGCCCGGTGTTGACGAGCGTCTCGCACGCCACCCGGCCGGTGGGGTCGTCGCGCATCACGGCGTCGAGCACCCCGTCGGAGATCTGGTCGGCGATCTTGTCCGGGTGCCCCTCGGTGACGGACTCTGAGGTGAACAGGAACTCGTTGTCGGAAAGCGTGGTCATGGGATCTGGAGAAACAGCTCCGCGGTCGAATCGGCCTCCCCCCTCGTCGACGTCAGACCAACCGCCCGTACCTTTTTCAGGTCCGGCCGCAGCAATCGATATGTCGTGCCGCGGAACAGTCCGGTCTGCTCAGCGAGGCTGAGGAGCTGGCTGAAGTCGAGAAAGACTAGCGAGGACACCTGCTGGGGGCGTGAGGAGAGCGCCGCCGAGTAAGAAGGTTGATCAGCCAGCGAGCGGGCATGCGACGCCACGACCCCGATCCCGTTCAGGCTCGTGGAGATGACAATCAGGCCCCGGAACACCGCGTAGTCGAGCTGAAGACCGGGCGCCAGCGAGAGCTGATGGGCCGTGACACCGTTGATCAGCCGGTCGGAGAACTGGGGCACCTGACCCGACCCCGACGACGGGGCCGGGAACAGCTGCGACAGGGGCACCTCGAGATTCGCCAGCTGCGTCGCGGTCTGGCTCTCCTTGGACGTGCGGGTGACGATGATGAGCGGCGGTGAGCCCGAGCTGCCCTTGCGAGGGGAGGCGCCCGGTCCGATGGCGACGGCCGTCTCGCCGTGGAACAGCGCCTCGATGCCCTTGACGTTGACGCCCTCGGACTGAAGCGCCGAGCCCAGCCGGTTCAGCAGCGGTCCCAGGCCGCGGACCACGCCCCCCGTGGCGCCGGCCTGGAGCATGTGAGAGGCGATGCGGTCAAGCCCGGTCACGTCGAGCAACAGCATCGACCCCGAGGGGATCACCTTGTCGAGCGTTGGAGTGAACTGGGGGTTGCCGGATCCTGAGGGCGGCTGAAGGTTTGGATCGAGCGTCGAGTGCACGCGCAGCTTGGCTCCACCGTCGGCCGCCGACAGTGAGAGCGTGACTCCCGTCAGCGTGGTCTGATAGAGGAGCGCTCCGACCGCGGCAATCAATCCTCCCTGCGGGACCAGAAGCCGTCGCACGCCCGCCGGCGAGGCGTAGGCGTCGAGAACGCGGTCCGCTGGCTCTCCCGCTGCGGCCCGCTGGTAGGCGCCGTTCGCCGATAGCGGGGGCACCCGCCCCAGGGCGGTGTCGATCGCGGAGCGGATGCTGGCGGACTGGCCCAGCACCATGTAGTGGCGCACGAACGCAACCTCGGTTCGGGTGGGGTACCGGTAGAGCGCCGCGCCCTCGTAGGACCCGGCCGACACCCCGCCGGCGCCGGTAACGAACGCCCGAGCCTTCGCCTGGTTGCGCACGTCGAGGACGATCAGGGAGCCGGCGGTCGAACTCTGGGTGTTGAGCAGCGCGAGCGCGGCCTCGCTGCCGAGCCACGGCCGTACGTCATGGGCGAAATCGACCCGAGAGCCTCCGCCCGCCACGGCGCCCAGTCGCCTCATAACCTGGCCGCTCAGCAAGGGGAAGTCGGGCAGCCTGGCCACCACCTGAAGCGAGCGCTTCACCGCCGGCCGGCCGGGATCGGTCGAGATATGGACATAGGCGAGCGCGTCGTCGGGGACGAGCGATGCGGCTCCCGTAGCCGGCCCCGCCTCTCGCGAGGTGATGAGGATGGCAACAGCGGCCGCGACGGCCGCGACGAGGACGGCAGCCGCCAGCAGGACCATCCGGGCGCGGCCTTCTCTCACTGTGGAGGGTGCCGGCATCGCCAGGACTAAATCACGCCACGGCGGCCCTCGCGCCAGGGCGACGGCGTTGGCGCCGCTCGACGAAGTCGATCACCAACGGTATGCCCTCCAGGCGGTATCGCTCCCGCAGCCGATTTTCGAGGTAGTACGCGTAGTCGCGCGTCAGGCGGCCCCGCGAGTTGACGTGCACAGAGAACCGCGGAGGGCGCTCGCCGGTTTGAGCCATGTACAGGAGCTTCAGGCGGTGGCCGCGGCGTGCCGGAGGCTGGCGCGCTGCCACGATCTCCCCCAGGAACCGGTTGAGCTGCGGGGTGGGAATCCGGCCGCCTCGGCGGTCGGCGAGCGCCACCGACTCGACCAGCAGCCGCTCGACATGGCGGCCTGTCTTGGCGCTCGCAGTCAAAACCCGGGGCCTCAGCCGGAGCTTTGTGTTGACGCGCGCTCGCTCGTGCTCCAGATCGATGTCTTCGGCCAGGTCCCACTTGTTGAGCACGAGCGCGGTGGCGCAGCCGCTGCGCATGGCCAGCTCCGCAACCCGCAGGTCCTGCGCGGTGACCCCGTCCGTCGCGTCGCACACGACGAGGGCCACGTCGGCCCGCTCGGCGGCCCTCTGAGACCGAAGCGTCGTGTAGTACTCGAGCGACTCGGAGACCTTCGACTGGCGCCGCAGCCCGGCGGTGTCGATCAGCGTCACGGTTCGGCCCTCGAACTTGAGCGTGGAGTCGATGGCGTCGCGAGTGGTGCCGGCCACCGGCGAGACGATCACCCGCTCCGCGCCGAGAAAGCGGTTGACCAGCGAGGACTTGCCCACATTGGGACGGCCGATGACGGCCAGGCGAGTCGGGGCCTCGCCCGGCGGACCCTCGTCGTCCGCGGGACCAAGCTCCACGATCCGGTCCAGCAGGTCGCCGGTCCCGAGCCCCTGCACCGCGGAGACCGCGATCGGGTCCCCCAGGCCGAGGGCGTGAAATTCCGCGACCAGGGGGGCGTCGGCCGAGGTATCCACCTTGTTCGCAGCGGGCACCACCGGGACATGGGCCCGTCGCAGGATGTCGGCCAGCTCCTGGTCGCCAGGCCGAAGCCCGGCCTTGGCATCCACGACAAGGACCGCCACGTCGGCATCCTGGAGCGCGGCCCGGGCCTGGTCCTGGATCTGTCGCGCCAGGTCGCCGCGGTCGGCCAGGTCCACCCCGCCGGTGTCGATCAGCACCAGCTCGCGGCCGTTCCAGTCGGTCGGCACCTCTTTGCGGTCGCGGGTGACGCCAGGCCGCTCGTGCACGACGGCGTCGCGCGATGACGACAGCCGGTTGACCAGCGACGACTTGCCGACGTTCGGATAACCCAGTACCGCCACTTTCATGGCCGCCTGAGCGTAGACCTACCCGGCACTGACCTCCCCAGCCAGCTGCACAAGTCGCCGCACCACCTCGTCGAGCCCCATGTCGGTCGTGTCGAGAACGGCCGCGCCCTGGGCCGGCTCCAGCGGAGAAACAGCGCGCGTGCGATCGCGCTGGTCACGGATCGCCTGCTCGGCCAGGACGGTCTCCGCATCAACGCCCAGCTCTGCCGCCCTCCGCCGGGCGCGCTCCTGCGCCGATGCGGTGAGGAACACCTTGAGCCGGGCGTCGGGCGCTACCACTGTCCCGATGTCGCGGCCTTCGGCCACCCAGTCACCTCTCGACAGCAGCTGCCGCTGCAGGGCCACCATCGCCCGCCTGACCGACGGGTCAGCGGCAGCGCGCGACGCCGCCTCGGTTACCTGCGGGTCCCGGATGGACGCGGTCACGTCCTCTCCGTTCAGCCTCACGCGGTCGCCTGAGAGCTCAATCCGAAGCCTGGGTGCGATCTCTCCGGGCGCGCGTCCCTCCTTGATGGCCGCGAGTGCCACGGAGCGGTACATGGCACCGGAGTCGAGGTAGGTGAAGCCCAGCTCCCGCGCGAGCGCCCTGGCCACACTCGACTTCCCGGCACCCGCCGGACCATCGATGGCGATCACCATCAGCCCGCCAGCCCGGCGACGTCCTCGGCGAAACCCGGGTAGGACACCTCGGCGGCCTCCATCCCCACCACCTCGACTCCCTCCGCCGAAGCCAACCCCGCCACCGCGCCGAGCAGCGCGAGCCGGTGGTCGCCGGCGGCGTCCAGCCGTCCGCCGCGCAGGCCGCCCGTCCCCCGCACGACGAAGCCGTCCGGCAGCGCTTCGATATCTCCTCCCAGCGCCCGCAGCCCATTCACCACGGTCGCGATCCGGTCGGACTCCTTCACTCGCAGCTCGCCGGCACCGGAGACGACCGTCTCGCCCTCGGCAAAGCAGCCGACCAGGGCCACCAGCGGCAGTTCGTCGATGGCCAGCGCCACCTCCTCTGCTCGCACGGTGGTGCCGTCCAGCGGACCATGGCGCACATCGATGTCCGCCACCGGTTCCTGGTCGGAGAACGAACCCTCGGGCTCGAGCTCGGAGAGCACGATGGCCCCCATCCGCTCCAGGATCCGGATGAAGCCCACCCGTGTCCAGTTCACGCCTACCCCCTCCAGCACGAGGCGCGAGCCTGAGACGAGGGCCCCGGCGGCGAGAAGGAACGCGGCCGATGAGGCATCGGCCGGGACGTCGATGGCGTCGAGCTCGAGCTCGTCTGCGTTTCTGATCGTGACTCGGTAGCCGTCGCCGCCGGTCCTCTCGCGCGTCACTGGCGCGCTGGCCCGCAGCAGCAACCGTTCTGTGTGATCCCGCGTCGGCACCGGCTCGACCACGGTGGTGGCGTCGGTCGTCAGCCCTGCCAGCAGGAGGCAGGACTTGACCTGGGCCGAGGCGACCGGCAGCTCGTACTCGATTCCTTCAAGCGCGGCCCCGTGAACCGTGAAGGGCGGAAACCGTCCCTCGCGGGCCTCGAAGCCTGCGCCCATCTGGCGCAGAGGGTCTGCGATCCGGTCCACCGGTCGGCGCCTGATCGATTCATCGCCATCCAGGGTGAAGCTGGCGCCGACCTGGAACGAGAGCCAGCCGGGGAGTAGTCGCATCAGCGTGCCCGCGTTCCCGACGTACAGGTTCCCGGTGGGCATGTTCGCGTTGCGCAGCCCGCCGCCCCGGACGA
Organism: Solirubrobacteraceae bacterium; assembly: GCA_036771025.1. Taxonomy (GTDB): domain Bacteria; phylum Actinomycetota; class Thermoleophilia; order Solirubrobacterales; family Solirubrobacteraceae; genus Palsa-465. The sequence goes on from DAIPIC010000121.1 coordinate 4,947, forward strand.
TCAGCTCGTCGTCGCGCGGCTCGACGACCGCACCTAGTTGCTGGATCACGGTCAGCGTGCTCCGGGTGTCGGCCGCGTCGAGGTGGTTGCGGATCCGGACGGGCTCGGACGCCATGGCCGCGATCAGCGCCGCGCGATGGGAGATCGACTTGTCCGAGGGCGGCCGCAGCCGCCCGCGCAGCCGGTCGGCCGGTTCGAAGCGGACGTTCATGCCCTCACCACCGGCAGCCCTAGGCCTCCGATCAGTTGCTCCGTCCGGTAGGCGCGATCTGAGCCGGCGATCCACAGCGCTACTACGCCCTCTCGCATGTCGGGAGCTGGGTAGAGCGCCAGGTCCACGATGTTGATCCCCGCCCGCCCGAGCGCCAGCGCGATCTCGGCGATCACGCCCGGCCGGTTGGGGACCGATACCCGCAGCTCGAACAGCTCCTCGCCCGCAAGCTGTGCTTCGAGCAGTCTGCGGCGGTCGGCAGCGGCCGTCTCGTTCCAGCGCTCGAGCCAGCGCGCGTCCTTGGCAGACAGCGCCCGGCGGACCGCGTACAGCTGTTCGGCGAAGGCGTCCAGCTCTGTCGCCAGCGCGTCGGCATTCGACGTGTAGATGTCGGTCCAGATGGAGCTGGATGCTCCGGCGACACGGGTCGCGTCGCGCAGGCTCGGTCCCGTGCCTTCCAGTCGCTGCTCGCCGGAGCGCAGCGCCGAGGCGGCGCGCGAGGCGAGCACGTTGGCTAGCACGTGCGGCAGGTGCGACACCGTGGCCAGGATCCGATCGTGCGTGTCGGCGTCGATCGCGGAAGGCCGGGCGCCGAGCCCGTGGAGCATGCGGTGCAGGCGCTCGTACATCAGGCCAGAGGTGTTCTCCCCCGGCGTCAGGTACCACGTGGCGCCCTCGAACAGATCCGACCGGGCGTGTTCGACCCCGGAGCTCTCGGCACCGGCCAGCGGATGCCCGCCCACGAAGCGGGGGTCGGAGTGGGCCGCCACGACGGCCCTCTTGGTCGATCCCACGTCGCTTATGACGCAATCCTCTGAAGCCGCCGCCAGCACCTCGCCCACAACCCTCTCAAGCGCGCCCACGGGCACGGCCACGAACGCGGCCTCGGCTCCCTCGAGTGCCTCTTCGGCCGATGGGTACGCGCCGTCCAGCGCCCCGCGCTCAAGAGCAACCTCCAGGGCCTCGGGTGATTGGTCGGTGCCGCTCACCTCCGCGCCGAGCCGTTCGCGCGCGCCCAACCCGATGGAGCCGCCGATCAGACCGACCCCCACGACGGCGATCCGCATCGCGTGGCGACGCTACCGGACCGCGCGACGCTCTTTGACGGCGCCGGCGAGGCGATCCAGCACCTCGACCGTCGTCTGCCAGTCGATACAGCCGTCCGTGATCGACTGGCCGTAGGTGAGCGAGTCCGGCGAGCCGAGCCGCTGCTGGCCGCCGACCAGAAACGACTCCAGCATCACGCCGACTATCGCGTGGTTGCCGCCGGCGATCTGGCTGCAGACGTCGTCTGCTACCTCCGGCTGGCGTCGCGGATCCTTTTGGGAATTGTCGTGAGAGAAATCGATCACAACGCGCTCCGGCAGCCCCGCCGCCCGCAGCAGCGCAAGCGCCGCCGCCACGCCGTCGGCGCCGTAGTTGGGCTCGTGCCTGCCGCCCCGCAGGATGATGTGGCCATCGGGGTTGCCCCTGGTGTGCAGGATCGCCGGAGTGCCCGTGACATCGATCCCGGCGAAGGCGTGGGGCACCGCGGCCGCGCGCACGGCATCCACCGCCACCTGCACGTTTCCGTCCGTCCGGTTCTTGAACCCCACCGGCATCGACAGTCCCGATCCCAACTGACGGTGGATCTGGCTCTCGGTTGTACGGGCCCCGATGGCCCCCCAGCACACGGCGTCCGAGATGTATTGGGGCGTGATCGGATCAAGGAACTCACAACCCACCGGAACGCCCAGCGCCAGCACGTCCAAAAGCACACGCCGGGCCAGCCGCAGCCCCCAGTTGACGTCCCCCGAGCCATCCAGATGCGGGTCGTTGATCAGTCCCTTCCAGCCCGTGGTCGTGCGCGGCTTCTCGAAGTACACGCGCATCGCCACCAGCAACTCTTCGTGAAGCTCGCCAGCCTTCTCGCTCAGACGCTGCGCGTACTCCATCGTGGCGTCGATGTCATGAACGCTGCAAGGGCCGACCACCACCAGCAGCCGGTCGTCCGCGCCGCTCAGAACGGCATGGACATGAGAGCGGCCTCGCAGGACCGTGCGCATGTGCTCATCGGTGAGGGGAAGCTCCTCGAATAGCTCGCCAGGCGCAATCAGCGGCACGAGCCGCGCGATGCGCTGGTCGCGAACCAGGTCGCCTGTTGCTGTCGTCGTCTTCACGGTCATCCTCTCTACGCCTTGGGAACTGTACGGAAGGGCCCTGCTCGCCGGCGCTCGGTTCCGGGTGGGGCCCACCTTCGGCGGGCGCAGTTTTCAGACGGACCGAGCGCCTAGATAAATCGCCAGGCGTAGAAGCGGCCACAGAGGGCGAACGTCGCAAAGCGGCTGTGGCTGCTGGCGCGCATGGAGCGCTTAACTTCTATCAGAGGACTTCACTGAGGGCGGCAACGAACCGGTGGTTCTCGGGCGGGTGGCCGACCGTCACCCTGAGCGCGCCCTCGCGCCCCAGGGAGGTTCCGGAGCGCACCAGCACCCGTCGCTCGCCCAGCCCCTTCAGAACCGAGGCCTCATCCGCCTCTTCAGGCAGTCGCACCCAGATGAAGTTGGCGTCTGACTCGGCCACCCACAGCCCCCTCTCGCGCAACCCCTGCTCCAGCGTCAGCCTGGCGGCCAGCGTCTGGGTCACGCGGCGCTCGACCGCGTCCTGGTGGCGGAGCGCCTCGACCGCAGCGGCCTGCGCGGCGGCATTGAGATGAAACGGCTGGCGCACCACATCGACCGCCTGTCTGAAGGAGGAATCGCCGCACAGGGCGTAGCCCGCGCGCAGCGCGGCCAGGCCGTAGACCTTCGAGAAGGTCCGAAGCAGCACCAGGTTCGGCCAGGAGCGCAGAAGCTCGACCGAGGCGTACGGGTCGCCGAGGTTCAGAGAAAATTCGTTGTAGGCCTCATCGAGGACCACGCACACGTGGCTCGGGACCCGCTCCAGGAAGGCGGTGATCCGGTCCAGCCCCACCGAGGTGGAGGTGGGATTGTTGGGGTTGCAAACGAGCACCAGCCTGGTGGCCACCGTGATCTCCTCGGCCATCGCATCGAGGTCGTGGCGGTCG
>DAIPIC010000121.1:8213-9599 GCA_036771025.1 Solirubrobacteraceae bacterium
GAGTCGAGCGGCACCTCGATCGCCCTGGCGCCCGAGGCCGCCGCCAGGTGGGGGTACTCGCTGAATGCCGGCCAGGCGTAGACGATCTCCGCTCCCGGTTCGAGCAGTGCCTCCCCGGCCGCCAGCAGGATGTCGCACGACCCGTTGCCCAGCGCGATCCGCGCGGGCGGGATTCCGTAACGGTCCGACAGCGCTTCGCGCAGCGCGGAATAGGTGGGATCGGGATAGCGGTTGACGCCCGCCAGCGCGCGCTGGACTGCTTCCGACACCTCGGGCACGGGAGCGAACGGCGACTCATTTGACGCCAGCATGGCGACGTCCGCGCCCAGGTCATAGCCAGAGGCGGTCGGATAACGGGGGATCCTGCGGATCCGCTCTGCGAACTCGATCGGCATCTCGGCCTATTGTGCCGACTCGAGGTCGGCCCGAAGCGCGCTTGCCTCCCGCAGGTACACGTGCCGCGGCCGATGCCCGTCCGGGGCGTAGTAGTGGACGAGCACACGGATCATGCGGGGGAGCGAGCCGGGCACCGGCACCTCCTGCGCGCACAGCAACGGCACCCGGTCGAGCCCCAGCCGGCGGGCAGCCACCGCGGGGAACTCGGCGTCGAGGTCCGCGGTGAGGGTGAAGATGACGCTGACCAGGGAGTCGGCCTCCAGGCGGTTTCGCTCCATGAGCTCTCGCACCAGCTCGTCGGTGGCGTCGAGGATCGAGTCCGCGTCGTTGCGTACGGCGCTGATGGCGCCGCGGAGCGCAAACACTCGCATGGCTACGCGGGAGCCCTGACCTGGTACACGCTCGCGCAGCCGAAGTGCTTGGTGTCGACGATCATCGACCCCAGGAGCTTCGGCACGACCTCGGGCGAATAGCAGTCCTTGAGCAGGAACCGGGCTCCGGTCGAGCGCACGTATGCCTGGGCATCGGCGGCGCTGAACGACCCCACGAACAGGTCGCGGGTGTTCACGATCCTGGCCACGCAGTGTGGCTCGGACCACAGACAGCCGCCGGCGTACGTGCGCCTGCCCGTCTCGGCCGGAACGACAACGCCCAGGTATGTGGCGCGGGCCAGCACGCCTCCAGGCGTTTTGTTCTGAGCCAGGTAGTCGAGCGCGTGGCGTTCGCCGGTGTAGATGAAGTTCGCGTTGTGGCCCTGGGGCGAGGCCCAGTACTTGGCCGCCTTGAGCTGGGAGACGCTTCCCGGGATGGTGGCCGCGGCCACCAGCGCCACCGCCACCAGGCGCCATCCCGGCACGCGGCGGAACCCGATGCTCATGACTCCCTCCACGGCCAGTACGGCCAGCGGGATCGTGATCCCGTCGAAGGCATGCAGCGGCGTGCCGCTGATCCCGGTCTGGGAGAAGACGAAGATCGCGATGGCCGTGAACG
>DAIPIC010000122.1:0-9531 GCA_036771025.1 Solirubrobacteraceae bacterium
TAGACGTCGTTCTGGCGCTGGTCGAAGGCACCGTTGCCTACTCGCACCGGATGGGCGCCGTCGTAGCCCGAGAGGTCGTCCCTGGTGCTTTCGGTCAGGTCGCGCCGGCCGTCGATGCCGTACATGATCTGCAGCGCGCCGTCCTCATTGGGCTCGACGTCGGCGACGAACTGCATGAACTCCTCGGCTTCCCAGTCAAGGTTGAGGAGATGGAGGGCCCTGAGGGTGAAGGTCGTGTCGCGGATCCACGTATACCGGTAGTCCCAGTTGCGCTCGCCGCCGGGCGTCTCTGGCAACGACGTGGTGAGCGCCGCGCACGTCGCTCCAGTGGGCACGTACGTAAGACCTTTGATCGCCAGGGCGGACCGCTCGATGTACTGAGCCCAGGGATGGTCCGGAATTCGCGCCCGCCCGAGCCACCCCCGCCAGTACCTAGTCGTGGCCGCCACGCGAGCGTTGGCCTCATCGATCGTCATCGGCGACCGAAGGCCCTCATCCCAGGACAGCGAGCAGTATCGCTGCTCTCCCTGGTGCAAAACGTGGCGGGCGCGCGCGCGGTTGCCTTCGATGCCGAGCGCCAGGTCACTCTGAAGCCGGATTGATTGACCGGCCCCTGTCGCGACGGCGGCAGAGCGCTGGCCGTCGAGAAGCGACCAATCGGCCTCCTCGCGGCCATAGTCGAACCGCGGCTCACATACGAGCTCCACCTCCACGCTGCCCTCCAGGCAGATAACGATGCGCACGAGAGCATGGTCGGCGTCTTCGTCCGTAGGTGGACGGGTATGCGGTGTGATGGTGTCCTCTCCGCGGCGTTCGCCGATGGTCAGCGCATCCCTAACGAGGATCCATCCGGTCGCCGTCCTCCACGTGGTGGCGAGCACATTCGTCCCCGGTTCGTAGTGACGCGCTGCCGGCGAGCTGTTAGCGAACGGTCCGAATCGGAACGAGCCCGCCTCCCGATCCAACAGGCTGCCGAACACACTGGACGCGTCGAACCGCGGCACGCACAGCCAGTCGATCGATCCGTCGGGAGCGACCAGGGCGCCGGTGTGGCAATCGGATAGGAACGCGTAGTCGGCGATCGGCGGAAACGGCGACGGCAGCGCCGCACTGGGCGGCGCCGCCTCCGGCCGCGGAGCGGACGTCGGCTGGCGCTTCCCTATGTCAGCGGGCTGGGCCATCCAACGTCAGCGCTCACCTCCTGAGCCGACGAGCTCTGGCTCGGGCTGGCGAGGCTGGGCCGCGTCGCGCTCTTTGAAGAACTCGGCGCCCTCGATGCTCACCTCCGGCACGATCCTGTCGAGCCAGCGCGGCATGAACCAGTTGAGCTTGCCCATCAGCACCATCAGCGCCGGAACCAACAGGCAGCGGACGACCGTGGCGTCCAGGATCACCGCGATCGCCAGCCCCACGCCGAACTGCTTGATGGTCGGGTCGCCGTTTAGCACGAAGCTGCCGAACACAAACACCATGATCAGCGCAGCCGCAGTGATCACCCGGGCGCTCGTCACAAGGCCGGAGATCACCGAGCTCTTGTTGTCCTGCCCTTCGTGCACGTGCTCCTCGATCTGGCTTACGAGGAACACCTCGTAGTCCATCGAGAGCCCGAACAGGACCGCGAACATGAACAGCGGCACGTACGAGACGACTGGGACCTTTCCGGGCAGTCCGATCAAGGTGTGCAGCCAGCCGTACTGGAAGATCGCGGTCAGCACGCCATAGGAAGCGCCGATCGAGAGCAGGTTCATGACCGCCGCCTGCGGCGGCACCACAACGGTCCTGAAGGCCAGGATCAGCAGCAGGAAGCTGAGCGCGATCACGACCAGGATCTGAAGCGGCAGCTTGCTGGAGATCTTCGAGGCCAGGTCGTCGTAGCCGGCGGTGCTACCTCCGACGAAGGCCTGCATGTTCGTCCCTTTTGCCGCATTGGGGATCGTCGTCGAACGGAGTTGGTTCACGATATTTGTCGTGGTCTGCTCCGCGGGTCCCGCCTTCGAGATCGCGTTGAAATAGGCGGTCGTGCCCGAGCTATCGACCTGCATCGGCGTCACCGCCACCACGTTCGTTGTCCCCTTGACATCCTTTTGCAGAGTCGCCAGCCGCGGATCCTGAGCTCCGTTTTGAGCAGGCGATCCAAGCTTTACCGCGATCAGCAGCGGCCCGTTGACGCCCGGGCCAAAGTTCTGCGAGATCAGGTCGTACGCCCGCCGGGCGGTCGTGGTCGTCGAAAGGGCCGCGACGTCCTGCTGGCCCAGCGTGAGCGAGAACAGCGGGATCGTCAGCGGGATCAGGATCGCGAGCGCGGCGAGCCCGGCGACGATCGGGCGGTGCGCGATGTCCCTCGCCCATCTCGCCCACAGCCCCTTTCGGATCTCCTCGTCCGTCGCCGGCCTGTGCACTCGCAACGACTCGATCCTTGGCCCGAGGAGTGCCAATTCCGCCGGAAGCAACGTCAGCGCCGCCAGTACCGCCACAACCACGGCGATCGCGGCCATCAACCCCAGCGTCGTCACGAGCGGGATTCCCGCCACGGCCAGCGACACGAGCGCAATCGAGACCGTGCACCCGGCGAAGAACACGGCTCCACCGGACGTCGCGGCGGCCCGGGCGATCGACTCATCCATCGGGAGCCCGTCGCGTAACCCCCGGAAATGACGTGTGACGATGAACAGCGAGTAGTCGATCCCGACGCCCAAGCCGATCATCGTCGCGAGCGTGGGCGCCACCGTGGGCACGGTGGCCACGTGCTCTATCAGGCGAATGATCGCAAGCGTCGAGAGCAACGCGAGGATCGCGGTCACGAGCGGCAGCAGCATCGCGGTGACGGTGCCGAACGTGAGCGTCAGGATCACCGCCGCCGCGATGAGCCCGACAACCTCGCTCGATTCGGTCTTGGGCTTCGAGACCTTCTGGCCGAGCTGCCCGCCAGTCTCCACTTGCAGACCGGCTGCCTGCCCCGGTTTGACGGCCCTGTCGATGATCGACTGCGCGTCGTCTACGGAGAGGGACCCCGGGCTTACCTTCAGTGTCACCGACGCGTAGCCCGTCGCCTGATCCTTCGTTAGCTGAGAGGCACCCTGCTGGGTGAGGGGGCTGATGACGCCAGCCACGCTGCGATCCTGCGAGAGGTTTGCGGTGGCCTGATTGACGGCATTGGCATTGTTCGGGTCCGTCAGCTTCCCGTTGCGGGCGTGGAACACGATTGGACTCGCCCCGTTCGCCTGAGCCGGGAACGAGGTCTGCAGGGTGTTCGTGGCCTTTTGGCTGTTCGTGCCGGGAAGGGACAGGTTGTCGTTGGTGTTGTCTCCGAGCCGATGGGACACGAGCGTGAGGGCAATCGCCACCAACAGCCACACCACGGCCACGACACGGCGCCGGCGCACGGAGAACCGCGCCACGGCGTACAGGATTCTGGTCATCTGCGCCCCTTCACTCGTTTGTAGCGCCGCCCGCCGTGATCGTACTCTGAGCGAGCTGGCATGTAAACCCGCGGGGGCCCTCAGCTACCGCAGCAGCACGTTCAGCACGATCACCACCAGCCCGAAGAACGCGCCGAACGAGATCTGCGCCACGAGTTCGCGTCCCGAGAGCTCGGCTCGGACCGCGGCGCCCACCTCGATCAGGACGATGATGACTGCGGACGTGTAGACCCCGGTGTTGACGGCGGTCGACAGGGTGGCGTCGGCCGCCCAGCAGAGGAGCACTGCGAGGAGCGGAAGCACCGCCCCGGCCATGATCATCAGCTCCTGCACCAGCGTTTGGACCAACCCACCGAGGGTGAGCGGCTGACTGCGCTCGACCCGCCGCTCGGTGTACTCGGTGTAGGCGTGCACGAGCCAGTACAGGGCCATGGCGATCGCCACCGCCCCGACCGTGTCGGCGTAGTTCTCCTCCCTGGCGCTCTCGGCCGCTAGCAGCGCGCCGACGATGATCGTGCCGTAGAGGACTCCTCCCGTGTTCGGCAGCATCGCGGCATTGTCCACAGGTTGGCGACCTGCCGCTCAGCTGCACCGCCGGTCGACCGAGGCCGACGACTGGTCCCGCGAGCGCGCTCGCCACCGGGTCGGCGCGCGCAACGTGGTCTCGCTAGGCGGAGAGGTCCGCGCCAAGCGGGTGGCGGGGCTGGCGGCCGTTGGGCCATGACTTCACCAGCTCTCCTGGTTGCCCCAGCTCGTATACGGTCGCGCAGCCGAAGCGGTGGACGGAGAGGATGATGCTGTGCAGTTCGTGCCAGATGTGGTCTCGGCCTTTACAGTCCTTGACCAGGAAGCGGGCGCCCGTACTCATTACGAACGCCCTGGCGATCCTCGGCCACACCTGGGCCCAGTGGGCAACAAGCCATGAGTTCACGTTCCGCCCGCGGCAGTCCGGGAGCGACCAATAGCAGTCGCCGATATACGTGTTCCTGCCGGTTTCGAACGGCACGAGGGCCCCGAGGTGGATCGGTGTGAGGACTCCCCCGGGCTCCGGATTCCGGGCCAGGTACTGGAGTGCACGCTGCTCGTCGGCGGTGTAAACCTTGTTGTCCTTCACGAGCTTATGGGCGACGCCAAGCTTGTCGACGACGACCGGAATCGTCAGGCCCAGAACGAGCAGCGCGGTGAGCGTCCGCCGCGGTACGAGTGACGGCCAGCGCACTGACCTGAGCCCGTCCACCGCGAGCACGGCCAGCGGCACCGTGATCCCCGCGAATGCATGCGGAGGGCTGCTGCCCAGCCCGTTTTCGGCAAGCAGGTACACCGCGACGGCTGCGAAGGGCCAGACCCGTGTCGCGGCCTGGATGAAGTTGACCGGGCGCCGCCGGTAGGCCAAAACGGCAGGGACCGCCAGCGGGGCCAGGGGCCAGAGCAGCTCTGGCAGCGGAATGATCCCCGTGGACCCCAGTTGCCCCAGTCGCCATGTGGGATCCAGCCGGGAGAGCAACGCGTAGTACACGAGCGGCAGGACGGTGGCCACGATCACCGGCAGGGGCCGCCAGAACCGCGGGCCTCTTCGCGCCATCCACATGATTGCCTCGGTGCCGACGAGGAGGATCAACAGGATCTCGCCCTGCCAGGGGTGTAGCCAACTGGCCAGCGCGCCGAGGAGGGCAGCGACCCACAGGAGCCGCCCTCCTCGCCGGCTCCGGTGATACAGCAGCAGCGCTCCCGTGGCGCAGGCGAGCGCCAGGAGCGCCTCCTGATAGCCCCAGGTCCAGAACGGAAGCCACAGATCGAAATACATCGAGGGCAAGCCGGCGAACAGCGCGAGCACCAGCGCCGCGCGGACCGCCAGCCGCCCCTGGAGCTGGGCCCGTATGAGTCCTCGGACGGCGACGAACAGGGCGCCCACGGCGACCGGCTGCCATACGAGGAGCGCGATCGGCGGGGTCGCACCGAGCGCCACCAGACCACCCGAGATCGCCACCATCGGCTGCAGGTAGTCGTGTGGCGTGGGGTGGAGGACGAACAAGTTGGACGCCAGCACGTGCGTGGACGCATCGCGGATCCACGCCATGTACTGGAGTTGATCGACGACATACGCGCTCTGGGTCCCGTCCCACACCCCTCCGTGCGTCGAGATCTGGACCAGGTCGAGCAGGAGCACCCACATCGACAGAGCGGCGAGCAGGACCAGGACGGCGAGATCGAACCAGTCGATCCGCGCCAGCCGCCCCGCATAGGAAAGTGCGATTGGCCGCCGCCAGAGCCGCGCCGGCGCAACCGCTTCGAGCCGTGGCGGGACGAGCGCTATGGCGCCTCCCTTCTGCCCGCTGCACAAGTCATGCGGGCGCCATTTTGACGTGCCCGGCGCGCGATTGTGCGGGGATCGCTTGCGGGGGTACATGCATAGAAACTGCAGTAAGTCGATGGAATTAGCTATATTTATCCGGCGATGAGCCTCCCACTCGATGAACTCAAGCGATTCGCGGCCGCGCTGGCCAGCTCGCCGGAACGCTGGGCGCATCTGGTCCGCCACCCCGGCCGGGAGCGGGTGTACGAGCAGATCTGGGACGAGCCCGACGTCAACGCGTGGGTCATCTGCTGGAGCGAGGACCAGGACACCGGCTACCACGACCACGACCAGTCGGCGGCCGCAGTGGCCGTGGTCGCAGGCCGGGTGCGCGAGGACCGGCTCGCGCTGCAGGCGCCGCCTCGGTCTCGAGAGGTGGGGGCGGGCGAGACGTTCGTCGTCCCTCCGGTCGCGATCCATCGGGTTCTGCACGCGGGGAACGAGCCGGCGGTCACCATTCACGCCTATTCGCCGTCGCTCAGGAGGACCGGCGTCTACCGCATCGCGACTGACGGCGAGCTGGAGCGCCAGTCGCTCCCGAGCGAGATCGAGCTTGCTGCCGAGCCGGCCGCTCTCCTGGCCAGCATCGGAAGCTGAGTCGCTAACCGCTTTCCGAAGAGACGACGACCGAGGCGTGAAGGTCGCCGTCGGAGGCCACGATCCAGCGACGGGGACCCTCGCCCAGCACGAGCTTCTCTCCGGGCTGGGCCGGGTTGCGGAACTCCATCTCGACGTCGATGCCATCGGGTTCGCCGCCGCGCAGCAGCTCCTCCTCCAGTGGCTGCCAGTAGGCGGCGTTGTTCACGTGCCCGGCGACGTCGCGCTCGGTGGCGCGAAAGACCCAGCGCCCCGCCTCGACCGCGCCGTCGGGCGACTGATGCCTGAGCCGCGCGGTGACCTTCCGGCCGGCGGCCGCTTCACCGTAGATCTCGAATTCGCGCGGAGTCAGGGGTGCCGGACGTCTGGAGGCGGGGTCGAGGTGGACCCAGAGGGCCACGGTCTCCACGGCGGCATGTCCATCTCGGTCCTGCGGCGCGGCAATCGTCGTGCGCCGCTCGGCCCAGGCGCGACCGAAGCCGCTACAGAACGTCTTCAGGCTGAAGCGCTCGCCGAACCGCGGAAAGCGCGCGACCCTGATCCGCGTGCGCCTCACGACCCATACAGCTGCTCCCGCCACGCCGGCATCTTCGACGTCGTCATACGCCACGTCCTGAAGCCAGCGGGCGAGGGCGTCGAGCCGGATTCGCCCCGACGGAGCGCAGTCCGCCAGGCCCGCCCGGGCAACGCTTGAGAACACCCTTCCGCGGCGCGGAAGCGGCACGAGCTCGGTGAAGGCTTGGGCACACACCGGCGGGAGATTAGGGTGTGAGACTCACTCCCCTGTATTCGAAGGAGCGAGATACATGAACGCCACACCCATAACCGACAACATCACCCAGCTGACCCGATTTCACTTCGTCAACGCCTTCTTAGTACGCGAGGACGACGGCCTGACGCTCGTGGACACGACCGTCGGAGGTGGGGCCCAGAGGCTGATCGACGCCGCAGGCGCCGCGGGCGGGGAGATCACTCGGATCGTCCTGACGCACGGACATGGCGACCATGTGGGCTCGCTTGACTCGCTCAAGGAGCAGCTGACCGTCGCCGAGGTCTTCCTGTCGGACCTCGACGCCCGCATTCACGCTGGGGAGAAGGTGGTCGAGGGCAAGGTCCCCGGCTCATGGCCCAAGAACATCAAGACCGCACCGGATGTACGGCTGATGGGGGGCGAGCGGATCGGCAGCCTCGAGGTCATCGCCACCCCTGGCCATACCCCCGGCCACATGGCCTTTCGCGACACACGCGATAACACCGTGCTCGCTGGCGACGTGTACACGTCCTACGGCGGGCTGGCGGTGACGAACCACTTCAAGCTTCGCTTCCCGCTTGCGTATCCGGCCACGTGGGACAGGGCAAAGGACGCCGAGTCCGCCCGCAAGCTCCGGGATCTGCGGCCCGAGATCATGGTGGTGGGCCACGGGCCGGCGGTTACCGATCCGGTGCCGGCAATGGACCACGCGATCTCGCGGGCGGGCGGTCCGGCCACTGCCACGGACGCCGCGGCAGCCAGCTGAGCGAGTAGCCGGCCGATGTCATACGTGCGCGTCGAGCATGACGGCCGCAGCGACGTGGTGGCCATCGAGGAGCCGCTCGAGATCCGGGTGAATGGCAGGCCGCTGGCGGTAACGATGCGCACCCCCGGCCACGACGAGGAGCTGGCGCTCGGGTTCCTGTTCGGCGAGGGGCTGATCGACGCGCCGCGGGAAGCCGGGCCCACCCGGGACTTCGCGGCCAACACCGTCGAGGTCGCGGGCCCGCTTCTGGGCGACCCTGGCGAGCGGCGTTTCTACACCAGCTCCTCCTGCGGCGTGTGCGGCAAGGGGGCACTCGAGCAGGTGGCCGTCTACAGCCCGCCAGTATCCGGCGGCCCTTCCGTGCGGCGCGAGCTGATTGCCCGCCTGCCCGACAAGCTGAGACAGCCGACGTTCGAGAAGACCGGCGGCCTCCACGCCACCGGCCTGTTCGACGCTCGGGGCGAGCCGTTGCTGAGCCGGGAGGACGTCGGGCGCCACAACGCCATGGACAAGGTGATCGGCCGCGCCCTCCTCGATGACCTGGTGCCGCTGGCGGAGCGGATCCTGTGCGTCAGCGGCCGGCTGTCGTTCGAGCTCGTGCAGAAGGCCGCAGTGGCCGGAGCGCCGGTGCTGGTCGGCGTGGGCGCGCCGAGCTCGCTGGCCGTGTCGCTCGCAGTGGACCGTGGGATCACGCTCTGCGGGTTTGCGCGTGGCGAGAGCGTGAACGTCTATACGCACCCAGAGCGAATCATCTGACGCCGCTCCCTAGCCGCCGACGGCCGCGCCGGCGAGTCCCTCGAGCTCATCCTCCGCGGACCATGCGCCGACGGAGGCTCGGATCAGCCCCCCGTGGGAGGGGATGCTCCGGACGACGAATCCCTGGGCTGCCAGCCGCTCGACCTCCTCGGCCGGATCGCGGCCATCCGACGGTCGCCAGGAGACGAGGGTGGAATCACCGCGCGGCAGCACCTCGACCCCTCCCCGCTCTCGCAGGAGGTCGGCCAGCAGGCGGGCAAGCCCGGTCGCACGACCGTGGACCCAATCCCATCCAGCCGTGCCCAGAACGTCGAGCGAAGCCAGGGCCCAGGCGCTGCGCATCCCCGAGGGGAAGCCGTGGTCGAAGCGGGCCGCGCCTGCCGCGGGTTCCACCTCCAGTGGCCGCTGCGGATCGGCGAGCGAGCCGTAGCTGGGCCAGGGGATGGAGCATTCGTCCAGTCGCTCTTCGCGAATGAACAGACACCCCGACCCCTCCGGTCCGCACAGCCACTTCTGTCCCGAGGCGGCGTAGAAGTCGCACCCCAGCTCCCCGACGTCCACGGGTATCGCGCCGATCGCCTGGGCCGCGTCGAGGAGCACCGAGACGCCGCTGCGCCTCAGCGCCTGGGTGTCCACCACCCGGCCTGACACCCACGAGACGTGAGAGCAGGCCACCAGTCTGGTTTCGGCGGAGATCTCCTCGGCGACGCGGTCGAACGGCACCACGCGCACCCCGATGCCTTGCCGCCGCCGAGCCTGCCCCAGCGGGGCCAGCAGTCCCGGATGCTCCTCGTCTGTCGTCAGGATCTCGTCGCCCGGGCGAAGGTCGAGACCGGCCAGCACGGTGTTGACCCCGTCCGTGGTGGAGCCGGTGAGAGCGACCTGCTCG
>DAIPIC010000123.1:0-9361 GCA_036771025.1 Solirubrobacteraceae bacterium
GTTTCCGCTGTCGAACTGGACCGAGCTCGACGTGTGGCTCTACATCTACGCGCACCAGATTCCGATCGTGCCGCTGTACTTGTCGAAGCCGCGGCCGGTGGTCGAGCGCGACGGCGCGCTGATCATGGTCGATGACGACCGGATGCCGCTCGCCCCGGGCGAGCGCCCCGTTCAAAAACACGTTCGTTTCCGGACGCTCGGCTGCTACCCCCTGACCGGCGCGATCGAAAGCGGTGCGACCACGCTGGAGGATCTCCTCAAGGAGATGATGCTGACCCGCACCTCGGAGCGTCAGGGACGGGTGATCGACCACGACGGCGCGGCCTCGATGGAGCGCAAGAAGCAGGAGGGCTACTTCTGATGGCGGTCCGCGAAGCGCTCCATCACGATCTCCTTGCCTACCTGCATGCGCAGGAGCACAAGGGCCTTCTGCGCTTCATCACCTGCGGCAGCGTCGACGACGGCAAGAGCACGCTGATCGGAAGGCTGCTGTACGAGTCGGAGCTCCTGTTCGAGGATCATCTCGCCGCGCTGGAGGCCGACTCCAAGCGGGTCGGGACTCAGGGGGGGGACCTCGACTTCGCGCTTCTGCTGGACGGGCTCGCAGCGGAGCGCGAGCAGGGCATCACGATCGACGTGGCCTACCGCTACTTCGACTCCGAGAAGCGCAAGTTCATCGTGGCCGACACCCCCGGCCACGAGCAGTACACCCGCAACATGGTCACCGGCGCGTCGACCGCGGACTGCGCTGTGCTGCTGGTCGACGCCCGCAAGGGCCTTCTGACCCAGACGCGCCGCCACACCTATGTGGTGTCGCTGCTCGGCATCCGTCACGTGGCCCTGGTTGTGAACAAGCTCGACCTGGTGTCCTACTCCGAGCCGGGCTTCAGGGAGATAGCCGCTGACTACCAGATGTTTGCCAGCGAGCTCGGACTGAAGGACGTTGTCTGCATACCGGTCTCCGCACTGCGCGGCGACAACGTCGTCGAACGCAGCGAACGCACGCCGTGGTACGACGGGCCAACGTTGCTCGAGTACCTCGAGACGGTCGAGATCGACGAAGACCGGCTCCAGATCGCGCCGATGCGCTTCCAGGTCCAATGGGTCAACCGTCCGGACGCCGAGTTCCGTGGGTTCGCAGGTATGGTCGCCAGCGGACGAGTCGCGGCCGGCGATCCGATCGTGGTGGCGCCGTCGAGGCGAGAGAGCGCCGTGGCGCGGATCGTCACCGCCGACGGCGACCTGGACCACGCGGTCGCCGGGCAGTCGGTGACGCTCACGCTCGCTGACGAAATCGACGTCAGCCGGGGCGACGTGATCGCCTGCGCGCCCACGCCTCCGCGGGTCGGCGAGCAGTTCGAGGCCACGCTGGTATGGATGGCGGAGGAGCCGATGCTCCGGGGTCGCAGCTACCTGATGCGGGTTGGCACGGCCACGGCCTCCGCCACGATCTCCCCGCTCAAGTACAAGATCAACGTCGACTCACTCGAGCGGCTGGCCGCAGAGCAGCTCGAGCTGAATGAGATCGGCGTCTGCGAGCTGGAGCTGGATCGGCCGATCGCGTTCGACCCTTACTCGGAGAACCGTGACACCGGCGGGTTCGTGCTGATCGACCGGGTGACGAATGCCACGGTGGGCGCCGGCATGCTCAACTTCGAGCTGCGCCGCTCGCGGACGCTGCGCTGGCAGGCGATCGACGTGGACAAGGACGCGCATGCGAAGCTCAAGGGCCAACAGCCCTGCATGCTGTGGCTGACGGGCCTATCGGGAGCCGGGAAGTCGACGATTGCCAACCTCGTTGAGAAGAAGCTGCACAGCCTCGGGCACCACACGTACGTCCTCGACGGTGACAATGTCCGTCACGGGCTCAGCAAGGACCTGGGGTTCACCGACGCCGACCGGGTCGAGAACATCCGCCGGGTAGCCGAAGTCGGGGCGCTGATGGTGGACGCTGGCCTGATCGTGCTCTTGTCGTTCATCTCGCCGTTTCGCTCCGAGCGGCGGATGGCTCGGGAGCTGGTCGGGGAGGGGGAGTTCATAGAGGTGTTCGTCGACGCTCCGCTGGAGGTGGCCGAGGCCCGGGACTGCAAGCACCTGTACGCGAAGGCCCGCCTCGGCGAGATCAAGAACTTCACCGGCATCGACTCCCCGTACGAGAAGCCAGAGGCGCCAGAAATCCACGTCGACACCACGCAACTGACCGCCGAGGAAGCCGCCGATCGGATCCTGGGCGAGCTACGCCGTCGCGGGATCATCGACCAGTGACCGCCCCGCGCGGTGGCATCATCGATACCTGATGAGCGTCGACACGATCGCACTGGAGCACGTGATCGCGGCAGCGCAGTCGGCGGGCCACGCCGTGCTGTACGAATATCAGCGCGACTGCGAGGCGCGCACCAAGCCCGATGGCTCCCCGGTCTCTGAAGCAGACGAGCGATCGCAGGAGATCATCCTCACGTACCTTCACGAGGTCGCTTCGGACATACCGGTCGTGGCCGAAGAGGGAGCTCAGCCCTCGATGGGCGCGCCCGACGGGCCCTTCTGGCTTGTGGACCCGCTAGATGGCACGAAGGAATTCCTTGACCGGACCGACGAGTTCACGGTCAACATCGCGCTGATCGACGATCGGGTGCCGGTGCTGGGGGTTGTCCTGGCCCCGGCGCGGAAGCTGCTGTTCGCGGCGGCGCCGGGGGTTGGGGCGACCGTGGAAGACCGCCGAGGCCGCCGCTCCATCGCCGCTCGGTCGATCCCGGCCGAGGGCGCCACCATCGTCTCCAGCCGGTCGCACGGCGACCAAGAAGCGCTTGACCGGTTTACGGCAGGCCGCCTCGTCGCGCGGACGGCTGTGGCCGGATCCTCGCTGAAGTTCTGTCTTCTCGCCGCCGGCGAGGCCGACCTGTATCCCCGCTTCGGCCGGACGATGGAGTGGGACACCGCCGCCGGGGACGCGATCCTCCGAGCGGCCGGTGGTCGCGTAGTTGATCTTGAAGATCGCCCGCTCACGTACGGTAAGCCCGGGTTCGAAAACCCTCACTTCATCGCCAGGGGCCGGGACTGAGCTGTCTGGCCGGGATAACCGCGCGGCTCTCCCGCAACCTCACGCGCCGCGAGGTGTTGCTTGCCTTCAGCAATCGAAAGGAGCAATAGATGTCGAAGCGACTCCGCAGACTGGGGCTTTACACGGCGATTGCGACGGCCGTCGCCCTGCCTGCCATCGCCGTGGCCGCCACCACGACGACGACGCTGACGACCCACAAAGTGACGCGGGGGACCGTGGTCGCTAGTCCCTCGGGGCTGACGCTATACGGCTTCGTGGCCGATAAGAACGGCAAGCCGACCTGCTACAAGACCTGCGCCTCCTCGTGGCCGCCGCTGATCGCGGGCACGAAGGTCGCGGTCAAGGCCGGCTCCGGGCTGAACCCGAAGCTCGTCGGCAAGGTGAAGCGCAGCAACGGCCAGTACCAGGTCA
This sequence comes from Solirubrobacteraceae bacterium, assembly GCA_036771025.1. Classification (GTDB taxonomy): domain Bacteria; phylum Actinomycetota; class Thermoleophilia; order Solirubrobacterales; family Solirubrobacteraceae; genus Palsa-465. The sequence continues at coordinate 3,470 of DAIPIC010000123.1, forward strand.
CGTATGGCGGAAAGCCGCTGTATCGGTACTACAAGGACAAGAAGCCGGGGCAGTCGAACGGCCAGAACCTGAAGCAGTTTGGGGCACGGTGGTACGTGATCGGCAAGGGCGGGGGCTACCTCAAGCCGACATACACGCTCGTCGGGGGGTACTAACCCCTTTGGCACCGGTCCGGGCGGCGCTCGCGTCGCCCGGACCGGGGCTCGTGGCCGTCAGTCCCTCTCGTCCCGTACCAGGGGCACGAACCTGACTCCCTCCAGAGTCGCGTGCCGGAATCCCTCCGGCGTCCTGCGCGTCAGCACCAGACGCTGACTGCCCTCGCCCACGGGCGCCACCAGCCTCCCACCCGGCGTCAGCTGGCGTTCGAGTGCGGCCGGCAGCTGTGCTCCTGTGGCGGCGGCCACGTTGATGGCGTCGAATGGACCTTGATCCGGCAGGCCCTGCCAGCCGTCGCCGACGAAGAACTTGACGTTCTCGAGTCCCAGATCGCGAATGGTGCGCTCGGCGATCGCGCTCAGCTCCCCGTGGCGCTCGATCGTGAAGACCTCATCGACCAACAGAGCCAAAAGGGCGGCGTGGTACCCAGACCCCGTTCCAACATCGAGGACCCTGTCGGTGGAGCGGAGCTCGAGCACCTCGAGCATCCTCGCCACCACCAGCGGCTGGGAGATCGTCTGCCCGCAGGCGATCGGAAGCGCCACGTTGGCGTATGCCCGTGGCAGCTCGGATTCGGGCACGAACCGCTCACGTGGGATCGAGGCCATCGCGGCCAGGACGCGCTCGTCGGCGACGGCGGTGCGAAGCTCGAGTGCGAGCTCGGCCGCCGGGCTCAGCCCCCTCCTTGAGGAGTCACCCACTCCGCTGGTACTCGAGTCGCTTGAGCTCGCTTCCGAAGCGCCGCTCGAGCGCCTCGCTCATGGCCACCTGGAACAGAGATCCGATCGCCGCGGAGCCGAGGGGCCGGAGCCGCTCGACGGCTTGAAGCAGCTGGTCCATCCCCTTCTCCTGCTCGCCGGCCTGGTCAAACGGCTTCCACACATAATCCACGAACAGCCGCAGACACGTGGTGGCGACTGTGTCCAGCTGCCTGCGGAGCTCGGCCGCGACCATCACCAGGTCCTCGGCCGGCACGCCGAGATCGGCGAAGACCTCGCCACCCCTGAACGCCAGCGGGGTGACCTCCTCCATCTTGCCGTTGCCCACCTGGCGCAGGAACCCAAGTTGCTCGAGCGTCGTGCGAACCTCCCGAGAACGGGTGCGGAACCGCCGCTCGAGCTCTTCGGTGGCCACCACGCGCCGCTTCTCGGGCCCGAATGGCTCGTGGAGGACGTCGGCCAGCCGGGCGAGGCTCTCGGTTGAATCGCCGGCGATGCGCAACAGGCGCTGGATCAGCGTCAGGCTGAACCCGTCGGCCTGGAGCTTCTGGATCAACCCCACGCGGGCGACGTGCTCGCTTCCGTAGTAGCCGGTCCGGCCCCGGAGCTTCGGGGGCGAGAGGAGCCCGCGCGACTGATGCGCGCGGATGTTGCGGGCGCTCATCCCTGTCCGCTGTGCGAGCTGGTCGATCGTCAGCTCCCCGCCTGCCTCCATCGGGCTGATCCTACAAGCGGGCTACGTGCCTGTGGGGGATTCCATGTCACATCCAGGGATGAGACGCTCACTGCAGCTCGCCCCGCTCCAGGAGCTCGCGGATATGCGCGAGAAAGCCGGCGGCCGCCGCGCCGTACAGGATCCGGTGGTCGCAGACGAGCGTCAAAGACATGACCTCGCCGGGGAACACTGCGGCGTCACGGACGACCGGCGCGTGGCGGATCTCGCCGGCGGCCAACGCCGCCGCCTGGGGCGCCGCGATGACAGGGCTGGCGCTACTGACCCCGTACCTACCGAGGTCGGTGAGGGTGAAAGTGGCGCCCGAGCGCTCGGGGCTGGTCAGCTCCGCTGCGCGGCGCTGCAGGTCATCGATCTCCGAGGCCAGCTCGTCGAGGGACTTGCGGTCGGCGTCGAACACCGTCGCGGCCAGCTGGGTGTCCAGCTGCGGCATCACCACACCTACATTCACTCGCGAGTAGAGCTCAAAGTGTCCGTCTCGGTAGGCGGCGTTCGCGCGGGGATGCTCGCGCAGCGCCAGCGCCGCCGCCCGGACCAGGATGGCGGTCGAAGGCGCCTCCAGGCCCATGCAGGCGCCCATGTCCACCTCGACCGACAGCTCCAGATCCGGCACCGTGGCCCGCGTCTCGGCCGATCGCCGGGCGACGGCCCGCTCGGCCTGGGTCGGCTCGACGATCTGCACCTCTCCCTTGACCCCGGGGGAGGGGGAGTCGGTCACTCAAGCCCCCACGCGCGCTTGAACTCCTCGACGTCGAACGACACGAGCTCTTCCCGAAGTTGCCTTAGGAGCTTGCCCGCCTCCTTGGCGGGGAGGTCCCAGAAGAGCACCACCTCGCCGTCCGCAATCGACACCACCTCGACGCGATCGAGCCGGGTGGGGTCGGCGAGAAAGGTCGGCTCCACGCCGTCCCGCGTCACGATCAGCTCGAACGCGCGGTTGGCCTTCATCGCCCACCGGCGTTCATCGCTCCTCCTCCTTCACCGCCCCGCAGCGCGGCCGCGGCCTCCTCGACCCCCGCGTCGCCAACGAACAGCCGCTCTTCCACCTGCACGGCCGGCAGTGAGGACACTCCCGCGCTTCTGGCCCGGGCCGTGGCCCGCCCGAGTCCCCCCGCCACGGAGCGCAGCTCGATGCCCTTGAGGAGGGCCGCCGGATGCAGCTCACAGGCCGCGGCCGCGATCAGCACGGTGTCGCGCTCCGACAAATCCCGGCCTCCTGCGAACGCCTGTCGGAACGCTGCCAGCGAGAACGCGACGGCCCGCCCCAGCGTCTTGGCGTACGTGGCAGCCAGCATCGCCAGCCTGGTATCGGGAGGCCAGCGGCCCGGCCAGCGCAGTGGCTGCAGTCCGCGCTCGGCGGCCAGCCGTTCGATCTCCTCGCGGTCCACCTGATCCCGGGCGGCGTCGAGATCCAACCCCAGCACGGGCTCCCACTCCGGCACCACCGGCAGCACCGAGGAGCAGCGCTCGGCGGCGAGATAGCACTCGGGATTACCGAGGTCGTAGTAGAAGACCGGCTGCGCTCCCCTTGCCACGGCGCGTGCTCAGCCGTGGATCAACCAGCCATCGGCGGCGCGGGCGGCCTCCATGATCGCCTCCGACAGTGTCGGATGTCCGTGGATGGTGCGTGCCAGCTCCGGATAGCCGCCCTCGAGCACGCGGGCGTTAACCAGCTCCTGGATCAGCTCCGTGGCCTTGGCGCCCACGATGTGGCCGCCTAGCAGCTCGCCATAGCGCTTCTCGCCAACGATCTTGATCATGCCCGTCCGATCGCCGTAGACCGTACCCGCCCCCACCGCTCCGTACTGGACCTTGCCCACGGTGACGTCGTACCCCTCCTGCTTGGCCTGCGCCTCGGTCAGCCCGAAGCTGGCCACGTTCGGGGTGCAGAACGTAGCCCTCGGAATGTCGATGTAGTCGATGGGGTGTGTCTCCAGCCCGGCCGCGTCCTCAACCGCGATCACGCCCTCGTCCGACGCCTTGTGCGCCAGCGCTGGGCCATGTACCAGGTCGCCGATGGCGTAGACGCCGTCGATGTTGGTCCGCTGAGCCCCGTCAACGTCGACAAACCCGCCCTCGCCGAGCCTGACTCCGGCGTTCTCCAAACCGAGTGACTCGACGTCTGGTCCCCTGCCGGCGGCGATCACGAGCCACTCCACCTCCGGCTGCTGATCCCCGTGCTTGAACCTGACGCCATCGGAGCCGGGTTCGATTTCCTCGACCAGGGCGCCCGTGTGAATGGTCATGCCCTGTCGCTTGAGGCCCCGTTCGGCCAACCGCGAGATGTCGGCGTCCTCGGTGGGAAGTACCCGATCGAGCGCCTCGAGCAGCGTCACCTCCACCCCCAACCGAGCGTAAGCCGAGGCGATCTCCGCGCCGGATGCGCCGGCGCCGACCACGGCCATCGACTCGGGCAGCTCGTCGAGCGCCCACGCCTCCTCGGTACCGATCACCCTGCCGCCGAACGTGGCGCCCGGGATCGGCTTCTTCACCGAACCGGTGGCGAGCACGATCGTCTTGGCTTTGATGTTCGTGCCGCCGAAGCTCACGGCCCCCTCGCCGGCCAGCGACGCTTCGCCCTCCAGGACCTCGATGCCGTTCTTCTTGAATAGCCCCGCGACGCCGCCGGTCAGGGTCGAGATCACCTTCTTGCGCCGGGCGGTGACCGCGGCGTAGTCCACCGTGGGGTCAGCCACCTTGATTCCGAAGTCGTCCGCGTCGCGCACCTCGGACAGAACATCCGCGACCCGGAGCACGGCCTTGGCGGGAATGCATGCGTAGTTGAGGCAGCGGCCTCCCACCCGGTCCTTCTCCGCCACGGCCGTCCTCATCCCCAGCTGCGCGGCCCGGATTGCGGCGACGTAACCGCCTGGGCCCGAACCGATCACGATGCAGTCGTAGGAGGAATCGGGCATTGGCGGAAGGCTCAGCGTATAAGGAAATTGGGCGCTTCCGGCGCTAGCGCCCGGGAGGCCGCGGCATCTGGATCCGGCTCAGGACCCTCACCAGCTTGTAGAACAAGAATCCCCCGCCAGCGACGACGGCGACGCCGAAAGCGGCTCCGCCTGCGTTGTTGACCCGCACCAGTGCCAGGGCCGCGAGGAGGACCGTCAGCAGGAGGAGGACCATGAAACCGAGAACCGCCCAATAGCGCGTGCGCCACAGACCGTAGGCGCACATGGACATCACGATTAGGTACGGGATCTCCTGCCCCGCGCTGACTCGCTGCGAGCCGACCTTGACGGTGACGTGCAGGATGATCAACACGAGGTTGGCGATCACCAGCGCCAGCGAGATCACGGCGCTCACCACGGTGGGCCATGGCCGCTCCCCGGGCTCGACCGGGGTGAGCGTCGCGCGGACCGCTGCGTTTCGTTCCTCCGCTGAGGGCCTACGCCCCGCAGCGACGGCCGCCCCGCTGCGCGAGGGCCCCGCCTCGCCACTGCCCGAAGGCTTGGTCCCACTGCCGCGCGAGGGAGTCGGCCTGCTCCTCGCCGGCTTCGTTCGGCGGCCACGCTTGCGACTACGCTGCGCCAACTCGCACCCCCGCCTGAAGGGCGGCGCGCAACGTGCGCGCAGATCGCCGCGGGTCGCGGGCGTCGGTAAGCGCGCGCACCACGGCCACTCGGCTCGCGCCAGCATCCCGCACACGCTCGACGTTGTCCGTGTCAATTCCGCCGATGGCGAAGAATGGCACGCGGGCACCGAGCGCCGCGAACCGCACGAGCTCGAGCCCCACCGGCCGTCGCCCGGGCTTGGTGGGCGTGTCATAAACCGGGCCGACGCCGATGTAGTCGGCGCCATCGGCCTCCACCACCTGCTGTTCGGTGTGTGTGGAGAGGCCTACCAGCCGGTCGTGGCCGACGATCTCCCTGGCCAGGGGGACAGGTGTGTCCCCCTGCCCTACATGAACCCCATCGGCGTCGGCCTCGAGGGCCAGCTCGGGGCTGTCGTTGAGCAGGAACAGAGCGCCATGCTGGGCACAGATCCGCTTGAAGCGCGCGGCGGCTGTGAGGATCTCGGCGGCGGAGCCCTGTTTGATGCGCAGCTGGACGATGTCCACGCCGCAGCTCAGGACAGCGTTGAGAAACGCGTCCGGGCGCGCGTCGCAGACCAGGTAGAGACGGGCCTCCGAGAGCCTTTTCACTCGGTCCTTCACACCGCAAGTCTGGCACGCGTCCGCCGCAGTCCTTCCCACCGTAAGCACCGTCGCATTCGAGCGGCCCTTGACGGTGCGTGGCTGCGTCCTCGCTCGCTCGCGCGCATCTACGGATGCGCCACGCT
>DAIPIC010000124.1:0-9207 GCA_036771025.1 Solirubrobacteraceae bacterium
CGCACGCTCGCCTCGCAGGTGGCGCTGATGCGCGATCATGGTTTCGACGCCGCGCCGATCGATCCTGCGATCGAGCTGATCGAGCACGACGACTACAAGGCGCGAACGCCGCTGGGCGCGCAGAAGCGGGCGATGCGCATCTTCTGTGCGCGCGCCGAGCCCGAGATTAGCGACCTGCGGCGGGCGATCGGCGATGTGCGCCCGGACCTGTTGCTGGTTGACATCAACGCTTGGGGAGCGCTCGCGGTGGCCGAGGCATGGGGCGGGCAGTGGGCGTCGTGGTGTCCGTATCCGCTGCCGCTGCGCTCACGACAGGCGCCGCCGTTCGGCCCCGGGCTGCGGCCCGCGCGCGGCCCGACCGGCCGGTTGCGCGACAGGGTGCTCGGCGCGATCACGTTCGGGGCGCTCGAGCGGATCGTGGAGCCGCTGGTCAACAGGGTCCGCGAGCGCGTCGGGGTGCCTCCCGTGAGCGATGCCACGGACCTGTTCAGCCGAGCGCCGCTGCTGCTCTACCTGACCGCCGAGCCGTTCGAGTACCCGCGCTCTGACTGGCCCGCTAGCGTTCGCCTCGTCGGCCCCTGCGACTGGGATCCTCCGACGGAGCCGCCGGACTGGCTCGCGGACATCGAGCAGCCGATCGTGCTCGTCACCACCTCCTCGGAGTTCCAGGACGACGGCCGGCTTGTGCGCTGCGCGCTAGACGCGCTCGCCGACGAACAGCTCCAGGTGATCGCGACGCTCCCATCGGGCGACCCGCAGAGCTTCGACGGTCCCCCCAACGCCCGAGTTCTCCCGTTCATCCCCCACGCCCACATCCTCGAGCGCGCCGCCTGCGCGATCACCCACGGCGGCATGGGCGCCACCCAGAAGGCGCTGGCCCGCGGCGTACCGGTATGCGCGGTGCCGTTCGCGCGCGACCAGTTCGAGGTCGCACGCCGAGTCGAGGTCGCCGGCGCGGGGTCGCGGCTGCCGGCCTCCCGGCTGCGCCCCGACAGGCTACGCGTGAAGGTGCACGAGGCCATCGCCTGCCGCCACGGTGCGATCCGCATCGCCGAGGCGTACCGCACGGCCGGCGGCCCCGAGGCCGCCGCCGACCTATGCGAAGAGCAGCTCCGACAGGTGAGCATGGCGGAACGCACAGGCTGAACCTCCCGGATTCCGGACCCCAGCGCCCCTCAGCCCTCTGCATTGGTGAGGGTCGCGAGCACCAGCGCGGCGTCCGCACCAGCAACACGCCGGGACTGCCTACGCGAGCGACCACCCCAACGCCGGCCGACGAGATCATCGAGTCGGACGATTTCCACAACTCTGGTCGGCTGTCGGCACCGGACAGGTCGACACGCTCCCAAATCGTCCGTTTCGAGCGCCGCGCGGCCGCTCCGTCGAGACGCCCGCTTTGCCGAGCTCGCGTCAGTCGTCATCGCCGCCACGGTTGTTGGCACCGGCCGGCTGCTAATAAGACGGCGCTCCCGGAAAGGACGAAAAGCAGCAGCGGCCGCGGCGAGCGGTTCGGCTTCCGCATCGGGCTAAAAGCGATAGCTGAATCAGGCTGTCGCTTTTCGATCGAAGGAGTAGCCGGGAGTAACAGCGGTTGTTGTTAGGTCCCCGGGAAGCGATACTGGGGGCTAGTGGTGGACAGCGTGAGATCGACCGAGAACGCCGTGGAGCGCCTCGTCCGTGCGGGTTACGCCGCCTTCAACAGCGGCGTTCTGCCAAACCTGGACTACTGGCACCCCGATGGCGAATATGTAGCCGCCGCGGAAGATCCTGATAGCGCGACGCATCGGGGCATTGAAGCCGTCCGTGCCCAGGTCGCGAGCTGGGTCGAGACCTATCCAGACCTTCGGGTCGAGCCGCTCGAAATCCAGGTCAATGGCGACCGGGCGTTTGTCTGGGTCCGTTTCTCCGGTCACGGCGCCGAAAGCAAGCTGCCGATCGACATGGAACTAGCGCACATTGTGAGCGTGGAGGACGATCGGATCCGCCGCATCGAGGAGTACATGGATCGCGCCGACGGTCTGAAAGCGGCTGGGCTGTAGCGCCCTCCTGCCAAGGGCCAGTCTGGGAGAACTTCCACCTACGGTCAGCTGCAGTGGCGGTTAAGTCCGCGTTCCTATGGCTAGCAGGTACTCCTGCTCAAAGACTGCTTTGTCGGGGGTGCCGCGGTTCCACTGATCGCAGAACCGGTCTAGAGTTTCGTTGAACTCGGTCTCGCGCCCGTTGTTGCGGGCGTTCGTCTGGGCGACGATGGTTGGGCCGTAGCGCTCCTTGAAGTGCTCGCCGTAGTCGCGTGGATGTTCGAATGCGGTGATCTCCAACATCCTGCGCTCGAGGGTGTGAAAGTCGACGCGATCCCTGAGGAGCTCCTTCAAATGCTCCTCACTACCCCAGAGGGGAGGAGGTTGCGCGCCGGGAGGGGGCGGCGGGGCGAACGGTCCCATCGCCCGAAACAGCGCGCCGATCATGCCCTCTGGCGTCCAGTTCAGCATTCCGATCGTCCCGCCTGGACGACAAACGCGAACGAGCTCGTCCGCGACTTCCTGATGGTGGGGCGCGAACATCGCCCCGATCGAGGACATCACGACGTCGTAGGACCGGTCATCGAACGGCAGGCTCTCCGCGTCCGCCTCGACCCACGCGAGCTCCACGCCTTCCACCTCGGCACGGCGGCGACCGGCGTCGAACAGCTCGGGTGTCAGATCACTGGCCGTGACCTCAGCGCCGGCCTTGGCCGCGGGAATCGCAGCGTTCCCCGTCCCGGCGGCGATGTCGAGTACCCGCATCCCCGCTCTGATACCGCAGGCCTCGACGAGCGTGGGACCGAGCGGCAGCAGGAACGTCTCGACCATCGATGCGTAGTCGCCCGACGCCCACATTTTGCGATGGCGGGCCTTGAGCTCTGAGTCCGCTGTCGTCGGCAATGCCCCTCCCTACCGTTGAATGTCGAGACGATAATAAAGCCGCCACCGTCCGTCACTCGTCTTGCACCGGCAACGTGACGCTCACGCAGATCTGATCGAAACAGGCCGGCGAGCAGACGAATGCTCCGAGCTAAAAGGCGACAGCGCGCTGAATGTCTCGAAGTTGGTCGCGCCCGGAGTGCTGGCTTTGGATCAGAGGACAGGCTGGTGCTTCAGCGCCTGACTTCCGTTTCCCACCGATGCATGACTCGGAAGCTGCGGCGTCCTACAGACCGACCGCTTCGAGGGCTTGCTTGTGGGTACGCCGCGAATCAAGCTGGACGGGCACCCCGCCCCGAAAGTGCCACACGTGGTGGAACTTCTGATCGACCGTCACGCCGCTTCCGGCACCTGTGGCCTGCAGACGAACCTCAACAATCACGTGATCCTGCCGGTCGAGGACGTCGCCGTTCATTGTTGCTTTCCAAGCGAGGCTGCGGCTCTCGGCCAATTCGGCGACACCCGTTCCTTGGGCTGGGACCATCCGCCATGGGACCGCAACTCGATCAAAGCGAAAGCGTTAGGTTGGGTAATGGGGGGTGGGCCTTCGGGGGCAGCCGGGCGACTTCCGTTCGTCTGCCGGCCTTCGCCGCCGGGTTACTCGGACAGCCCAGCCGCCAGGAGGGCCTTGGCGTGGTCGAAATACTCCTGATGCCGAACGGCTCTTCCGTGCTGCAGCGTCGAGACCAGAGCGATTGGCTGGATCAGCGAGACACCGCTGCGCTGACCGCGCATCCATCCCTCAGCCAGCACTACCACGCGGTCCCCCAGGTCGATCAGCTCCGCTCGGTTCAAATAATTCTCCGTGCCCCAGACCTCCGCAGTGGCCGCGATGTACCGCCGGTAGCCGCCTAAACCTCGATACGACGGTTCCACGAGCCCAGCTTGCACCCACCCCTCGTCGGGGCAGTACTCAAACTGTGGGTCCCAGCTCGCGACAACCGCATCCAAATCACGGCGGTTATAAGCCTCGAGCGACAGCCTTACATCACGCCTCAGTGCGGCTTGGCGCACCCGCGAGCGCGGTGTCAGCCTCGCGATCAGACGCGCGGACACAACAGCAGCCCGCGGGAAACGCAACACAAGCTCCCGATCAACCGTCCGACGCGATGGATCCCGTAGCCGCACCGGCACGCGCACGACATCGACATTCCGGCCTGACATCCGCCTGCAGTATCTCCTGCCAACTCCCGCCGCGCTACCGGCGCCGCCAACAGATTCCGGCGACGAGCAACGTGTCGCTTGTGCTCCGAGACGCGGACTCCTACGGGCGGCGGCTGCTGAGCGTGAGTTCTCCTCACTATCGTGCCTGCAGCCCGGGCAGCTCGAGGTCGATCCGGGCGCCGCGCCCATTGCCCGAGGCGGCCGCCACCACGCGTCCGCCGTGTGCCTCGGCTATGGCCCGAACGATCGCCAACCCCAGTCCGGCTCCGCCGTCGCGGCGCGCCCGTGCCGGGTCGGTTCGGTGGAAACGCAGGAACACTCGCTCCCGTTCGGCGTCGGGAATCCCCGGGCCGTCGTCCAGTACCGAGAACCTGATCCGCCCGGTGTCGACTCGCGCCACCTCCAGCCGGACCAGGCCGTCGTGCTCGCTCGTGTGGGCGACCGCGTTGCCCGCCAGGTTGCGCAAAGCCTGCGCAAGCCGATCGGGATCGGCACGAAGCGTCGCGGGAGGCACATCGGACAGCTCGAAGCACCGATCCGCAGTGAGGCTGACGCCGTCCCAAAGCTCGGTCACGAACGACCGGAGGTCGATCGCCTCGAGGCGCAAAAAGTCGGCTCGCTCTGCCTGGGCGAGCAGCAGCAGATCGTCCACCAGGCGGCTGATGCGAGTGATCTCAGCCTGGACGACCCGCTCCGCTCGCCGGACTTCGTCCCCGGATGGGTTTTCGCTGGCGGCCAGAACCTCGAGCTGACCCCGGATGATCGTGATCGGCGTGCGCAACTCGTGGGAGGCGTCGGCGATGAACTCACGCTGGCTGGCGAAGGCCTCCGCCAGCCTGTCGAGCATGCGGTTGAACGACTCGGCGAGCACACGTACCTCGTCGCCGCTGCCGTCCGGAGGCGCCATCCGTGGCTCCAGATCGCCGGCGTCTACGCGGGTCGCCACCGCCGCCATCCTGCGCAGCGGGGAGGACACGCGCGCGCCGGCCAGATAGGACGCGAGCAGGGCGATCACGAGCGACAGGGCCCCGGCGATGATGAAGGCTTCCGCGACGCCGTGCTGGGCCTGTTCCACCGCCGCCAGTGGCTGACCGGCGCCCACGGTTACGGTGCTGGCGCCGAGCCTTACCGACCGCTCGTGGATACGCATCTTGCCGGCGTCTGGAACCCGTTCGGTCGAGTACCCGGCCCTCGATGTGAGCAGGTTGCGCCCAAGCCGCGCCTCGCGCTGCTGCTCCGCTGCGGGCTCCGCGTCGTCGCGGCCAGAGAACCCGAACAGCTCGGGGTGATTCGTCGCGGTCCCCTGGCCGGGCACCACGGCGAACAGGAGGGTCGAGGTTGCGGAATACCGTTGGGCGCCCAGGTAGAGGTTGATGGCCCGCATGACCTGCCCCGAGTCCCTGCCCCGCAGCGAGGACACCAGATCGGATAGCTGCTCGGTGTCGCCCGAGATGTCGCGGTCGATCTGCGACCGAAGCCGGCTGCCGGTGTCGTTGTAGACGACGGCGAAGATGATCCCGGCTGACAGGAGCATGACGCCCGCCACCCAGAGGGTGAGCCGCCAGCGCAGGCTTCGCGGGACGAGTCGGCTAACCAACCGTCGCATCAAAGCGATAGCCCACCGATCGCACGGTGACGATCGGCGAGCTGCTCCCGGAACCAGCGTGTTTGGCCGCCGTCCTCAGCTTGCGCCTGAGATACCCGACGTAGACGTCGACCACATTGGTCCCGGGGTCGTACTCGTACCCCCAGACGGCGCGCAGGATCTGCTCCCGGGAGAGGGCCCGGCCGTGATTGCGCATCAGGTAGGTCAGGAGCTCGAACTCGGTCGTGGAGAGCCGCACGGGCTCGCCGGCGTATCTGACGTCGCGTGAAATCAGGTCGACGTCGAGGTCCCCACCGTGCAGCACCGTCCGCTGGCTCTGCGCCGCGATCCTCAGCTGGGCGCGGATGCGGGCGGCGAGCTCGTGCAGTGAGAACGGCTTCGTCAGGTAGTCCGCGGCGCCGGCATCCAGACCGGCGACCCGCTGCTCCACCTGGTCCAGCGCAGTGAGGACGATGACCGGCATCTCCGGCTTTGCCTCGTGGACCGCCGACAACACGTCGAGTCCACTGCGTCCGGGGAGCAGCAGGTCCAGGACGAGCAGGTCAACGTGGTCCCGGAGCGCACGCTCCAGGCCGCTCTCGCCGTCCAGCTCGGCCCGGACGTCGAATCCCTGGCCCTGGAGACCGCGCTCCAGGAAATCAACGATGCCGGGTTCGTCCTCGATGACGAGGATGACTGGGGCCAAGGCCTCTATCTCGCATACTCGACGGCACGTGACTCCCGGATGACCGTCACCTTGATCTGACCCGGGTACTCAAGCTCCTTCTCTATCTCCCTCGCGATCTCGTGGGACAGGAGCGTCGCGGCGTCGTCGTCGACCCTGCCGGGAGCCACCATGACGCGGATCTCGCGCCCGGCCTGCATGGCGTAGACCTTGTCCACTCCATCGTGGCGGGTGGCGATGTGCTCGAGGTCGCGCAGGCGTTTGACGTATTGGTCGAGCGATTCTCCTCGGGCGCCAGGACGAGCCCCGGACAGGGCGTCCGCCGCCTGCACGATGACGGCCTCGACGGTCTGAGGCTCGACCTCGTTGTGGTGAGCCTCCATGGCGTGTGCCACGGCCTCGGATTCGCCGTGCTTGCGCGCCAGCTCCCCGCCGACCAGGGCGTGGGGTCCCTCGATCTCGTGGGTGACCGCTTTCCCGACGTCATGCAGAAGGGCGGCGCGCCGTGCCGTCTTGGCGCTCGCGCCCAGCTCCTCGGCCATCAGGGCGGCCAGTCGCGAGACCTCTATCGAGTGGGCGAGCACGTTCTGCCCATAGCTGGTGCGGAACTTGAGCCGCCCCAGCAGCTTGATGAGCTCGGGATTCAAGCCCTGGACACCGGACTCGAACACCGCCTGCTCGCCCAGGTCGATGATGTGCTGTTCAAGCTCTGACTTGGCCTGGTAATACATCTCCTCGATCCGGGCCGGGTGGATCCGGCCGTCCTGGAGCAGCTTCTCGAGCGTCAGGCGGGCCACCTCGCGGCGAACCCCGTCGAACCCCGACAGGACCACCGCTCCCGGCGTGTCATCGATGATGAAGTCCACGCCGGTGAGGTTCTCGAGGGCACGGATGTTCCGACCCTCTCGGCCGATGATCCGCCCCTTCATGTCGTCCGCCGATAGCTGGACCACCGACACGGTGGTTTCGGCGGCGTGCCCCGCGGCCAGCCGCTGCATGCAGACAGAGAGGATGTTCCGAACCCGGCGCTCCGCTTCGCGCTTGGTCTCGTCTTCGATCTCGCGGATGCGCCGCGCGGCATCGTGCCTGGCTCGCTCCTCGACCTCCTTGACCAGCAGCTCCTTGGCCCGCGCCACCGACAAACCTGAGATCCGCTCGAGCGTCCGCTCGAGCTCGCGCTGACGCTCCCCAAGGGCGGTTTTCTGCTGGTCCAACCCCGATTCGCGCGATGCCAGCGACTCCTCGCGCCGCGCGAGCGCCGCCGCGCGCTCCGCAAGCTCGCTGTCACGAGGCGCGCGCCCTCTCCTTTCCGTGCCTCCAGACCGCGACGTCGGATGGACGCGGGCGTACAGAACCGCAGCGACCACTATTCCCACCGCGATCAGCGCTGCGGCACCGATGATGTCCATGGTCGTTTCCTCTCCCTAGTGGCCCGCAAACGGGTCACGTTGATTTAGTTTTCGGGAGCGACCGAGTGGCCCGTCCAGGCAGACGGAAGCCGGAACGCTTCAGCGGTTCGAGCGCCTCAGTCGGCCACGGCGCAGTAGCTCATCCGCGCCAAGCAGCCGACCACTGCACCCATCGATCGGTGGGAGGCAGGTGGTCCTGTGGAAGTTGCCGTCAACGCTGTACCCGGATCCGTTCTACAAGTCAAGTATTTGCTGGTCTTTTGTGGCCCGCGGGCCATTCGTTCGCTGCCTGGATCGTAATACCGGGAACCCCCTCGCGCAATTCGGATTGCCGGACCGCAACCCGGGTGGCATCACCCATCTTGGGCGTACGCAGCCAAAGCGTCGAGCGCCAGGTCAGGGTCATAGCCCTTCCGGATCAGGACGCCGAGCGCACGGTCCCGGTCCCGGCGCTCGCGGGGAGGCGCCGGAAAGCGGCGGCTCAACACCGCGAGGGCACGCGTCAGCTCGGCCTGGTGGGGATCGGCGCCGGCTTGAGGTGCGCCGTCCCAGCCCCGTTCAGCATCGGCGTCGAGGGCCTCCTCTGCCAGCTCTCTTTCGATCCCTCGCGCGAGCAATCCCTGTCGGATCCGCTCTCTCCCCCACTCCGCGAGCTCGCGCTTGTCCTGGACGAACAGCCGCGCGAAGCGGGCGTCATCGACTGAGCCCTGTTCGATCAGGATCTCGAGCGCACCTTCGCAGCTGGCCGCCTCGACCCCGGCCCGTTCGAGATGCCGGCGGACCTCGGTCGCGGTCCGCTCGCGCCGGTTCAGATACCGGTAGGCGACCGCGAGCGCGTGCTGGAGGCGCTCCTGTTGGTCCTGCACCGATCCCGGCTCAGGCGGCCTGGGTGGCGGCGGCCCGGACCGGCTGAGCATCCTGCAAATCGCCCGAGCCGTTCGTCTGCTGTCCCTCTCTCTGCTCGATCGGCTTCACCAGGTCACGCCCGATGCCGAGCGCCGCATAGATCTTGGCCTCTATCTCCTTGGCGGTCTCGGGATGCTCCTCGAGGAACGCCTTCGCGTTGCCGCGTCCTTGACCGAGCCGCTCATCCCCGTAGGAAAAGAACGCACCCGACTTGCCGATGATGTTGTGCTCGACCCCATAGTCGATCAAGCAGCCGGCGGTCGAGATGCCCTTGCCGAACTCGATGTCGAACTCGGCCTGCTTGAACGGCGCCGCAACCTTGTTCTTGACGACCTTGACCTTGACGCGGTTACCGACCGCCTCTGTCCCGTCCTTGAGGGTCTCGATCCGGCGGATGTCCAGGCGCTGGGAGGAATAGAACTTCAGCGCGCGGCCGCCGGGTTGCGTCTCTGGGCTACCGAACATGACCCCCACCTTCTCCCGGATCTGGTTCGTGAA
>DAIPIC010000125.1:0-9109 GCA_036771025.1 Solirubrobacteraceae bacterium
CGCTCGACGATCTTCACCGCGGCTGCGACGTGGTGCTCGGCCCGGCGATCGACGGCGGCTTCTACCTGATCGGAATCAACCGGCCGCTGCCGAGGCTCTTCGCGCTGCCGGAAAACGCGTGGCGAAGTCCCGACGCGATGACGATCGGACTGGCCGCGGCGCGCGACGCCGGGCTTGAGATCGGCCTCCTGAAACCCGAGCGGGCCCTGCACCGTCCCGCCGACGTGCGCGCGGCCTTGGCTGACCCGTTGCTGCCGGCGGAGCTGGGCCGCGTGTTGGGGAGGGCGGAGTCGGTGGCCGTCGGTTCGTAGCGCTTCGATCGCGCCCTTCTAGAGTGAAGGAAGCTATGAGTGCAGACGAGCTGCAGTCGGTAATGAAGCTGCTCGGGTCGTGACCTCGGCCTCGGCGGTAAACGACCAGCCCGCAGTGAGAGAGCGCGACCGGGCGGCGAGCGAGCCGCCGCGGCGCAATCCGGTGATCGTCGTCGTGGACGATGAGCCCGCAGTGCTGGCCGCGGTGGCACGTGACATGCGCAAGGGCTTCGGTGGGCGCTACCGGATCGTTCGAGCCGGCTCGGGAGAAGAGGCGCTCGAGGCACTGCGCGAGCTGGTCCGCCGCGGCGAGCAGGTGGCGATGCTGGTGGCCGACCAGCGGATGCCTGGACTGTCTGGAACCGACTACCTCGTCCGCGCCAGGGAAATCATCCCTTCCGCCAAGCGGGTGCTGCTCACCGCCTACGCTGACACCGAGGCCGCGATCCAGGCCATCAACGAGGTTGACCTCGACTACTACCTGCTCAAGCCGTGGGATCCGCCGGAGGAGGAGCTGTTTCCCGTCGTCGAGGATCTGCTGACGACGTGGGAAGCGGGGGCCGCTCTCGAGTCAGGCGGGGTGCGCGTGATCGGGCATCGGTTCTCCAGAGCCACGCACGACCTGCGCGACTTCCTGGCCCGCAACCGAGTACCGGGCCGCGTCATGGACGTCGAACGAGAAGCCGAGGCACGACAGCTGCTGAAGGTGACGGGAGCCGACGAGGAGCACCTGCCGGTGGCGCTGCTGGAGGACGGCACGGTGCTGGAGCGCCCCTCGGTGCTGGAGCTTGCGGAGCGGCTCGGGATCGTCGGCCAGCCGGCGTCCGACCACTACGACCTGGCGATCGTCGGTGGTGGTCCGGCGGGCCTCGCGGCCGCCGTGTACGGCGCCTCCGAGGGGCTGAGGACGATCATGGTCGAGCGCGAGGCCCCGGGCGGGCAGGCCGGCATGTCGAGCCGGATCGAGAATTACCTCGGCTTTCCGGCGGGCCTGAGCGGCTCGGATCTGACGCGTCGGGCGACCGACCAAGCCAGGCGGCTCGGTGCAGAGCTCCTGACCATGCAGGACACAACCCGGCTGCGGGTGGAGGGCTCAGGCAGAATCATTGAGCTTTCCGATGGCGGCAACCTCAGCGCCAGTACCGTCGTGATCGCCTCCGGCGTCTCGTATCGCCAGCTGGACTGCCCTGGGTTTCCCGAGCTGACAGGGCAGGGCATCTACTACGGGGCGGCCGTGACCGAGGCCCGGTCATGCGCCGACCAGCATGTCGTCGTCATCGGAGGGGCCAATTCAGCCGGGCAGGCCGCCGTCTATTTCTCAAACTACGCCCAGCGCGTCACGATGCTCGTCCGTGGTGGCTCGTTGACTGGGTCGATGTCGCACTACCTGATCGAGCAGATCGAGGCACTCGCCAACGTCGAGGTCCGTACCGGTGCGGAGGCCCTAGCCGCCGAGGGTGACGGCCGCCTCCAGGCACTGCGCATACGCAACGCGGACGGCTCGGAGGCAACCGAGGAGGTCGACGCCTGCTTCGTGTTCATCGGCGCGCGCCCGTTGACCGACTGGCTGGCGGGGGTTGTCGCGCGCGATGAGCGGGGCTACATCCTGGCCGGGCTCGACGCGAAGACCGACGGCTGGCCGCTACCGCGAGACCCGTTTCCGTTGGAGACGAGTGTTCCCGGGGTGTTCGTCGCCGGGGACGTTCGAGCCCGCTCGATCAAGCGGGTCGCAAGCGCCGTGGGGGAGGGATCGATGGCCGTCTCGCTGGTCCACCAGTATCTGGCCGAAGCATGACCTCCGCTAGCGAACAGCCCGTCAGGGCGGCTGATCTGCGATCGATCGACCTGTTCGACGAGCTCGACGACCGAGCCCTCGGCGACTGGGCCGAGGTCGCGGAGTGGCGCGATGCCGAGCGCGGCGAGTGCGTGGTCGATGACGGCACCGAGCCGGAGGGCGTTCTGTGCCTATTCGAGGGCATGCTGCAGGTGTTCACCCGTAACGGCGATCGCTACGAACCGGTCGCCCAGCAAACTCCGCCGACCTGGATCGCCGCGGTAGCTACGCTGACCGAGACGGCGATCGGGGCGCGGATGGTGGCCCTCACCTCAGCCCGCATGGCGCTGATTCCGGCGGCGGAGTTCCGGCGTCTGGCGCTGGCATACCCCACGGTGCATCGGCGAGTCATGCGCCAGGTAGCGCCGCTCATGCACCGCATCACGTCGATCGAGCAGAACCGTGAGCGGCTGGCGGCGTTGGGGAAGATGTCGGCCGGGCTGGCGCACGAGCTCGGTAACCCGGCAGCGGCCGCGAGCCGCGCGGCCGACCAACTGTCGGAGGCGCTCGAGGTGATGACCTCGGCCCTGAGGCAGTTCGTCGCGGCTGGAGTCGATCCGGCGGACACGATGAGGCTCGCGGACCTGCGCGACGAAGCGCTAAGGCGTGCCGCCGAGCGGGGTCCACTTGCCCCGCTCGAGGCGGCCGACGCGGAGGAGGTGATGCTCCGACGGCTGGAAGAGCTGGGCGTGCCGGACGCATGGCAGCTTGCCGAGCCCCTGGCTATCGCCGGCGTCGACGAGGCGTGGCTCGAGAAGGGGCACGCCATCGCCGGGCGGGCCACGCCCGAGGCCCTGCGAGTGACCGTCGCCTGGCTGAACGCGCAGCGAATCGTCGGCGAGCTTCGCGACTCGACCAACCGCATGGAGGCACTGATCAAGGCGATCAAGGCCTACGCCTACACCGATCGTGGGGGGCTGGTCGAGGCGGACGTCCACGAGGGGCTGGAGACCACGCTCACGGTCCTCCACCACAAGCTCAAGCACACGCAGATCGAGATTCAGCGCGATTACGATCGCAGCCTGCCGAAGCTGACGATCTACGGATCGGAGCTCAACCAGGTGTGGACGAACCTGATCGCCAACGCCATAGATGCGCTGGGGGAGAAGGGCACGATCACCATTCGCACGCGAAGGGACGGCGAATGCGTAGTCGTCGATATCGCCGATACCGGGCCGGGCATTCCGGCGGACGATCGTCCCCACATCTTCGAGCCGTTCTTCACCACCAAGGACGTCGGCCAGGGCACGGGACTGGGGCTCGACACCGCCAGGAGGATCGTCGCGGACCGCCACGGGGGTTCGATGACATTCGACACCAGCGAGCACGGCACGACCTTCCACGTGTGGGTCCCGCTGCGGCCGCCCGTTGCCGTGTCCGGGACGGGCGCCGACCGAGGATCGTCTTCCGGCCCCCGCTCAAATCCCACTTCCTGAAACGAGGATTCCCCCGATGGCTACCTGCACCCATCTGGACCAGATCACGGTCTTCGATCTGCCCGAAAGCGTTCCCGGCTGTGAGGAGTGTCTGAAGACCGGAGACGTCTGGCTGCACCTGCGCATCTGCCTGGCGTGCGGTCATGTCGGCTGCTGCGACGATTCTCCAAACAAGCACGCCACCGCCCACGCCAACGAGAGCAGCCATCCCCTGATCCGCTCGTTGGAGCCCGGGGAGGACTGGAGCTGGTGCTACCTGGATGAGGTGGCCATGATCATTCCCGACATCCATGGACAGACCCGGATCCCGCCGTCGCCGATGATGGCCGGGTGGTGAGGGTTCGGATCTAGCGCTCGGCGCGGCTGCGAAGTTCGACGGTTCGCTCAAACATCCTGTCGAGCCCGATGCGGGTGACGAGCCGCTCGGTCGTGCGCGGCGCGATCTGAGACAGCGCGAGCATGGGCTTGATCGGAGCGCCTGTGTCGACCACTTCCGGCAGGTCTCGCCGGACGGCATTGAGCACATCGTTCGCGATCTTCTCGACCGTTGTGGAACCGATGATGCGGTTCGACGTCACCCCATCCTCGACCATGCGCTGATACATCCCGTCGCCGGCCACGAACCCGGGACACACCACTGAGAACGACACCGGCGTCTTTCGGTACTCCCGCCGGAGGCCCTGGGTGAGCGCTATCAGCCCGGCCTTCGTCGCTCCGTAGGGAGCTTCGTGGGCGGGCCCGATCTTGCCTGCGGCGGATGAGATGAACACGACGTGGCCCTTTCCGCGCTCGAGCATCCCCGGCAGCACCTTGTGCGTCAGCAGCATCGGCGCAGTGAGATTGACGGTGACGGTCTCGAGCAGCTCATTGCGCGGGGCTTGGGCGAATGACGAGGCGTACTCGACGCCGGCGTTATTGACCAGCAGGTCGATCGGTCCGAGGCTCTGCTCGGCGCGCTCGATCAGTCGCTCGGCCTGGTCGAGATCGTTCAGATCAACCTTCAGTGCCTCGGAGCCGACACCCAGCGAGCGAAGCTCGGTGACGACGGCATTCAGCGCATCCTCGCGGCGTCCAGTTACTCCCACATTCATGCCGGCCCGGGCAAGCGCGCGGGCGATGTGCGTGCCGATTCCGCCCGAGCCCCCGGTCACCAGCGCATTTCGCCCACTCAGCTCCCGCATCGCGGAGCCATCCTACTCGCCCGTGAATCCGCGCCCCTACAGTGTGCTCTGTGGCTGAGGCAGCCGACGGCGAACCGCTGGTAACGGTCTGGAGCGACTACATATGACCGTTCTGCTACGTCGGCCTTGAACGGGCGGCGTGGCTCGAGCGCCAGTTCGGCGCCGGCATCGTGTGGAGGCCGTTTGATCTGCATCCCGAGTATCCGCCCGAAGGAATCCCGCGCGCGGTTCTCGAGCGCCGTTACGGGGAGGGCTTCGGTGACCGCCTGCTCGCGATGTTCGACGAGGCCGGGCTGCCGCACGCCGAATCACTGGAGAAGGTGCCCAACTCCCGCAAGGCGCTGATGCTCGCCGAGCTGGCTCGAGAGCGCGGGGTATTCCAGCCCCTTCATCCCAGGCTGTTCGACGCCTACTGGGCCCAAGGCCGCGACATCGGAGATGAGCGGGTGCTGGTGGAGGCGGGGTCGGCGGTCGGGCTCGACGAGCGCGACGTGGTGGAAGCGGTTTCCGACGGGCGCTACCTGGAGCGGATCGAGGCCTATACGCAGGCTGCGCTTCACCTGGGCGCCGGCGGCGTGCCGGCCTGGCTAATCGACGAGCGGGTGCTGGTGCCGGGCGCCCAACCCCACGACGTGTTCGCCCGCGTGCTCGAGCGGCTGGGGCACCCCCCGGTGGCCTAGTGCCGGTCCGGCATCGCTAGGCGCCGCCGGGGCGCCCGCGGGGCGGCGGTGTCCCTATGCGCCAAGCGCTGTGCGGCCGCGACGCGGCACCGCGCCTCGCGAGAGGAACTCGTCGACCACGCGCGCGAACCGCGTCGGGTCATCCCGGTGCGGGAAATGCCCGGTGTGCTTGAAGACCTTGAGCTGGATGTAGGGCAGGGTCTCGTGCGCATCCATCCCCTGGCGGGACGGGACGACCCGGTCGTTCTCGCCCCACACGATCAGCGATGGGATCCAGTCTGTGCTTTCGATGCGGTCCAGCGCACTCACGCGTTGGCCGCCGTAATCGACGACGGATCGCAGCGTGTGGATGAACGCCCTTCGCGAATCGCGATCGGCGAGGAGCGCGTATGCCCGGCCTATCTCCTCGAGGTCGGTGTTGCCGTGCACGCCGAAGCGGCCGAGCACTTGGGTAAGCAGCGTCCCCGCCTGGACGATCGGACGCCACGCGGCCAGCGCGATCACAGGTCCGGAGCCCGGCACGCTGGCTGCCCGCAGCAACATGCTGACCTCCCGACCGAAACCGCCGGGCGCGACCAACACGACGCGATCGAGCCGCTCGGGGTACTGGTAGGCGAACTGCAGCGCCACGCCGCCGCCCAGGGAATGCCCGACGAATGAGGCCGAGCCGTATCCCAGCTCGTCCAGGAGGTCTCTGATCGTGTTCGCGTGGGCGCCGATCGAGTAGTCGCCGCGCAGCTTGTCCGAATGCCCGTGGCCGAGCAGATCAGGCGCCAGGACGGTGTAGCGCCGGGCGAGCCTCGGCAGGACTCGGTCCCAGGTGGCCGAGCTGGAGGTGATTCCGTGGATCAGGACCAGCGGGGGCCCAGAGCCGCCGATCCGATAGGCGACCCGGTGGCCATAGAGCTCGACCTCGGCCTTGCTGATCGCGGGATAGGCGGCGGTCCGTTGATGCCGCCTCGACCGATCCCGCGTCCCAGAGACGACTCGCAACCCCCGGCGCATTGGCCCCACCGGATGTCGGTCCTTCGGCATCGACGGGAGGGTTTCACAAGTTCCGGCGGCAAGCCTGGGCGCGAGGCCGGGCTGGTCGCTAGCAGCGGGTTTTTTGTGCGGCGGGCGGCCCACGGCCCATGGGCTAACGTCAACTCCGCATCGATTCCAGTGCACTGGGGAGTGGTGTAATGGCAGCCCGCCGGCCTTTGGAGCCGTGAGGTCCAGGTTCGAATCCTGGCTCCCCAGTCAGCAAAAACGAGCAAACAAGCCTTTTCTCACGATCGACAAGTGGGAGCGTTCCTAGACAGCCTCGGAGTCGAACTGCCGGTCGTCCAGGCGGGGATGGGCGGTGGGCTGGCTGGGCACGAGCTTGCCGCGGCGGTCTCAGAAGCGGGCGGACTCGGAACCGTCGGGATCCTCGACCCCGAGCCGCTGCGGAAGGAGATCGCCAAGGCCCGGAACCAAGCCGGCCAAAAGCCATTGGCCGTCAACCTGCTGCTCCCGTTCGCCCGGGAGGCCCACTTCGACGTCGCTTCCGATGCCGACGTGGTGGTGACCTTCTGGGGCCGGCCGGAGCGGCGAACGCCCAAGCCCTGGATTCACCAGTGCGGCTCGGTGGAGGAAGCGCAAGCCGCCCACAAGGCAGGAGCCGATGCCGTGATAGCGCAGGGCGTCGAGGCGGGCGGCCACGTTCGCGGCACCACGCCCGCCCTCGAGCTGCTCGCGAGCATCAAGGCCGCTCTGCCTGATCGCTACCCCGTGCTGTCCGCTGGCGATATCGCCGACGCCTCGGACGTCAAAGCGCGAATCGCGGCAGGTGCAGAGGCGGTCGTGTGCGGGACGCGATTTTTGATGACCGAGGAGAGTGGGGCCCACCCTGACTACAAATCCCGATTGGTGGAGGCCGACGAGACCCTGGTCACCGAGATGTTCGGGCTCGGCTGGCCGGCTCCACACCGGGTGGTGCCAAACCAAGCCACGCAGCGCTGGCTGGGCACAGATGCACGCGGGCCGTCATGGCTTCGGACGATCAACCGCGTCGCGGCGCCGGTCGTCTCGAGCGGAGTGATACCGAACCCCCTCGGGTGGGTCGAGCGCCTGGCGGTGATGCAGCGGTCGGCGATCCCGCTCTTCAGCCCAGCGGGTGCCGTAGCCGGGCGCGGCCCAAACCTCGTCGACGCGGGACCCCTCTATGCGGGCGAGTCGGTGACGCGTATCAGCGACGTACCGCCTGCTGGAGTCGTGGTCCGCGACCTTGCCGCGGGGGCAGTCGAGGCGACCTGACTTACTGTCTTTACCTCGGCCTACGATCCCGTCAGTGGCCGTGAGCAACCCACACGACCTCTACGGTCTTCCGCTCGAGCGGTTCGTGCCAGAGCGGACGGCGCTGGTGCGGTCGCTCCGTGATGAGGGCCAACGCGAAGAGGCCGCCAGGGTCGGCAAGCTGCCGAAACCATCGATCGCGGCGTGGGCCGTCAACCAGCTGGTTCGGACCCAGCGCCGCGCCATCTCCGACCTGTTCGAGGCGGGCGACGCTCTCCAGAAGGCGCAGACCGACCTGCTGTCAGGGCGCTCGGACGGGGATGCGCTGCGCACGGCCGCAGACCAGGAACGGGCGGCGGTCGAGGCTCTGATGGAGCGGGCCCAGGGCCTGCTCAGCTCAGAGGGCCACGAGCTCTCGCAGACGACGCTCGACCGGGTCGCCGACACGCTTCATGCAGCCGCCGTGGACGAGGACGTCCGCTCGCAGGTGAAGGAGGGCTGCCTGCAGAAAGAACTCCGTCATGCCGGGCTGGGAGGCGCCGGCGCCGTGTTCGGGACTGCGCCGGCGGCAACTCCCGGCAAACGAGCCGGCCGTGGGCGGGCGAGCTCGAGCACCGAGACGGAGCCGGCGCCTGAGCGCAGCAAGGGGAGCGACCGCCAACGCGTCCGGCGCCTGGAGGCTGCGCGCAAGGCCGAGTCTCAGGCACGTCGCGCCGCTCAGCGTGCCGAGCGGGAGCTCAAGCAGGCGCAAGAACGGCGAGACCGTGCAGCCGCCGCCCTCAGCGACGCCGACGATGAGCTGAACCGCGTCCGCCGCCAAGCCGACGAGGCCCAGCGCGAACATCAGAGGGCGCAACAGGAACGCGATCAGATCTGACGATCCAGAAGTTTTCTCACGAAGCTGTCGATTCGGCCGCTTCCCGTTTGTCTCATACGCGACCATCCAAACAAGGAGGAAGCGAATGAAGTACATGCTCCTGATCCACCAGGGCGACACGCCTCTGCCGGGAACCCCGGAGTGGGACCGGCTACCGGAATCCGAGCAGCAGGCCGTCTACGCCGACTACGGCGCCATCAATCAGACGCCTGGGGTGACCCCGGGAGAGCGGATGCAGTCGCCGGATGCCGCGACCACCGTGCGGGTCCAGGACGGAAAGACCCTGACGACGGACGGGCCGTTCGTGGAGATGAAGGAGGCCCTCGGCGGCTACATGTTCTACGAGGCCGACGACCTCGACGCGGCAATTGCGTTGGCTGCGCGCGTCCCGGCCGCCCGGATGGGCGGCGCAATCGAGGTGCGCCCGATCGTGGGGGCCTGACCCAATTCTCGAGCAGGCCTTCCGAGACCATTGGGGCCGCGTACTCGCTGCGCTCATCGGCTTCCTCGGCGACTTCGATCTCGCCGAGG
>DAIPIC010000126.1:0-8921 GCA_036771025.1 Solirubrobacteraceae bacterium
GCGCGGGCGTGAAAGCGATCTCTTCCTTGGGCTCGGCTTTGGCGTTCCACCCGGAGAGCAGCTCGACCTGCCCTGAGGTCACTGCCTCCCCGTCCTCGTTGCGCAGCAGGTTCTCGAGCAGCACCTTGAGCGAGAACGGCAGCCGGGCGACGTCATATTTGGCCTGCAGGGCATCGAGGCGGAAGATCTCGTACGAGCGGCCACCGACCTCGAGCGTGGCCTTGGCATCGAAGCTGTTAGCGGGCATTCACGGTCTCCTGATGGCTTGGTCATTCTTACTCTAGGCCCTTTCCTACGCTGGCCTTAGCCACTTCTTCGCGCCGGCTTCGGCGGCCAATGGATGCTGGTCAGGTGACCCTCCTGCTACGGATCCTGGCCGCCGCGATCAGCGCTCTGCTCGCCGCGATCGCGGCAGCCGGGGTCTATACCGAAGCCACACGCGTTCCCGATCAGCCGTGACTTCTGGCGTGCGGGCGTGTTAAACGCGTCGTGCTGCCTAACCTTTCAGCCCCGTGCTGAGGTCTGTCTCGATCCGCGCCTTTGCCGCAGCGGCCGCGATCTCGGCCGCGATCGTGCTCCTGCCGGCCTCCGCGGCGGCCCAGACCAGCACCCGCAGTCAGAACTGGGCAGGCTACGCGGTGCACGGTCCGATGTTCCGGAGCGTCTCGGCCCGCTGGCGCCAGCCCCGCGCCAGCTGCGGCTCCACTCGGTCCTATTCGGCGATGTGGGTCGGTCTCGGCGGCTACAAGCTCACATCATCCGCGGTGGAGCAGGTGGGGACGGAGCTTGACTGCATCGGCGGGCGTCCATCCTCCAGCGCCTGGTACGAGCTGGCCCCCAGTGCCTCGCACCGGGTCCGCATCGGCGTTCATCCCGGCGATCTGATTTCGGCCAGCGTCACGGCCTCCGGCGGCCGGGTCACCATCGCCATCTCCGATTTGACCAGCCACCACAACTTCCAGAAGACCCTGTCTCCGTCGAGCACGATCGATCTCTCCTCCGCGGAGTGGATCCTCGAGGCACCGTCCGAGTGCATCTTTGGCAGCGCGGCCTGTCAGACCCTTCCGCTCGCCAACTTCGGGCAGGCGAGGTTCACCCTGACAAGGGCACAGACCGCCACCGGCCCCTTGGGCACGATCTTGACCGCCGGCGGTCAGGACACGAAGATCACCCTGGGGCCCAGGGCCCCGCTGTTCGTGAACATCCACCCCGGACAGGTGCCGGTGGGAACCGCCACCCCATCGGGGCTGATCAACCGTGGCTCTTCATTCACGATCAGCTACCAGCGCCGGTTCGTGCAGGGCGGATTGCTGCTCGGCCCGCGGGCGCGAGGCCGGACGTACCTGAGGCACTAGAGCTCGAAGAACCGTCCTTCGGGACCGAGGTTCACGACTCTCGTGCCCGCGACCGTCGCCTCTCGGCCCCATGCCTGGTGGATGTGCCCGCAAACCGTCAGCCTGGGACGCTTGCTCTCGATGGTGTGCCGTACGGCCTCGCTGCCCAGATGCCGGCCGTGCGCCTCGTCCACGTAGCCCTTCGGCGGAGAGTGCGAGATCAGGACGGCGCCCTCCGGGCACTCCTCCAACTTGACCTGAGCCTCCTCCTCTTTTAGGTCAAAGCTCCATGGGAAGGGTGTGACGGGAACCCCGGCCCCCAACCCAAAAAACTGAACGCCATCGATCTCGGTTCCCTCGCCGTGAAGGACGCGGGCGCTCGGCCAGTCGGCACAGGCCCGCCACAGCGCCGAATCGGATTCGTTGTTGCCCGGGACCAGGACCCCTGGGATCTCGAGGCCGAGAAACGGCTCCAGCGTGCGCGCGAGGCCCAGGCGGATGGAGGCGAAATCGCCGGCACCGATCAGGACGTCCGCATCGGCCGCCAGCTCGGCGAGGCGCTCGGCCTGACGACGGTCGCGGTGCAGGTCACTGAAGGCGAGCAGTCTCAACGCATCGGACGATACGTTCCCGGCGCGGGATCGACGCGGCCAGTGCAGCCGCCGCCAGGAACGACGCAGCCGCGGCGCCGGCCGTGTTCGTGACCCCTGAGGGTGCCAAGGGACTGCAGTCATCCCTTGGACTTGAGTTTTCACCAAGTTGACACCCTTGGGGCCTTGCCCTCCCTTGGGCTTGGAGCGACCCTCCTTGTATGCCCACCCCTTCCGAACGATGGCAATTCACTTCGGACAGTCCGAAGTGGAGGGGCAAAGTTCGGGTGAGCGCGGTCGCGGCAAAGCAATGGGGACGTATCCACTGGCTGCAGCTCCGGGGCTGTGGGGTGGGAGAAGCCACGATCTCTAAATGGGTCGCGGACGGCTACCTCAGTGTTGTCCATCCGCGTGTCTATGCAGTTGGCCACCTGGCGCCGTCCAAGGAAGCGGACCTCATTGCGGCCGTTCTCTACGCCGGCCCGGGCGCGATGCTCAGCCACGTGACGGCGGCCTGGTGGTGGCGGCTCACCGACCGACGCCCCAGGCTCATTGACGTGAGCACGCCCGCGAGGCGGCGACCCCGGCCTGGCCTGCGGATCCACTCCCGGCGGTCAGTGGGCCGCATCCTGCACAACCGCATCCCCGTCACGGCCGTTCCCCAGACGCTCCTGGATGTGGCCACCAGCGAGCCGTTGGGCACCGTCAGATACATGCTGGCCGAGGCCGACTACCACCGCCTGATCGACTTCAGCCGCATGGATGAGGTCCTCGGTCGCGGCAAGCCAGGCAGCTCCAGGCTACGCCGGGCGATCGCGATTCACAGCCCGGACCTGGCCCGCACCAAGAGCCCCGTCGAGCGTGACTTCCTGGCGCTCTGCGAAGAGAGCGGCGTTCCCAGGCCGCTTGTCAACGTCCGCGTATGCGGGTTCACGGTGGACTGCTACTGGCCCCAGCACCGGCTGGTCGTTGAGCTCGACGGGGGGAAGGGACACGGCACCGACCGGCAGGTGGCCCGTGACCACGGTCGCGACCTGAAGCTGCGAGGCGCCGGAATCGCCGTTCGGCGATACGCGAAGCGGCAGATCAGAGACGAGCGGAGCCAGGTCCTGGCGGACCTATGGGCGGCGTTGGACGAAGGCGGGCGGCGTGCCGCGTGAGGAGTGCCTAGGCGGGCTTGCGACGCTCGACGGGCTCCCGCTCAGCGGTTCCGGGCGCCGGTGAGCCGTCGGGCGCGCCGGCGCCGAGCTGCCGTGAGTCCCCGCGTTCGATCTCCGGCTGCTCGTCGGACTGGGACGATGCTCCGGCCCCCTCCGGGGCGCCTGCCCCCCGAGCCGCGTCCAGCACGGGCTTCACCAGGTCGATCGGCATCGGAAACACGACGGTGGAGTTCTGTGATCCACCGATCTCGCGCAAGGTCTGCAGGTAGCGCAGCTGAAGGGTCGTGGGGTTGGCTCCGATCACGTCGCCCGCCTCGGCGAGCTTCGAGGCGGCCTGAAACTCGCCCTCGGCGTTGATGATCTTCGCTCGCCGTTCGCGCTCCGCTTCCGCCTGCCGGGCGATCGCGTGCTGCATCCGCTCGGGGATCTCGACGTCCTTGATCTCGACGGTCGTGACCTTGACCCCCCAGGGCTCGGTCTGGGTATCGATGATTTGCTGAAGCATCTCGTTGAGCTGCTCGCGCTCGGAGAGCAGCGCATCGAGATCGACGCCGCCGAGGACGGAGCGAAGGGTCGTCTGCGCGATCTGCACCGTCGCCGAGTGGACGTTCTCGACCTCCGTCACCGCCATGGTGGGCTCGACCACGCGGTAGTAGGCGACGGCAGTGACGCGCACCGGAATGTTGTCCCTGGTGATCGTCTCCTGGGGGGGAATCGTCAGCGTCACCGTGCGCAGGCTGACCCGCACCATCCGGTCGATCGTCGGCATCAGCAGGATCAGCCCCGGCCCGCGGGGCGGCATCAGACGCCCGAGCCTGAACACGACGCCTCGCTCGTACTCCCGAAGCACGCGAACGGACGCTCCAAGCGCAGCGACACCGATCGCCGCCAGCACCGCCACTACGACGATGATCGCCGTGATCACGCGACCAACTCCCAATCCTCGGCCTTGCGCACAGCCAGCCTCAGGCCGCTGACGCGCTCGACCACCACCTTGTCGCCCTCGTGGATCTCCTCACCGTCAGGTAGAGAGGGATAGGCGTGCCATAGCCCGCCGTCGACGAGCACGGTGCCCTCGGGCTCGTTCCACTTGCGGACCACGCCGTGGCGGCCGATCAACCCGCTTCGATGGCGGTGCTTGCGAACGGCAGCTCCCTTGCTGATCGACAGGCCGACGACGCCGATCCCCGTGGCCGCGAGCAGAACCCCGGCCACGGCCCCGAGCGCAAGTCCTCCGCCCAGACCGGCCACAGCCAGGACCGCCCCGGCCGACAGCGCCACCACTCCGGGACCGCCGAGCATCCCGAGCGAGGGCACATGGGCCTCGACCAGTACGACGATCACGCCAACCACAAGCAGTGCGATACCGATTGCGGTCATACCGAGATGGTACGCCTGTCCGCGCGTGGTCTCGACCGGTTCACGCGGCCGCGGCGCCCCGCTTGATTCGCGGCCTGCTGCACGGGGTAGGGCGCGAGCATGGCTCAGAAACTGAATGTCGCCAATCTCAAGGTGCGAAGCTCGGCCTTCGAGGGGCACAAGCAGATACCGCCTCGCCATACGGGCGACGGCGAAGACGTATCTCCCGCGCTGGAGTGGTCAGGGGCTCCGGAAGGCACCGCCGCCTTCGCCGTGGTCATGCACGATCCGGACGCTCCGCTGGTGGACGGGTTCACGCATTGGGTGACCTACGGGATCCCCGGTGATGCGACGGGCCTATCGGAGGGGACCGACGGCCCGGTGACGGGGATCAACTCCATGGGAAACACCGGCTACAACGGCCCGGCACCCCCGCCCGGCCACGGCGTCCATCACTACTACTTCTGGGTCTACGCGCTCGACCAGCCGCTCGAACTGCCTCCGAGCCTCGACCGCCGTGCCCTGCACGAGCAGATCGAGGATCACGTCATTGAGCAGGCCCGGGTGATTGGAACCTACGCCAGGGAGGGTTGAGAGCCGAACAAGGCCGTCGAGGCGGCCATCGGCTGAGCCACGGGCGATGAGTTTTGGTGCCGTTGCGGGTCTTGTCCTTCTAGACCCGGAAACGGCTGATGCCAGCATGTGCGCGTGACCGCCTCGACGCTCGCGCTTGCTCGAGCAGGAGACGAGCAGGCATTTCGAGCGCTGACCGATCCCTACCGCCGAGAGCTTCAACTTCATTGCTACCGGATGCTTGGCTCTTCGCAGGACGCGGAGGACGCCCTTCAGGAGACCCTTTTGTCGGCGTGGCGCGGGCTTGAGGCGTTCGAGGGGCGCGCATCGGTGCGCGCGTGGCTGCACCGGATCGCGACCAACCGCTGCCTGAATGTCGTGCGCGACCGCAACCGTCGTCCCCGCCCGGCCTCCGGTTTGCCGTTCGAGCCGCCACCGCCGACCCGGCTGTCGGAGGTCACATGGCTGGAGCCCTACCCCGATGAGCTTCTCGACGGCCTGCCGGACCGTGCACCGGGACCCGAGGCCCGTTACGAGATGCGCGAGGCACTCGGTTTGGCGTTCATCGGCGCGCTTCAGCGTCTGGCCCCTCGTCAGCGGACGGTCCTGGTCCTGCGCGACGTCCTGGGGTACAGGAGCGCGGAGGTGGCCGAGATGCTCGGCGCCAGCGAGGCGATGGTCAACAGCTCGCTACAGAGGGCTAGGGCTGCGCTGGATGCTCGGTTGGCGCCGGAGCGCGCGCGTGCACCGGCGCCGCGCTCAGCTCGCGAGCGCGAGCTGGCGGAGAGCTTTGCCGAGGCGTTCGAGCAGGGCGATGTGGATCGCGTCGTCTCGCTGTTGTCAGACGACGCTTGGGTGACGATGCCCCCGGAGGCGTTCGAGTACCAGGGGCGCGAGAAGATCGCGGAGTTCCTGCGCCACGTGACGGCCATGCGCCTTCCGGGCCGAACCACGCAGCTGGTCCCGACTCGGGCGAACGGGCAACCGGCGTTCGGTCACTACATCAAGGACGCGGGGGCTTCCGTCGCCCAGGGAACGGGACTGCTCGTGCTCACGCTTGAGGGCGATCGGATCGCGGCGATCACGCGCTTCGGGGACGCGGAGCTGTTGCCGCGGTTCGGGCTGCCGCCGACGCTGCCCTCCTAGGGGCGGCTCTCCGCATTTTCTTCGAGAACCGTGATCGTTTTCTTCAGTTGCGGTTCCAACCTATCTGCAGAACCCCGATGACCCGCGCTTACGCAATCATCCTCACCCCGATCCGCGGTGGCTGGGCGGTGTCGCTGACCGACGGCCGACAGCTGCGGAGCTTCCACGGTCCCCTC
Organism: Solirubrobacteraceae bacterium; assembly: GCA_036771025.1. Lineage (GTDB taxonomy): Bacteria > Actinomycetota > Thermoleophilia > Solirubrobacterales > Solirubrobacteraceae > Palsa-465. The sequence continues at coordinate 6,339 of DAIPIC010000126.1, forward strand.
GCCCGCTGCCGGGCCCTTCGCTATCTGGCGCAAGTCACAGGCGGTCAGCCCGGCTTCTGCGGCCTGCGCTGAACGCCATGAACGAGAGCCTGCATTTCGGACGGATCGGGGGCATCCGGATCGGAGCCAACTGGAGCCTGCTCCCGATCTTCTTCTTGATCTCCTGGGGCCTGGCCCACGTCCTGCTTCCGGCGGCCGCCCCGGGCTTCACGGGCGGGGGCTACTGGTTCTTCGCTGTGCTCACCGCCTCAGCGTTTTACGCCAGCCTTCTGGCACACGAGCTTTCGCACGCCTTTGTCGCGCGCCGGCACGGCGTATCGGTCAGGAGGATCGTGCTGTGGCTTTTCGGAGGGGTCGCGCAGTTGGAGGGCGATACGCCTGACGCCCGCGCCGAGTTTCAGGTGGCTGCCGCGGGCCCGGCCGCCAGTCTGGGCATAGCTGCGCTGGTCGCCGCGGCGGCGTGGCTCTTGGACCTCGTGGGCGGCAGCCCGCTGATGGCCGCCGCGATGTGGTGGCTGGCGGGGATCAACGCTCTGCTGGCCGCCTTCAACATGCTTCCCGCATTCCCCCTGGACGGGGGGAGGATCCTCCGGGCCTTCCTGTGGCGGCGCTGGTCGGATCGGGTCCGCGCCACCGCAGTTGCCACCAGGGTCGGACAGCTCGCCGGGTACGGCCTGATCGCGGTAGGCGCCCTGGAGTTTCTGACAGGCGGTGGCGCACTGGGAGGAATCTGGCTGGCGCTGATCGGCTGGTTCATCAGCGGCGCCGCCCGGCAACAGCGTGAGCGGGTGATCGAGCGTGCGCGAGCGGAGCGGGCGCAATCCGAGCACCCAGGCGGCCCCGCACCCCAGCCGTAGTCGGTCCCGCCGGCCGCGCGCCGGCGCCGGCAGGTTCATACGGCCTTCTTCGGCTTTTCCACAGATTCTCTTCGCCTGCTCACACCGGGTTGTTACAGCGCCGTCGCATAGTCAGTTCACGAAACCAACTGAACCGACTTATTACGGAGATGACAATCATGAGTACAGACAAGCTGCCAGGCCGGCGGGCCTTACCGGTGCTGGCATTAGGAACATTGCTCGCGGTCGGCGGGGCCCTCGGGGTCCAGGCGGCAAGCGCCTCTGCTCAGACCGCTCAGCAGCAGGTGAGCGGCAACTGGAGCGGTTACATAGCTCAGAGCTCGAACGGCCAGAATTTCTCGAAGGTCTCCGGGAGCTGGACGCAGCCGTCCGTCAGTAGCTCGACGCAGGGCTATTCGGCCTTCTGGGTTGGTCTCGGTGGCGCCGGCCAGCAGTCGCAGTCACTCGAGCAGGTGGGAACCGCTGCCGACCATGTCAACGGTCAGACCAACTACTACGCCTGGTATGAGCTCGTGCCGGATTCAGAGCAGAAGCTAAACCTGGCCGTCCATCCCGGTGATCAGATGTCAGGCAGCGTGACCGTCAACGGAACCGACGTGACCGTGTCGTTGTCGAACAAGACAACTGGGCTGTCGGTGACCAAGAATCTGAAAATGAGCGATCCTGACACGTCAAGCGCAGAGTGGATCGCCGAGGCTCCCTCCGCTCAGTCGCAGAGCGGCGATCTTCAGACGCTGCCACTGGCGAACTTCGGAAATGTGACCTTCACGAATACGTCCGCGACCGCAGGTGGACACACAGGCTCGATCAGCGATCCGAACTGGGCGCTGCAGCAGGTCAACCTGCAGCCCTCCGGAGCGATCGGAGCCCTGGGAGGCGGCGGGCGGTTCACGCCGGCTGGACTGGAGGGCGTGGCGCAGTCCTCCTCGGCCGGGGCATCCGCTAGCGCCGTGTCGGGCGATGGTTCCTCGTTCACCGTGAGCTACTCCACGGGCGCCGCTCAGTCTTCGAGCGATACCGGTGGAAACTCGGGTGGCGACGGCTACCCCGGCGGCTACATCTATGTGTATCCGGGCTACCCCGGCGCCGACTACCCAGGCGGCGACATCTATCCCTATTAGCCGCCCGCGCCGCCTCGCGCTTGGACTTGGCGGTGGGCACCCCATGGAGCCCACCGCTAAGGTCCCTCTCGATGGTCGGCGGCGAGCCTCCTGAACGCGAGCGACCCGCCGGCGAGGCGTCCCGTCAGCACGCCGAGTTCCGCGCGGGAACGAGCCCGGGGGGCATCGGCGCAGCAGCCGCCTACAGCGGCTTTCAGGCCGGCGAGCACGTCTGGGAGTGCATCGTCACGGACGGGCGAGAGTGGCACTACATGCGCGTGGTCGGGTCGGATCTCGGGCCCCGCCCCGACCTTGCTCCGGAGGAGGTGGAGCAGGGTGTTGAGCGGTTTGCGGCCGCGCTGCCCTCGCCGGACCGGATCCAGTACCTGCTGAACGCAAACCCGCTCCACATCGATCGCCAGGGAAACGTCACGGACTGACGAGCGGGTCGCGGACGGCGTGGCGGAAGCGGCACGGCAGGCCGTCGCGTGTCCCGCTTTCGGGCTTTTGCGTATCAGACTGCGCTCAAGCTGACTAAGGCTGTTCCTCAGCGGCGACTGCTGCTTTTCGATCAAAGCGGCCGTCATTGGTGAAAGAACGGCGCTACTACCGGAGGGCGCGATTGG
>DAIPIC010000127.1:0-8864 GCA_036771025.1 Solirubrobacteraceae bacterium
TCAACTCGGCGCTGATGGCCAAGATCCACACCGTCGAGTGGACCCCGGGGATCGTGAATACGCCGGCGCTGTGGTTCGCCATGAACGTCAACTGGTCGGGCATCTTCGGCCAGACGATCAAGGATCGGTTCGGCCGCCTCGGCGGTTCGGAGCTCTTCAGCGGAATCATGGGCTCCCCGCAGGAGCACCACGGCGCGCGCTTCCAGCTGACCGAGGAGTTCATCTCCGTATACCGCATGCATCCGCTGCTTCGGGACGACTGGAACTTCTATGACGTGGCCAGCGGCGAGCTGCGCGAGCGGCATGAATTCGAAGAGGTGCAGGGCGCCTACACCCGCTCGTTCATGGATGGGTTCGAGATCCCGGATCTGATCTACTCGATGGGGATCGAGCATCCCGGTCAGATCACGCTGCACAACTACCCCAAGGCGCTTCAGCACTACAAGCGGATCGACGGGGAGCTCATGGATCTGGCGACGCTTGACATCGTGCGTGACCGCGAGCGGGGGGTGCCACGCTACAACGACTTCCGCGAGGCGCTGCGGATGCCGCGGGTCCGCTCGTTCGAAGAGCTGACCAACAATGCCGAGTGGCGCGAGCAGATTCGCCGCGTCTACGACAACGACATCGACAAGGTGGATCTGCAGGTCGGCATGTATGCCGAGCCGCTTCCGCCCGGGTTCGGGTTCTCGGACACGGCGTTCCGTGTGTTCATTCTGATGGCCTCGCGGCGGCTCAAGAGCGACCGGTTCTTCACGACCGACTTCCGCCCGGAGGTCTACACGCAGACGGGGATCGACTGGGTGACCCACACGAAGATGAAGGACGTCCTGCTGCGCCACTACCCGGAGCTTGAGCCAGCCCTGGAAGGCCTTCCGAATGCGTTCCTGCCCTGGCACCGGGTGGGCACGGACGGCGGCAACGGCAAGGTCCATCATCGCGTGGAGGGCCTGAGGAAGGCTCTGGCGGCGATCAACGCCTGAGATGAGCGTCACCGAACAGCGGGCGCCGGTGTCCTCACGGTCACCCGATGGCCCGTACCGGGCGCTCCCGGACATCTCATTGCCGGAGTCCCTGAAGGTGCTCCTGGTCGGCGTCCTGCCGGCGTTGCTTCGAGGCCTGTTCTCCCCGCGCAAGGGTGCGATGAAGTTGCTGGGCGCCCTGGACACCGACCGGCGAGCGGTGGCCACCCTAGCTGCGCTTCGACGCAAGCACGACGGCGAAGGCATCCGGCTCCTGGGCGGCCGCCTGGTGGTCCTATGGGGGGCGGAATCAATCCGCCAGGTGCTGGACTCCTCAGCGGACCTATACGCGTCCGACGCGGGCGCCAAAGCGAAGGGCATGTCCCATTTTCAGCCGGATGCGCTGACGCTGTCCCGGGGTGAGGAGTGGCGCAACCGTCGCGAATTCACCGAAGCCGTACTTGCCACCTCGCAGCGCGTGCACCCATCCGCCAAGCATTTCCTGGCGGTGATCGAGGACGAGGTGGCGCAGCTTGGCCTCTCCTCAACGCTCGAGTGGGACCACTGGGAGCGGCTGTTCGATCGCATCACGCTTCGGGTCATCTTCGGCGATGCGGCTCGCTCGGACGGGCGGCTGACTGAGCTGCTCGAGACCCTGATGCAGCAGTCGAATCGCTTGGTGGGACTGGAACACGGCGATGACTATTACGAGTTCTATGGAGCACTGGAGCGACGCCTACGCGACGTCGGACCCGACTCGTTGGCGGCCCGCATCCAGGATGCGCCCCAGGATGACCGGACGCGCGTCGTGCAGCAGATCCCGCACTGGATGTTCGCGATGCGGGACACGCTCGCAGCCAACAGCTATCGAGCGCTGGCCGTCATAGCGAGCGATCCCGCCGTAGACAGGCGAGTCCGCCAGGAGCTCGATCCAGCGGACCTCGCCGATCCCGATGCGATCGACGCTATGAGTTTCCTGGAGGGGTGCCTGCAGGAAGCAATGCGCCTATGGCCGACGACGCCGCTGCTCGCCCGTGAGACCACCCGGCCGGCCTCGCTTGGCGAGGAGCGACTGGACCCCGAGACGCAGGTGGTACTGCTCAACGTCTTCAACCACAGGGACCCGGATCACGTCGAAGGCGCGGATCGCCTCATCCCGGAGCGCTGGCAAAACGATGCCCCCGACTACCGCTTCAACCACCTGAGCAACGGCAGCCAGGACTGCCCGGGCGGCCCGCTCGTGCTGCTGCTTGGAAAGGCGGTGATCGCCAGGATCATGAGCGAGCACACCCTCGCCCTGGAGCACCCGACCCTCGTTCCTGAGGATCCGCTCCCGCACATGCTGGACTTTTTCGCCGTCCGCTTCGCCGTGGACCGGCAGGGCGCCTGATGGGCACGGCCACTCGCCAGGAACGGGACACATCGGGCCCCGCGGGCGCACGGGCGCCAGCGAGCCACACCGAGGATGCGCGGCTTATCGCCCTCGCCCGGCGTGTAACGACGACGGGTTCAAAGCACGAGCGGATGGAGATCGAAAACCCCCGGACGGGCGAATGCCTGGCAACCGTGCCCAAATGCACAGCCGAGGACATCGAGCTGGCGGTCGAACGGGGCCGTTCGGCGCAGGCGCGCTGGAAGGATTCCGACTGGGCTACGCGCCGGAGCGCGCTTCTCCGCTTCCACGACCTGGTGCTCGGCCGCCAAGACGAGGTCCTCGACATCCTCCAGCTCGAGTCCGGCAAGGCACGACGGCACGCGTTCGAGGAGATCATGGACGCGGCGATGAACGCTCGCTACTACGCGAACACGGCCGAGCGCCACCTGCGAACCCGTCGGCGCCGGGGGGCGTTCCCGTTTCTGACGGCGACCTGGGACCACCATCATCCGATTGGGGTAGTCGGGGTGGTGGCGCCCTGGAATTACCCGCTGACGCTCAGCATCAGTGACGCCGTCCCGGCGATCGCGGCCGGGAATGCCGTCGTGCTCAAGGTCGATTCAAAGACCCCGTTCAGCGGGCTGGCTGGGCTGGCGTTGCTCGAAGAGGCGGGATTGCCGCCCGATGTGCTGCAGATCGTCACTGGCCCGGGCGGCGAGCTCGGCCCCGAGTTGATCGATCGGGTCGACTACATCATGTTCACCGGCAGCACGAGCGTCGGCCGCAAGGTGGCGAGCCAGGCCGCCGAGCGTCTGATCCCCAGCTCCATGGAGCTGGGCGGAAAGAACGCGATGCTCGTGCTCGAGGACGCCAACCTGTACCGCGCGGTGGAGGGCGCCGAGCGGGCCATGTTCTCGAATGCCGGTCAGTTGTGCATCTCGATGGAGCGGCTGCTCGTGCACGAGAGCATCGCCGAGGAGTTCTCCTCCCGACTGTCGAAGCGGATCCGGGAGATGCGTCTCGGCGCCAGTCTCGGCTATGGAGACGACATGGGGTCGCTCATCTCCCGCGATCAGCTCGAGACGGTCCGGGAGCACGTCGAGGACGCCGTCTCCAAGGGCGCGACCGTGCTCGCGGGCGGCAATCCTCGCCCCGATGTCGGTCCCTACTTCCACGAGGCAACCCTCCTGTCCGACGTGGGTGAAGACATGACGCTGTTTGCCGACGAGACCTTTGGTCCCGTTGTCGCTCTCTCCACCTTCTCGACCGACGAGGAGGCAATCCGGCTCGCGAACCGCGGGTGCTACGGGCTCAACTTCAGCGTCTGGACTCGTGACAACAAGCGCGGGCGACGCCTCGCGACACGCCTTGAGGCCGGGACCGTAAACATCAACGAGGGCTACATCGCGGCGTGGGGGTCGTTCGACGCCCCCATGGGCGGGATGAAGCACTCGGGCCTGGGCCGCCGCCACGGCGCCCCCGGGATCCTCAAGTACACCGAGCAGCAGACAGTGGCCGTGCAGCGCATCATGCCGATCGCGCCGCCGCCGTTCGTCGGTCAACGATTGTGGGCGCGGCTGATCACCGCCGGGTTGCGCCTTCTGCGCCGGCTGCCCGGCGTGCGCTGATCCTGGCGCCTTCTCGGGGGGCGGAGCCGATCACGCGTCCTCGTCTTCGGCCGCCGCCTCCTCCACGAGTTCCTTGAAATTCTCGACGGTGCGATCCCAGTTACGCTGGACGGACGCCGCTAGAGCGCGCTCCAGCATCGCGCCGAGTGGGCCGAGTCTCGGTGTGGAGCGCAGCGTCATCGTGAAGGTCGTTCCGTCTTCCCCCGGCGAGCACTCCATCTCTGAGACGAGCTTGCGGGCGTACCAGACGTGTCCGGTGTGTACCTGGCGGCGAGGCGGTTCGAATTCACTCACTCGCCAATGCAACACCGCCTTCCATGGACCAATGAACGGCACGCGCTCGTCGTATTCCGATCCCATCTCCGCCGGTCCGTCGGTGTGCGGTATCTCCAGTGTCTGCGCGCCCCAATCGGCGTAGCGGCTGGAGTCGCACATCAGCTCCCAGACTCGCTCAACCGGGGCTGCCACCGTAACTGACGATTTGTATGTGTGTTCGGAAGCCACGCGTCCGCCCAGGCGATCACCCGCAGACGTCGGTGTTATCCCACGACTGGCGCCGTGCGCTCGCCTTGGAGATCGGACAGCGTTTCCTGCATCTCGCCGGTGATCTCGTTGTAGACGCGCTCGTGGTCAGGGTCTGGCCCGAAGCGGTCGACGAGGTCGATCGGCTGCTGCACCTCAACCGTGATCTTGGCTGGAATGGGTAGCCGCGGCGGGAGGTCCAGAACGCTGAGGCCGAACGGTGGCCCCAGCGCAACCGGCAAGACCTTGATCCGCGTCAGCTTCGACCAGCCTGTGACCTCGGCGGCGCGCTCGCCACGGGTGGCAAACAGCGCCGTTTCCTGACCGCCGATTGCCACCACGGGCACGATCGGGACGCCCCGCTCCAGGGCCAGCTTGATGAATCCCCTGCGGCCGCCGAACTCGATCCGATCCGAATGCCAAGTCGGCCGAAACGTCTCGTAGTCGCCCCCTGGGTAGACAAGCACGGGAGCACCCCGGTCAAATGCCTTGCGGGCGTTCTCGTGCGAAGCGGCGACAGTTCCCCACCGGCTAAGCCCGGTCGCTGGCAGGCGAGCCGCGATGTCGTGGGCAAGCTGGTGAAACCGCCGCTGCGGACCGAAATGAGCATAGAACTCGGATGCGAACAGAAACGTATCCACGATCATCGTCCCCCCGGAGTGGTTGCCAACCAGGAGCGCAGGCCCGCTGTCAGGAATGTTCTCCAGGCCGCGAACCTCCGCCCGAAAATACGTGCCTAGAACGGCGCGCCAAAGCGGCAGCACCCGACGTATGTAGTCGGGATCCCACGCATCGATGTCATTTCCATCGACCGTCCGGCGGAGGTGGACGAAATCGCTGACGGCCATCTCGCCCCACGCGACTGCCGCCCTGACCGCCTTCAGCCCAACTCCCCCTGCGGATCTCAACATCGACATAGGCCTTCCTCCGGTTCCGTACCCCGGACGAGCTGTCAAGAAACGGGATCTGGCGACGATGCTCGAGACCGGCTCAAGCCAACACCGAGTGCGACCGAGATGCCGCATTGGTAGGCGACTTGGTTGCTGGGTAGTACCGAGGTTGAGAGCTGATCGGTGCAGGGAGCAACGCTCAGGTGAGACCCCGTTTGCTGGGTCGTGTGTGCGGTGCAGCGGTGCTTGCGGTGCTGCTGAGCGTGATAGCTGCGGCTCCGGCCGCGGCTGATGCGGGGAGCGAGCCCCCCGCAGGGGGCGGCGCTATCGACCAGGTGATCGGCGCCACGCTCGGCATGGGCGTCATCACTGCCGCGCTGCTGGCATTGATCGCTGGCCACCGCTCCGGTCGGGTGCGTTTCTTGGGGGGCGCCGCTCGATGGTGTTCGCGGGCGTTCGGTCTCGCGGCCTGGTCCGCCTTGCCGATAGTGCTTTTGGTCGCCGTCAGCCTGCTGATTGCGGTGTTCGGGATGTACTGGGACATCTCGCTTCATCTCGATAATGGACGGGACCCGGGGCCGCTCGCCAACCCGGCGCACTACTTCATCCTGGCCGGCCTGTTCTGTGTGCTTGCCTCGGGGGTGATCGCGATCGCCTTGACGGGCGGGCGCCGGCCGTCGGGCACGGCCATTCGGCTGCCCAATGGTTGGTGGGCGCCGCTAGGTGCGCTGGTGATCTGTGCCTGCGGCGCGGTGTCGCTGATCGCCTTCCCATTGGATGACATCTGGCATCGGATCTTCGGGCAGGACGTGACGCTATGGGGGCCGACGCACCTGCTGTTGATCGGCGGTGCGACGTTCTCGATAGTCGGGGCCTGGATCCTCTACGCCGAGGGCTCGCGCAGCGGGGATCGGATCGCGCCGGCGCGACCGCGGCTCGTCCGGTCGCTAAACGCGGTGATGATCGGGGCCCTGCTGGTCGGTCTGTCCACGTTCCAGGCCGAGTTCGACTTCGGCGTACCGCAGTTTCGCCTGGTTTGGCAGCCCATCCTCCTGGCGCTGGCCGCGGGTGTCGGGCTGGTCGCTGCCCGGGTGCGCAACGGGCGCGGAGGCGCGCTGACCGCGGCGCTGGTGTTCATCGCCATCCGCGGGTTTCTGGCGTTGCTCGTCGGGCCGACCATCGGACAGACCGCTCCCCATTTCCCGCTGTACCTGGTGGAGGCGGCCCTCGTAGAGGTGGTGGGGCTGCGTTACGACGGGCGCCGCCCGATGATGCTCGGCGCGGCGGCCGGGGTGCTGATCGGCACCGTAGGGTTCGCAGCGGAGTACGGCTGGCAAGCCCTGATCGCCTACATCCCCTGGTCACCATCGCTGATCGCGGAGGGCGTGATCTGCGCCCTGGTGGCGGGGACGGCGGGGGGCCTTCTCGGAGGCTGGATCGGCCGGTCAGTCGCCCCAGGAGACCGGCCCGAGAACGCACCGCGATGGGTCGTTCCAGCGGCCGGACTGGCGGCGGTCGCGGTCATGGCATGGGCGATACCGATGCCGAACGGCTCCAACGTTCCGCGGGCTACGGTCAGCCTGCGCGACGTGGCGCCCGCACCACATCGGGAGGTCATCGTAACCGCGCGCTTGCGGCCAGCCAACGCCGCGCACGACGCACGGTGGTTTGTGGTCACGGCCTGGCAAGGCGGCGGGGCAGTGGTCGCCCCGATGAACAGGATCGCTCCGGGCGTCTACCGCGCGGCGCGACCGGTACCGGCTTGGGGCCCGAAGTGGAAGTCGACAATCCGCTTGCACCGGGGGCGCGCCGTACTCGGCCTACCGATCTACATGCCCCAGGACGAGGCCATCCCTGTAGCCGGGATCCCGGCGCCCGCCCGCTTCACCCGCCCGTTCGAGCGCGATAAGAAACTCTTGCAGCGCGAGCAGAAAGGCAACGTTCCCGGGTTCCTAACCCTTGCTGCCTACCTCGTCGTGCTACTCATCTGGAGCGGGATGATCGCCACCGCGTCCTGGGCGCTGTGGAAGCTGGCGAAGTCGACGAGAGCACATCGCCCCGATCGATCCCCAGCGCGCGCGCGGCGAGAGGCGATGAAGCCCAGTCCACGAACCCCGGCGCGGGCATGACCCTGCTCGCGCACGGCGGCGACCTTCTCGTCGACCTCCCGCTGTACGGTCTGCCCGTACTCGCGGTCATCCTCGCGCTCGCCATCTCCACAGCCCGCTTCCGGCGTGCACGCGCTCGGAGCCAGGCCCGGGACGGCGGGCGCCAATCCGGCTGACGGGCCTCCCCGTCGGCACCAAAACCAACTTCTTGCGTCGCGTAATGGCGGCGTCAGTCCCGGCCGCAGAGAAACCGAGCAGGTTCTGCTGTGGCAGGGATGAGGCCCTCTAGGCCATGGTGTCGATTGCGACCTCGAACCGTTCTGCTCCCTGATCGCGACCTGATCCAGCCTCGGCGGCTCCCGTGCGAGCCTGGTCTCCGAGCTGATCCGTCGCTCTCATGGCGTCCTCGCTCTCCCAGAACGAGATCCCGATCCCCTCGCCGTTTGCCCGGTCCAGCAGCAACGTGAACCCTTTGAAGCCCTCGCTCTGCTCGTACTTGGGAACGACCGACTCGCGAACGTGGCTCAGAACATCGTCGGCACTCTCTGGCGAGAAAGAGATACGTCCCGTGCGCGCGTGCATCGCTGCTCCTCTCAATGGTGACGGTCTGAAGACGCTAACCGCCAGGGGGTGCGGGGCGCAAGCACCGGCGGCCCCGGTTGCACCGAACCGGTCCCGGGGTCGTCCGCTGTCAGCGAGCCCGCAGCGCGCGCAACACGACGCCCGGATGGCGGGCGATCCGCGCCCCGACGAGCAGCGCGAATCCGGTCAACCCCAGCCACGGCCGCAGATGTGGGCGGATGCGCTTGATCCTGCCGTCGGCGGAGAGCTCAAAGAGCATCGCGTCGCCGAGCTTGAAGGGCCCGACCTTGCCCGCTCCGAACACCACTCGCAACTCGCCGTCGCCCACCTCTTCGTTCCACCGCCAGTTCCTGAGGCTCCCGTATACCGCGCTCAGCAGGAGGCGCAAGTCCTGCGAGCCACGGAACACCATGCGGCCGGACAGCGGCGAGATCAGCTCGGCGTCGGGCGCGAGCAATTCGAGCAGCGAGTCGATGTCGTTCGCTTCCGATGCGGCTCGGTAGAGGGCCACCGCGTCGTCCACGGCCGCATCGTGTCAGACCGGTCAAAGGCGTTCCGTGGAACACCTCACAGCAGACGCCACGACCGCCGCCGAGCGGCGGTCGTGGACGAAATCGCTTCTGCGGTGGGCGGGCTAGCCGACGGTTCCGACGCGCCCGTTAGCCGCCGGTTTTGATGCCACCGGCAGCCGCGCCTGCTTGTGACGTGGCAGTGACCGCCGAGGGCGCGGTGTTCGCGGGCGACGCGGTCCCGCTCACGGAAGCCGCCGGTCCCGTCGACGACTGCGCCGCTGACCT
>DAIPIC010000128.1:0-8718 GCA_036771025.1 Solirubrobacteraceae bacterium
ATACTTGGTAAAGCGATGCCCATCTACGAATATCGGTGCGAGCAGGGTCATACGTTCGAGGTGATGCAGCGCATGGCCGACGACCCGATCTCCGTCTGCAGCACCTGCGACGCACCGGTCGAACGGGTCTTCCACCCGGTGGCGGTCCACTTCAAGGGCTCGGGCTTCTACACCACCGACTACGGCCGCAAGCGCTCGAGGGACTCGGGCGACTCCGATGCTTCGAAGGACTCCAAGTCGGAGAGCAAGTCCGACTCCAAGTCCGACTCGAAGTCCGAGAGCAAGTCAGAGACAAAGGCCGCCGCCTCGTCTAGCTCGGACTGAGGCCGAGCGCGGCGAGCAGGTCCCCGAGCGCGCCGAAGCGGTCGAGCTCGAACCGGCTGTCGGTGATCCTGAGAACCCGGATCCCGACCTTCAGCAGCTTCGCGTCCTTCAGCCGGTCCCGCTCGATGTCCCTGACGGCGACGTGGTACGGGCGGCCGTCGAGCTCGACGGCCAGGCTCTGTGCGGGCCAGTAGCAGTCGATCTCCCAGCCGTCGATGTAGACGTTGCGCTGCGGAGGCGGAATCTCAGGATGCTCGGCGAGCAGCTCGTCGAACGCCCGCTCCAGACCGGACTTGCGGTCTGGCCGCGGCAGGTAGGCCCTTAGCGCATTGCGGAGCTTCGCCATGCCCGGGCGCCGGCCGTGGCGAGTAACGACGGCGTGCATCTTGTCCACATTGAGGATCCGCTTTCGGGCCGCGACGGTGATGAGCCGATCCAGCTCCCGCGCGGACTCGCGCGGGGCGAGCTCGATCAGCAGACGCGGGACGGAGCTGACTCGGAGGCCATCGCGAGTTGTGATGTCGGACTTCGCCGGCCGCTCCGCCGTCCTGTGGACCACGAGCGGCCCCCTCGAACGGCGGCTGCTGCCGGTCACGGTCACGTCGATTCGTCTCGTCGAAATTTCTCTCAGACCCCAAACGCCCGCCGCCGTGCGATGGCTCAGAAACGCGCCTTCGCCGGCTGCCAGCAAGGCGGCAATGAGGTGCGCGTGGCGCATGAGTCGCACATGCCCCACAGCGAAGACACCTCGGTAAAGGGGAAGCAGGTGGCGTCGCTCAACCCATCCTCGAATCTCGGCCTCGGTGAGCCCGGCCCGCCGGAGTTGCGAGCGTGAGACGACTCCAAACTGACGGCGGGCAATCTCGGCGACAGCTCCGCCCCGACTCTGGCGAGGTTTTTGTTCTCCAGGGACCGAAAAGTCGCCAGAGTCGCCCACGAGCGCCAGCGTGACACCGAAGATGTCACGTGTGGTTCACGCGGTGTGACAAATCCGAAGAAGGCTCAGCCGTTCAGGAGCTGAGACACCGCCGAATGAACCGCCCCACGCGAAACCGTCAGCGCGGAGCCGTACCCGGGCAGGTCCTCCGCTCCGGTGGGCTTCAGGACGTTGACCGGCGCCGAGCCCCCGAACTCCGAGGCCGTGAACAGCGTGAGCAAAGTCGGACCCCCCATGTCCGTCCGCAGCACCTTCGGGGCATCCCAGGACGCCCACGGCAGGCGGAAGAAAGTGCCGACCGAGAAGAGCTGACCCTTGATCGCGTTGAGGATCTGCTGCTGGTGCTGAACCCTCGACAGGTCGTTGTCGGAGGGATTGCAGGGGTTCTCGCGGATCCGCGAATAGAGCAACGCTTGCTGGCCATTCAAGTGATGGTCCCCGGCCGGGAGGTTCAGGGTGAAACCCCCGTTGGCCGTACCGCCGGACACGTTGGCGCATACGTGCTCGGTCTTCACGTCCACGCCGCCGATGGCGTCGATGAACTTCGGGAACTCGGCGAGGTTGACGATGATGATGTGGTTGATCTTGATCCCGGTGAATCCCTCCACCGTCTTGATCGCCAGCGACGGGCCGCCGAGCGCGTAGCTGGCGTTGATCTTGCCGAGCCCGTGGCCCGGGATCTCCGCGGCGGTGTCGCGGGGGATGGAGAGGCGACGGGACGTTCCCCCGCCGATCCGCCACAGCATGATCGTGTCGGACCGCGACCCGGCGTCGTTGTAGTTTGAGCCCGGCTCCTTGGACCCGGGGCCCGTCGTCGGCCGCTGGTCGGTGCCGAGGATCAGGACCGTATCGGTGCCGGTGATCATGTTGGAACCGCCGGTCAAAGCGTCGCCGGCCGAGCGCGGCAGGTTGCCCTTTTCGATCTCGGCGCTGACGATGAACAGAATCAGCGACAGCAGGAGCCAAGCCACGATCGCGAGCAACACGTACTTGACGACGCGCCAGACGGTTACCCGCCGCTTTCCTGGCGCCTTCGGCCGCCGGGGCTCGCGGTCGAGGCCACTCGGGAGACCGAGATCCTCCTCTCCGCGCAACAGCGCCTTTAGCCCGCGCGGACGGGAGCGGTAGACCTTGTAGGGGCGCGGATCCTCTTCGAGCTTCGACCCCCCCTGGCGCCCGTAAACGCGGTAGGGACGGTCCTCGACCTGCGCCCGGCTGTCGCGATCGTCGGCCATCCGGGTGCGCATAGTGTGTCACCCTGCCGGGCGCACATATGTTTCACCCTGGGGGGCGCCCATAGCGTGCACCCTGGGGGGCGCCCATAGCGTGCACCCCGGAGGGCGCCCATAGCGTGCACCCCGGAGGGCGCCCATATAGTGCAGCCGATGCCGACCCGACTACCTACGGCGGTCATCGGCGTCGACATGGGCGGGACGAAGCTGCTCGCGGGTACGGTGGGACCCGACCTTGAGGTCCATCACCGCACCCAGCGCTCGCTGAAGGGTCTCGACCAGGCGTCCCTTCTCGACGTTGCAGTCGACGCCGTTGAGGAAGCACGCCGTTCCTCCGGTGACGAGGTGATGGCGGTCGGCTTCGGGATCCCGTCGTTGATCGATAACCGCACGAAGATGGCCATGTTGTCGGTCAACCTGCCGCTTGCGGACATCGCGTTCGGAGACGTGATGGCCGAGAGGCTGGGTATGCCGGTGTTCGTCGACAACGACTCCAACCTGGCAGCCCTCGCGGAGCATCGGGCCGGCGCCTGCCGAGGGGCCAGCGAGGCGGTGGTGCTGACCATCGGCACAGGGATTGGGGGCGGGCTCGTGCTTCGCGGCGAGCTCTATCGCGGGGCATTCGGCACGGGCGCCGAGCTGGGTCACACCGTTATCGATATGGACGGGCCACCGTGTCAAGGCAACTGTCCCAACCGGGGCTGCGTCGAGGTCATGGCCTCGGGCACGGCGCTCGAGCGCGAGGCGCTTCGGATCGCGGAGGAGCGTCCCGGCTCGGGACTGGCCCGGGCCCTGGAAGCCACCCGTGCCCTGACCGGGCCCCTCGTGACCGAATTGGCTCACGACGGGGACGAGGCGGCGATCGAGGCCGTGGCGCTGATCGGATCGCGACTGGGGGTGGCGATCGCCAGCTTCGTGAACACATTCAACCCGCAGGTGGTGGTCGTGGGAGGCGGAGTGATCGCCGCCGGCGAGCTGTTGCTGGAGCCCGCGCGCGTCGAGGTCGCGTCCCGCGCGTTGCCACCATCGCGCGATCAGGTGCGGATCGTCGCGGCGCGCTTCGGCGTCGAGGCCGGCATGATCGGAGCGGCCGCGCTGGCGCTCGACGGCCTCGCGGGGGATCGATGAGCGGCCGCCTGGTCGTCTGTTCCACCCCGATCGGGAACCTGGAGGACGTGACGCTGCGCGTCCTCTCCGCCCTGCGCGAGGCCGACATCGTGGCATGCGAAGACACGCGGCGGACGCGCGTGCTGCTCGACCGCTACGGCGTCAAGGCGCGGCTCAAGAGCTACCAGGAGCACAACGAGAGCCAGCGGGCGCCGGAGCTCGTGGAGGAGATGCGCCGCGGCGCCGTCGTGGCGCTCGTCTCCGACGCCGGCATGCCGCTCGTATCGGACCCCGGGTTCGTGCTCGTGAGGGCTTGCGTGGCGGCCGGGCTGGCGGTCGAGGTCCTGCCGGGGCCATCCGCCGCGTTGGCGGCGCTCGTGGCGAGTGCCCTGCCCGCCGACCGGTGGCGCTTCGAGGGATTTCTTCCGCGCAAGCAGGCAGACCTGGCGCGCGTCTTCGAAGCGCCCGAGACCGTGGTGGCCTTCGAGTCCCCGCGCCGGCTGGCCAAGTCACTCGAGGTGCTGGCGGCGCTGGATCCCGACCGGCCGGTGGCGGTCTGTCGCGAGCTGACAAAAGTGCACGAAGAGGTGGTGCGGGGCAGTGCGTCGGAGCTGGCTGAGCGCTACGAGAAAGCGCCGCCGCGGGGCGAAGTGGCGCTGGTGGTGGGGCCCGCCCCGAGCCGTCGTGGGGCAGACCTCGGGCCGGCGGTGGACGCGGTCAAACGCCTGGTCGAAGCTGGGGCGAAGCCCCGTGCCGCCGCGTCGGTGGTGGCGGAGCTCACCGGCCTTGGCGCCAACGCGCTCTACCGGGAGCTGAACTAGAGCCTGGCTAGCCTTCTCCGTCCGCCCGATGTCGTTCTACGTCACCACCCCGATCTACTACGTCAACGCCGAGCCGCACCTCGGTCACGCGTACACGACGATCGCCGCAGACGTCCTCGCGCGCCACATGCGTCAGCGAGGCGAGGATGTGTTCTTCCTCACCGGCACGGACGAGCACGGCGAGCCCGTCGCTGATGCCGCCCAGGCGCAGGGGCTCGAGCCGAAGGACCTGGCGGATCGCAACGCGGAGCGCTTCAAGGCGCTAATGCCCCAGCTGGGGGTCTCGAACGACTTCTTCATCCGTACCTCGGACGAGGGTCACGAGGTCAGGGTCCAGGAGGTGCTTCAGCAGGTCCACGACAACGGCTACACGTACAAGGGGCTATACGAGGGCTGGTACTGCCCGCGGTGCGCTGACTTCAAGGTCGAGAACGAGATCCTGGAGGGCAACCTTTGCCCGATCCACGAGATCCCTCTCGAGCGCCATCAGGAGGAGAACTGGTTCTTCCGTCTGTCGGCGTTTCAGGAGCCGCTCGAGCGCCTGTACGCCGAGCGGCCGGACTTCGTCATGCCTCCACGTCACTTCAACGAGGCCCGAGCGTTCATCGCTCAGGGCCTTCAGGACGTCTCGTTGAGTCGCGAGCGGCTGAAGTGGGGGGTCACCGTGCCCTGGGACCCGGGCCACGTCTTCTACGTGTGGTTCGACGCTCTCCTCAACTACTACACGGCACTCGGATATGCCCGCCCGGGCGAGGACTTGACCTCCCGCTTCTGGCCCGCCACCTACCACATCATCGGCAAGGACATCCTCAAGTTCCACACGGTCTTCTGGCCGGCACTGTTGATGGCCGCTGAACTCGCCCTTCCCCACCATGTGTTCGTGCACGGCTTCCTGCTCGGGGCGGACGGCAGGAAGATGAGCAAGTCGCTGGGCAATGTGCTCGACCCATTCGAGGTCATGAAGGGATACGGCACCGACGCCCTGCGCTTCTACCTGATGCGAGACGTCGGCTTCGGCAGCGACGGTGCCGTCGGGATGGAAGCCGTCAAGGCCAGGTACGACGCCGAGCTGGCGAACGAGTACGGCAACCTGGGCAGCCGCACGGTGGCCATGATCGCTCGCTACCGCGACGGGGTGACCCCGGTCGCGGCCACGGATGACGCGCTGGGCAAGGAGTTCGAGAACTTGCCCGACGAGGTGGCGAGGCTGCTTGACCGAGCCGAGGCCACGCAGGCCCTGGAGGAGATATGGCAGCGGGTCAGGCGACTGAACCGCTATGTCGAGGAGCGCGCTCCGTGGCAGCTGGCGCGCGACCCAGCCGACGCACAGAGACTGGACGAGACGCTGGCCTCCCTGGCCGAAGGTCTTCGCGTGGTCAGCGTGCTCCTTCATCCCTACATGCCATCCAGCACCGAGCGACTGCTGGCGGCAATCGGCCAACCGTCAGAGGAATACGGCGCAGCTCGATTCACGGAGCGGGGTTCGGGCTCGCGGGTGAGCGAACTCGAGCCGCTGTTCCCGAAGCGGGGATGACCCGGGCCCGGCCTTCGTGATCGACAGCCATACGCATCTCAGCTTCTGCGAGCGGCCGGACCCGGAGCTCGTGGCGGCGGCGGAGGAGGCCGGAGTCAAGAAGATCGTGACCGTGGGGACGAACGGGGAGAGCTGTCGGGCGGCGCTCAAGGCGGCCGAGGACTTCCCCCAGGTCTATGCCGCGATCGGCCGTCACCCCAACGAGGCCACCGGCTTCGACGATGCCGACTTGGCCGAGCTCAAAGCGCTAGCCGCGCACGAGAAATGCGTCGCGATCGGCGAGACCGGACTCGACTACTACCGCGACCGCGCGCCCCGACCCGACCAGGCTCGCGCGTTCAAGGCGCAGGTCGAACTGGCCCGGGAGACGGAAAAGCCCCTGGTGATCCACACGCGAGCGGCCGACGACGACACTCTCAGTTTCCTCAGCGACCACGCTGGAGGCCTCCGCGTGATCCTCCACTGCTTTTCGATGACCGGCCGCATCGAAGAGTGCCTCGAGCATGACGGCTGGTGGCTCTCGTTCGCCGGCAATGTGACCTACCCGAAAGCGAGCGAGCTGCGCGAGGCGGCCCGTCGGGTCCCGGCCGATCGACTGCTGGTCGAGACCGACGCGCCGTTCCTGTCGCCGCAGGCGGTCCGTGGCAAGCCCAACGAGCCGGCCAACGTCGTTCACACCGCGGACGCGGTCGCAGCCGAACGTGGCGTGCCCTACGCCCAGCTCGAGGCCGACGTCGAGCGCGTGGGAGCGGCGTTATTCGGGTGGTGAGGGTGAGGCCAACCCGCCGCACGCGCGACCTCGGTCAGAACTTTCTGGTCGACCGCAACGTCCTCGACGTGATCGAGCGCCTGGCGGAGCTCTCGCCGGACGACGTGGTGCTCGAGATCGGGGGCGGCCCGGGGGTTCTGTCCGAGCGGCTCGCGAGTCGCGCCGGGTACGTGCACGTCGTCGAGGTCGACCGGCGCCTGGCGGAGTCACTGGCCGGGACGCTGGGGGCGCACGACAACGTCGCGGTTCACCTGGCGGACGCGCTCGAACTCGACCTGCGATCGCTCGAGCCAAATCCAGCGAAGGTGGTCGCCAATCTTCCCTACGGCATCGCCGCGACAGTGATCCTACGAACGATCGACGAGCTGCCCACGGTGGTCAAGTGGGTGGCGATGGTGCAGCGCGAGGTGGGGGAGCGGCTGGCGGCCGCCCCGGGTACGCCTGCGTACGGCGCTCCGTCGGCGCTCGCCCAGCTGGCCTGCGACGTCCGCGTCCTCAGGCCCGTGAGCCGGACGGTGTTCCGGCCAGTCCCGAATGTGGACTCCGTACTCGTGGGGCTCGAACGCCACGGACCGGGGCCGTCTCCCGGGGCCCGGACGTTGATTCACGACGCATTTGCCCACCGCCGAAAGACGCTCGCCGGCTCGCTGGCGCTCGCACCGCGTGCTCAGCCCGGGATCAGGGAACGAGCGCAGGTCGCGCTCGAGGCGCTCGGCCACCGCCCGGATGAACGCGCCGAGCGCCTGTCGCCCGACCAGTTCCGGCGGCTGGCCAATGAGCTCGGGATCGAATGAGGCTGGTCGCGGCGGCGCCGGGGAAGGCGAACCTGTGCCTGTACGTGGGGCCACGGCGGGACGACGGCAGGCACGAGGTCGTCACGCTGCTTGAGTCGGTCTCGCTGGCGGACGAAATCTCCTTGACGACGCGCGACTCCGGCGGACCCGACGAGGTCCGGTGCCCAGGCGTCGAGGGACCGAACATCGTCTCCCGTGCGCTCGAAGGCTTGCGGGCGCGGGGCTGGGACGGTCCGCCGGTCACGATCGAGATCGCCAAGCGAATACCGGTCGCGGCCGGAATGGGCGGAGGCTCGGCGGACGCGGCCGCGGCCCTCCGTCTGCTAGAGCGACTCCGCGACGCGGAGCTTCAGGAGCTGGCGGCGGAGCTCGGATCGGATGTGCCCAGTCAGATCAGGCCGGGGCTGGCGCTGGGCACCGGCGCGGGGGACGAGGTTGAGCACCTGGACCCACTGGCTCCTCACGCCTTCGTGATCGTGCCCCTCCCGCATCAGCTGAGGACGGCCGACGTCTACGCAGAGGCGGACCGCCTGGGTCTGGCGCGTTCGTCGCGCGACCTCGAGCACCTGCGACAGAGCCTCATCCACGCCTTGACGCCTCAGCCCGCACGGCTGCCTGCCCAGTTCATGGTCAACGACCTCGAGCCTGCTGCGGTCTCCCTGTGCCCCCCAATCACAGATGCCATCGCCGCCGTGCGGGACGCCTGTTCCGAGAACGCGATGGTCTCGGGTTCGGGGCCGACCGTGTTCGCCCTGTTGTGGGGATCCGACGCCCCCGCGCGGGCCAAGGCCGCCGCGCGCGCCCTTTCGGAACGGTTCCCTGATGCAAAGTCCGCGGTCGCCGTCGGCCCCGACTTCAGCCATCCCCGGCTTCCGGCACAATCCCGTCCGTAGATGAGCAACACGACGATCACCTATCTGGTCGGCGCCTGCCTCGGAGTTTTCGGGCTGACCGCGTTCTGCGCGCTCGTGCTCGCGCCGGCAATGACCGCCTACAGACGGCCGCTCGAACGCGCCGCGGTCGTGATCCTGTCTCTGTACGTGCTGGCGGCGCTGATCGGCATCGGCATCGTTCTCGGTGGTCTCGTCGTGCTCGAGTGGCCGCGGGTTTTCTAGTGCCCCGGATCAGAAATTGGACGCCATTCGAGCCGCCCCTGGCGGCGTCTGGCTTCGTCCTCGTCGGCTCGCGCAGCGCTGCTGC
>DAIPIC010000129.1:0-8619 GCA_036771025.1 Solirubrobacteraceae bacterium
CCCGCCGACTCCCGGCGCCGACGCGACCCCGTGACCGAGCCGCACGAGGAACGCGACGATCGGTGCGATCAGGTAGATCGCCAGCAAGCCGGCCAACCACGGCAGGGGGCTCCGGACCCGCCCGATCACCTCTCCCCTCCCCGCGCCGGGGCGAGAGCGCTCAACCTGCCAACAGCGCCCGCGGGCCCGGCGGCACCGCGGCTGCCGAACCGGTCAGCGTCGGCGGTAGCACGACGAGGCCATGCCGCGCCAGGATCGCGCGCCCGCTCGAAGACAGCAGGAACGTGACGAACGCATCTGCGCCGGCCGCGTCAGGTGCGCCGCGCAGAATCGTGACGGTGAATTCGGCGCTCTTCTTCACCGGCGTCAGGGGGACGGCCGGGATGTGCTGCTCGCGCGCCTCGTTGGCGTAGAAGAAGCCGGCGTCGAGCTGCCCGGCCTCCAGCCGGCCGACCAGCGACTCCTCCGGGAACACCGCGAACCGCCCGATCGCGTGCCTCAGCACCGGCATCTGCAGCGAGCGGGCTGCCGCGGTCAGCGCCTCCACCGTCAACTTGCCCTTCGGGTCGAGCTTGGGATCGGTCCGCCCCACCTGGATCCCCGGCTCGGCGATCACCCGATACCAGGGCCTTGAGCGAAACTGGGCTGCGAACCGGCTGCTGGGGTTGTAGCCGAGCACCAGCGGCGCCTGGGCGAACGTGATGTACCAGGTCTCCCAGTTGCCGTTGGGGGCGCCCTGGAGCAGCTTGTTGACCTTGGGGCTGGCGCTGATGAACACATCGCCCCGCCTGATACTGCTCTTGATCTGCGCCACGAGCTCGGTCGATCCCGCGCCGAACCCGAGGAACGCGTACCCCTTGGCCCGCGTGAAGGCCGGCCCGAGGTCGTGCTCCATCGTGTTGACGAGCGAGCCCGCGTACAGGACCGAGACCGAGCCATGCGCGGAAGATGGTGCGCCGGTCCCCGGAGCGGAGGACGTACTCGCGGAACCGCACGCGCTCAGCACCAGCGTGGCGAGCGCCGTGGTCATCGCGCCCCGCCATCGTCCGGCCCCCGGCGAACCTCCCGTCCGCTTCGCCGTTGCCCCGGCCGGACTCACCGCGCCCCCCTCTCAAGCATCACCGAGGTCGCCTTGACCGTTGCCGTCACCTCGTCACCCTGGCGCAGGTCGAGCTCCTCGACCGAATCGCGGGTCACGGCCGCCGTCACCAGGAACGGGCCTGCCTCGACTTCGACCAGCGCCATCACGCCGTCGGCCTCGACGGACCTGACGCGGCCGGGGAAGCGGTTGCGGGCCGACAGCGTCATCCCGGTGCGGTGCCGCTCGGGATGACCCTTCAGGCGCCGGACCTCATCGACCGGGACCAGGCGGCGGTTATGCGGATCGCGCTGCGTATGCAGCTTGCCGGCACGCTCCCACCGGCGGAGCGTGTCTTGGCTTACACCGAGGGCGCGAGCGGCTTCTCCCAACGTCATCACACCGTTCATCCGCTAAAGCATTGCATAAGCAGACTGGAGCCGCAGGTCGTCTCCGCGCCGCTCGCGTGATCAGCTGCCGCTCGCCTGATCAGCTGCCGCTCGCGTGGTCAGCTGCCGCTCGCGTGATCAGCTGCCGCTCGAGCTGGTGGCCTGCGGCCACTCGATCCTCACCGGCTCGATCCCCTCCTCGATGGGGAGCTCGAACCCGAAGATCTGCGCATAGAAGCTGAGCTCCGCATCGAGCGCGCGGCGGACATTGGACTCCTGCCGGAATCCGTGCTGTTCGCCCTCGAATGCCAGGTAGGCAACCGGCACGCCCTTCGCGCGCAGCGCGTCGACGATCATCGTCGCCTGGTTGGGCGGCACGACCTCGTCCTCCAGACCCTGGAGCACGATCAGCGGCCGGCTGAATTCCTGGACGTGGTGGATCGGGGAGCGCTCGATATAGACATCTCGCGCCTCGGGATAGGGACCGATGAGCTTGTCGAGATAGTGGCTCTCGAACTTATGGGTGTCCTTCGCCATCGCCTCGAGGTCGGCCACGCCGAAGTGGTCGCCGCCGGCGGCGAACGGCGTGTCCGAACGCGCCAAGCACGCAAGCGTCGTGTAGCCCCCCGCCGAGCCGCCGGTGATGCACATCCGCCTCGCGTCGACCTCGCCCCGCTCAGCGAGCGCGGAGGCGGCGGCCATCGAGTCCTCGACGTCGACCACCCCCCACGCGTCGTTCAGCAGCTCCCGATACGCCCGCCCGTACCCGGTGGACCCTCCGTAATTGATGTCAGCGACGGCGAACCCCCTGCTGGTGAAGTACTGGAAGTCGAGGCCCAGCTCCGCGTGAGCAGCGCCCGTCGGGCCGCCGTGGACATGAAGGATCAGTGGCGGGCGCTCGTCGTCCGGGCCCCTGTATCGCGGGTTGACCGGCCGATAGAAGAGCGCGTGGGCGGTCCGTCCTCCGACAGATGGGAGGTCGACCGGCTCGGGCACGGATATGTGGGCGCAGTCAACGCCCAGCTCATTCAGGTCGCGAGCCCGTCGCAGCGTCTCCGCATGCTCGACCTCTCCACCGGCGCCGAGAGTCAGCCGCACCAACGAGGCCTCAGTATCGAGTGATGCGCTGATCAGCGCCACCGAAGAATTTCCGGCGCGAGCCAGGTTCCGCACGCTCGAGCAGTGCAGGTCGAGCTCCGTCAGCGTGCCGTCGGTCAGCCGCACCATCATCCCGTCCAGCCCGTCGCGGGTGCACGCGAACACGACGCGTCCGTCGTCGAGCACGGCATAGCGTGAGAGCCCGAAAACCCATTGCGGGAACCCGACTTCGGCGTCGATCTCGACCAGCGGCTCGACGTCATTGCCCGGCACCCAGCGGTAGAGATTCCACCACCCGTTCCGGTCACTGATAAACGTCAGTGACCCGTCGTCCTGCCACTGCGGCTCGTTGACCGACTCGCCCTCGCGCCCGGCGATCAACTCCTCCTTCCCGGTCTCGAGGTCGCGGACCATCAGCCTCGTGTCGTTCCAGGGCATGTTCGGGTGGTCCCACTCGACCCAGCAGAGCTTGGAGCCATCGCTGCTCAGCCGTGGGTTCGAGACGAAGTCAGGCCCGCTGACCAGGACCTCCGGCGTGGACGGTTCGTGCGCCGCAAAGCGGACCACCTCGTTCGTGACATCGATTGGCCCACGCCCATCGGGCGGGTGATGCTCCCGTACGCACAGAATCGTGCTGTGATCGGGGCTGAGCGCGCCGTCGGCGTAACGATCCCCGCGGGCGAGCTCCGGCGCCGGCGTGAGTGGCTCGGCCCGGCCGGATGCCGGATCGCGCCGGTACACGCGCTGGTCACGCCAGTTGGCAAACCAGACCACGCCCCCGCCGGCCCACCACGCACCGCCGCCGTATTCATGCACCGCGGTGCGCGCGTTGTGTTCGCGCGAGAGAAGCTCCTCGCGTTGGCCGTCGGGGGTCAGCCGGACCAGCGCGGTCCGCCCCCCTTCCGCGGGCCGCGCCTCGGACCAGATCACGTCGTCGCCATCGACCCTGACTTCGGCCAGCCCGACCGCCTTCGCGACCACCACCTCAGAGGTGATCGGCGTCGGCCACGAGCCATACGGCAGCACCGTCTTCCCTGCTTGGTCAGACATACGTGCAACCTACCGAGGGCGGGCAGGCGGAGCGGTGCGACCTCACCCGGCCGGGGGTATGGCACCGAAGGCCAGCTCGCGCCAGGTGCTCCCCGCGTCCTCGCTGAATGCGATCACATCGCCGTTCATCGTCCAGGGGACCGCGACCGCGTGCGCGCCGTCGATGAAGCCGATCGAGCCCCAGCCCTCGACGCCATCGGTGGGCCCGAGAAAATGCGCCGCGCGCCAATCGCGGCCGCCGTCGGTCGTGACGATGATCTGTCCGCGCGCCTCGCCAATCACCCAGTGCTCAGGGTTTGCCGCGGCCAGCGACTGGATGTAGCCGGGGCCGAACGGCAGCTGCCCGACCTGCCGCCACGACCGGCCTCCGTTAGGTGACTCATAGAAGGTCTTCAGCTGACTGCCGGCAGCAGGCTGCCAGCCGCACGCCAGCGCGAGCCCTGATGAGGACCACGCCGCAAGCACGCCGGTCCACTGGCACGGACCGCGCTCGCTCCGCCACGACCACCCGCCGTCGTGGCTCGACCACAGCGTTGAGCCCAGGCCGGTGGTGTTTGGCGTGAGCAGATAGACGCTTGCGCCGCGGGCAACGAGGCTCCACCATCGGCCGCTCACGGGGCTCCGGGGTCCGGCTCCGACAAGCCGCTCGCTGCCGACCCGGTACAGCCGCGCGCTCCCGCAGATGTCCTCGTTTGCGCACGTGAGCGTCTGCGCGTAGGCGTCGCCCCCGGCGGTCTCCACGTCAAGGATCATCCCGGGCACCCGGATCTGCCTCCAGGTTTCCCCGCCGTCGCCGGTCTCGAGTAGCCGGCTGCCGAACAGGTATCCGTGCCGGTTATCCGCGAAGTGGACACCGGAGAACCCCGGTCCGTAACCGGGCTGCGCGTAGGGACCTGGTGAGGGCACCGTGCTCCACGTCCGCCCTCCGTTGCTCGTGCGGGCGAGCACGCCTCTCTCGCGCCGACCCGCGAGTGGCCAGCCGGCTGGGCCCCAGGCCCAGCCCACCGAAGGCGACACGAACGACACCGACTGCGGGATGAAGTGGGTTTTGGCTGCCGGCCTAGCCGCCCCGCGCGCAGGGTGTGGCCGACGCGCCATCGAAGTTGCCGCGAGCAACACAACCGTGACAGCGGCTACGCCCGCGAACGCTCCGACCGTCCGCAGGCGCGCACTCACCGGATCCTCACCCGGTGATAGCTCGCGCCGCCGTCGGTCGTGTAGTAGAGCCGCTCGTTGCGCGACAGGCCTGGGCTTCCGACATAGCCGATCGCGACGCCGTGGGTGGGGTCGGTGAAGCCGAGGTACTGCCACCACGTGATCCCGGACGGCCCGGACACGGGTGCCCACGTGGAGCCGCCGTCGGTCGTCCGGTAGAGCTGCCGGTAGCCGACGACGGCGGTCGTCGGTGAGGCTGAGCCGAAGACTGCGGAGTTGGGAAGCTGGGGAGGGCCTCCTCGGGCCGCCTCGAAGCTCCGCCCTTCGTTGGTCGAGCGCCAGGTCCCGCTCATCATGCCGGTCGCGCAGTGGGCCCAGACGACGGGCGGAGCGGGCATTTCGAACTGGCAGGCGACGCTGGGCGGAACCGGCCGGACCACGAAATGCTCGCCGTAATCGGTCGAGATCGCCAGGTTCTGGGCCGTGCCGCTCGGGTTGTCGGTCTCCAGCAGGACATAGCTTCCGTGCACCCAGAGGCCCGAGTAGGCCGCACCGGGCACGGGCAGCGTCCGCCAGGTGTCACTGCCGATCGCGGCGCGGTCCAGGCTGCCGCCTCCCTTCGAGTTATTGACAATCGCGTACGCATATCCGCCTCCCGCGGCCAGCTCGGTGACCTGGCCGGTTGAACGGATCCGGTACCAATCGAAGCCGGCATCGTGCGTGACCCACAGCTGTGGTCCGTATGCGAAGGCGTCGGTGGGGCTGACGAAGCGCAGCTGCGAGACCTGATTGGTCCGCGGAGCGGGAATGCCCACGAAGCTCCGGCCGCCGTTGGTCGTCCGGACCACCGAGGTGCACGGCGGGCTCGAACAGGGGGCGCTGCCGAGCAGCCACCAGTTGAACTCGCCGAGCGCTGTGAACGAAACGGGGCCGAAGCCGGCCGGAACAGGGCCGCCGGACGGCGAGGCGACGCTCACCGCTCTTCCCGTGGTCGTGCCCGTTCGATGGTGGACGACTGAGCGATGGCGCTTGGCTGGGTGCTCGGCCGTCGCGCCGTGTGACGCGGTGTGCCGCTGGGGGTTCTGGCCGATCGTCGCGACCGCCACCACGACGGCGACGACGACGGCGATCGCTGACCCCACCGCGAGCAGGTCGAGCCGGGGGCGGGGGCGCCGATGCGCACCCCGCTCTGTCAGCTCGACGAGCTGCTCCTCGACCTGTGTCAGGTAATCACCCATCTTGCAGTTGCTCCCTTACTCGGGCCAGTCCGCGACTGACACGCTTTCGAACCACCAGCTCGGAGCAGGCAAGCTCGGCGGCGATTTCCTTGTAGCTGCGTTCCTCGACCACGTGTGCGTGCACCGCGAAGCGTTCGTCCGCGGGAAGTTGGGCCACCAACTGCCCGAGCCGTCCGGCGCCACCGTCGGCGGCGGCCTCGACGCGCTCGAAATCCTGGTCCTCGAACTCGACCGGCTGAAATTGCAGGCGCTTTCTGGCGCGCGACTCGATCCGGCCACGCCGGAAGCTCATCAGCAGCTTCTTCCGAGCAATCCCGATCACCCACGGAGCGGCCGAGGGCCCATCGGCGCGGTACCGCCTGGACGCGAGCAGCACCGCCGCGAACACCTCGGCCGCGAGGTCGGCCGACGCCTCTGGGTCCCGTGTCTCCCGCACCAGGTACGCGAGCACCGCGGGAAGATGGCGGCGATAGAAGACCCTGAAGGCAGCGCCGTCGCGATCGGCGATCGCCGACAGCAGTTCCTCGTCGGACGCCCTCTGAAGATCCTCGCGATCGCGCACCATCGCCCTCTTAATTGCACGAGCTTACGCGGACGTGACGGTGTTTGGGGGCCGTCTGGGCCGGCGAAGCCTCCCTCTACCCGGCGGAGCGCCCCGCCCCCCACTCCCAACCTTGCCACACTTATGTCAAGGTTTGGCGATTCGCTGGTAGCATGCTCGTGGTGCGAGATTTCCTCTCCGCCACCCGCGAGCGGGTCCTGATCTACGACGGCGGCATGGGCGCAACGCTCGAGCAGTTCGACCTGAGCCTCGAGCGTGACTACAAGCTTCCCGGGCGCTGCCACGAGGCGCTCGTCCTCAACCGCCCTGACGTGATCGAGGGCGTCCACGCCTCGATGCTGGAGGCGGGGGCGGAGGTCCTCGAGACCGATACCTTCCAGGGCTCGCGCCTGAAGCTGTCCGAATGGGGGCTCGGCGAGCACACCCACGAGATCAACCTCAAGGCCGCACAGATCGCCCGCAAGGCGGCCGGGCAGGATCGGTTCGTCGCCGGCTCGATCGGGCCCACCGGCTTTCTCCCCGCCAGCGACGACCCGACGCTCGGCCAGATCCGCTTCCGCGAGCTGGTCGAGGTTTTCACCGAGCAGGCGGGCGGCCTGGTCGAGGGCAGCGTCGACCTGATCATCATCGAGACCGCGCAGGACATCCTCGAGGTCAAGGCGGCGATCTTCGGAGCGCGGGAGGCGTTCAAGCAGGCCGGCCGCGCGGTCCCGATCCAGTGCAGCGTGTCGCTGCTTCCGCAGGGCGGGAAGATGCTGCTCGGCACGGATATCTCAAGCGTGCTCGCCACGCTCGAGGCCCTCGAGGTCGACGTGATCGGCCTGAACTGCTCGACCGGCCCCGAGGACATGCGCGATGCGATCCGCTTCCTCGGGGAGTTCTCGAGCAAGCCTGTGCACTGCATCCCCAACGCCGGGCTCCCGCTGCAGGGGCCAAACGGCGAGACGATCTTCCCGGAAGAGCCCGAGCCGCTGGCTGCGGTCCTCGGCGAGTTCGTCGAGCGCTACGGCGTCTCGATCGTCGGCGGCTGCTGCGGCACCACGCCCGCGCACATCGCGGCGATCGCCGAGCGGTGCGCCGACCGCACGCCGGGCGAGCGACCCGAGCGCCGTCCTACACACCTCAGCTCGATGATGACTGCCACCCCGCTGGTCCAGGACCCACGCCCAACGCTGGTGGGCGAACGCGTCAATAGCCAGGGATCGCGCAAGGCCAAGGAGCTGCTGCTCGCCGACGACTACGACGGGCTGCTGACGATCGCCGAGGATCAGGTGCAGGGCGGAGCGCACGTGCTCGACGTATGCGTGGCGCTGACCGAGCGCCAGGACGAGGCCGACCAGATGCGCGAGCTCGTGAAGCGGATCAGCCTCACCCAGCCGGCGCCGATCCAGGTCGACTCGACCGAACCCGAGGTGCTGGAGGAGGCGCTCGAGCAGATTCCCGGCCGCGCCGTCGTCAACTCGGTCAACCTCGAGGCCGGCCGCGACAAGCTCGACCGTGTGGTGCCGCTGGCCAAGGCGCACGGCGCCGCCCTGATCGCGCTGACAATCGACGAGGAAGGGATGGCCAAGACCGCCCAGCGCAAGCTCGAGGTCGCCCAGCGGATCACCGAGCTCTGCTGCGATGAGCACGGGCTCGACCGCGAGTCTCTGATCTTCGACTGCCTGACGTTCACGCTGACGACGGGCGACGATGAGTGGAAGCCGTCGGCGATCGAGACGATCGAGGGCATCCGGCGGGTCAAGACCGAGATCCCGGGCGTCAAGACCTCGCTCGGCGTATCGAACGTCTCCTTCGGCGTCGGCGTTCCCGCCCGAAGCGTCCTCAACAGCGTCTTCCTGCACCACTGCGTCGAGGCCGGACTCGATCTGGCGATGGTCAATCCCAACCACATCACGCCGTACGCCGAGATCCCCGAGGCGGAGCGCGAGCTGGCCGACGATCTGGTGTTCAACCGCCGTGAGGACGCGCTCGAGCGGTTCATCGCTCACTTCGAGTCAAAGCAGTCCTCGGGCGAGGAGGCGGCCGTCGGCGATCCCACCGTGGGGA
>DAIPIC010000130.1:0-3064 GCA_036771025.1 Solirubrobacteraceae bacterium
TACGAGCAGGGCACCGACCGCGATCCGGTCAAGATCGCCGCCTGGGCCCGCGACCGCGCGCAATCCGAGGGCAAGGACGCGCTGATCATCGACACCAGCGGCCGACTGCACGTGGACCAGGAGATGATGGCCGAGCTCGCTCAGATCAACAAAGCCGTCCGGCCACACGACGTACTGCTGGTGGTAGACGCCATGACCGGCCAGGACGCGGTGGCGGTGGCTGAGCAGTTCGCGGAGGTCGCGGACTTCGACGGCGTCGTGCTGACGAAGCTCGACGGTGACGCCCGCGGCGGCGCCGCGCTGTCGGTAAAGGCAATCACCGGCAAGCCGATTCTGTTCGCCTCCACCGGCGAGAAGCTCGACCAGTTCGAGCGCTTTCACCCCGACCGCATGGCCCAGCGCATCCTGGGGATGGGCGACATGATGTCCCTGATCGAGAAGGCGCAGGGGGCCTACGACGAACAGCAGGCGGCCGACCTGGAGCGCAAGCTGCGCAAGCAGGAGTTCGGCCTCGACGATTTTCTGGAGCAGATGCGTCAGGTCCGCCGCCTGGGGCCGCTGCAGTCGCTGCTGGGAATGATTCCCGGGCTCGGCAAGGAGCTGCGCAACGTGCGCGTGGACGAACGCGAGTTCGACAGGCTCCAAGCGATCATCCTCTCGATGACTCCGCAGGAGCGGCGGCACCCCGAGTTGATCAAGGGCTCTCGGCGGCTTCGCATCGCGCGCGGGTCGGGGACCAACGTGCAGGCCGTCAAGCAGCTCATCAAGCAGTTCGAGCAGATGCGCAAGGTGATGCGCCAAGTCGCCCAGGGCCGGATGCCGGACCTGGGCAACCTGATGCGTCAAGCGCGGTGAATCGCGTCACGCTAACCTCAGCCGCCGCATGTCGGTGAGACTCCGTCTAACCCGCGTCGGCAGCCGCAAGAACCCCATCTGGCGGGTCGTGGTGGCTGACCAGCGCGCCAAGCGCGACGGTCGCGTGATCGAGACCGTCGGCCACTACAACCCGCAGACCAATCCCTCCACGATCACGCTCGACGAGGAGCGCATCAGGGATTGGCTCGCGCGAGGGGCGCAGCCCAGCGGGACCGTGCGAAAGCTCCTGCACACTCAGGGCATCCAGTAGCGCTACGGCGCCAGCTCATGAAGGAGCTGCTCGAGTACCTGGCCCGCGGACTGGTCGAGAACCCCGGGGAGGTGCGCGTGGCGGAAACCGAGGAGGACGATGGCTCGATCGTGCTCGAGCTCTCGGTCGCCGAGGGCGATTACGGCAACGTGATCGGCAGAGGCGGCCGCACGGCGCAGGCCCTGAGAACGGTCATCAAAGCCGCGGCGGTCAAGGATGGGCGCCGCGTGTTCGTGGACATCGTCGACGCTGGATGAACCCTGGCGCCGCGAGGCGCAGCAAGCTGCGCGCCGGACGTATCGGCAAGCCCCACGGACTGGACGGGAGCTTTTACGTGGAGGACCCCAACCCGCTGTTGCTCGACCACGGCCAGTATCTGTTGATAGGCGAGCGGCAGGCGGTCGTCGCTCAGCGCAAGGGGACCGACCAGCGCCCGGTCATCCGGCTGGAGGGGATTGGCGACCGGACCGCGGTGGACGCCGTTCGCGGCCAGGAGCTGCTGGCGCGCCGCGATCATGCTCCCGAGCTTGCGGAGGACGAGTGGTGGGCCGAGGACCTCGAGGGCTGCGCGATCCTTGCCGAGGGCCGTCAGATCGGAGTGGTGACCCGACTGATCGGTCTGCCATCGTGCGAGGTGCTCGAGGTCGAGCGGGCGGATGGAGAGGAGATGTTGGTGCCGCTTGTCTCGGATGCGGTTGGGCGCGTGGACGTGGAGCAGCGCGAAATTGAGATCGATCTCAAGTTCCTGGGAGTGCTACCGCCCCGATGAACATCGACGTATTCACGCTGTTCCCCGACGCGTTTGCGTGGTTTGAGCGCCAGCGCCACGTGGCCAACGCGCTGGCCCACGGGCACACGATCGGCTATGTCAACTACCGAGACCACAGCCCGCTGAGCGCCGGCCAGGTCGACGACACGCCATTCGGTGGAGGGGCCGGGATGGTGTTGCGAGTCGACGTGGTCGACGCCGCACTCCGGGCTCGCTACGAGGTCGATCCGGTGCTGCTGCCGAGCCAACGGCGGGTGATCGCCTTGGTCCCGGGCGGCAGGCTGCTGGACGACGCGCTGGTCGACGAGCTGGCGGCGGAGCCGGCGCTGACCCTGCTGTCCGGTCGCTACGAGGGGTTCGACGAGCGGATCCTGGAGCACTTCTGCAGCGATCAGATCTCGATCGGCAGATATGTGCTTGCCGGAGGCGAGCTGGCGGCGATGGTCCTCTGCGACACGGTCCTGCGAAAGCTCCCGGGAGCGCTGGGAGATGCCTCCTCGGCGGTCGAGGAGTCCTTCAGCCAAGCCCTCGAGCGCGGCCCCGAGTACCCGCACTACACCCGCCCGGCGGAGCACCGGGGCTGGCGAGTTCCAGAGATCCTTCTCTCGGGACACCACGAGCGGATACGGCGCTGGCGCCTCGAGCAAAGCCGCCAGCGCGCCACAAAAGGTCCGCTACCATAGGGCGCCCGCGCGGGCGGCACACCCTGACAGAGCGTGCCCACGGGCCTTTCGCCGGCGCGGCACCATTGGCTTGCCATGAGTACCGTGATCGACAGTCTGGAGCGCTCTCAGCTCCGTCGGGTCCCGCGCTTCGACGCCGGCGACCGTCTCCGCGTCCATTTCCAGGTCACGGAGGGCACCAGGCGCCGGACCCAGGTGTTTGAGGGAGTGGTGATCAAGCGCCAGGGCCACGGGGCCCGGGAGACGTTCACCGTTCGAAAGCAGTCGTTCGGCGTTGGGGTGGAGCGGACCTTCCCGGTGCACTCTCCGAAGATCGAGCGGATCGAGGTGGCCGCTCGGGGAGACGTGCGGCGCGCGAAGCTGTACTACCTGCGCGCCCGCGTTGGAAAGCGTGCCCGCGTGCGCGAGCGCAGATCGATCGGGCCGGAGGAGATTGTCGACCGCGAGCTGCTGTACGGGGAGTCGCCAGAGGCCGATCAGGCGGAG
>DAIPIC010000130.1:3164-8521 GCA_036771025.1 Solirubrobacteraceae bacterium
GAGGCGGCCGAGGTCGAGGAGGTCGAGGAGGTTGAGTCGCCCGAGGCGGCCGAGGACGAAGCGTCTGAGGCCGACTCAGGGGGAGAGGAGGCGCACGAAGGTGGGGCGCCGGCTGACGAGGAGCCCGAGGCGTCTGACTCCCCAACGGCGGCGCAGGACGCCGGACCGGTGGCCGAGGAGACCGCCGGCGAAGAAAAGGTGTGACCCGAGCGAAGCGGTCGGTCACCGGCTCGCTCCTCGAGCTGGTCGTGATCGTGGCCGCGGCGCTCGGTCTGGCCCTAGCGATTCAAGCCTTCATCGTGAAGCCATACCGGATTCCGAGCGGCTCGATGGAGCCCACACTGAGCATCGGCCAGAGGATCCTCGTGGACCGTATCGCCAACAATTTCAGCTCCCCGCACATCGGCGACATCGTCGTGTTCCACCCGCCCCAGTCCTACGCCCATGGTTGCGCAGACCCGAGCGAGGGCGAGAACGGTTCTGGGCAGGACGGCGGAGTGGCCTGTGCCGTTGCCTGGGGCAGGCCTTCATCCCAGGCCTTCGTCAAGCGCGTGGTTGGCATGCCGGGCGACCAGATCTCGATCCGCAAGGGCCACGTATTCCGCGACGGCGTGCGGGAGAAGGACTCGTACATCGCACCCTGTAATGGAACGGGGTCCTGCGACTTCCCGGCGACAGTCACCGTTCCCAGGGGCGATTACTTCATGATGGGCGACAACCGAGGTGAATCCGACGACAGCAGGTTCTGGGGGCCGATCCCCAAGTCCTGGATCATCGGCCAGGCGTTCTTCACCTATTGGCCGCCGGGCCGGTTCGGACCGCTTTGATTAGGAGCCATGGCTAGACCACGCACCGCCACCTCGAGATCCGTGAAGGGCCTGATCGAGCTCGTCGCGACGATCGCCATCGCGATCGTCCTGGCGCTGCTGATCCAGGCGTTCATCGTCAAGCCCTACCGCATCCCGAGCGGCTCGATGGAGCCCACCCTGTCGATCAACCAGCGAATACTCGCCAACCGTCTGATCAATCATCCGAGCATCGGCGACGTCGTTGTGTTCCACCCGCCCGTCGGAGCCGAGCAGGGCACCGGCGCGTGCGGGAACACCAACGAAGGCTCAGGCCACCAGCAGCCGTGCGGGGTGCCGACCCCGCGCCAGTCCTCCACGACCTTCATCAAGCGGGTGGTCGCCGGGCCTGGAGACCGGATCTCGATCCGAGGCGGCCACGTCTACCGCAACGGAGTCCGGGAAAAAGACTCGTACATTGCGCAGTGTGGAGGCGTCCCGGACTGCAATTTCCCCAAGTCGATCGTCGTTCCGCCCGGCGATTACTTCATGATGGGGGACAACCGTGGCCAATCAGACGACAGTCGATTCTGGGGTCCAGTCCCAAACAACTGGATCATCGGAGTCGCCTTCTTCACCTACTGGCCCCCCGACAAGATCGGATTCCTCTGATCATCGCGGGAACGGGGCCAAGCGCCCCCGGCCCACGGGCCGCCGCCTCTTCGTCTTCGACCGCTCGTTCGGCGTTCGCTACGTCGCCGGAGCGGATGAGGCGGGACGGGGCTGCCTGGCCGGTCCGCTGGTAGCGGCCGCCGTGCTCTTCGACCTCGAGCGGCTGACGCCGCGCGATGTCCGCGCCCTGGGGGCGCTGAATGACTCAAAGCAGCACACCCCGGAAGGGCGGGCCGAGCTGTTTCCCGTGATCCTGCGGATCGCGGCGCGCGTGGGGATCGTCACCCGCTGCGCGCCGGGAATCGACGAGCGCGGCCTGCACGTCACGAACCTGGCCGCGCTGCGCGATGCCCTGGCCCTCGTTGCCCGCGAGCCCTGCGTGTGCCTCAGCGACGGGTTTCCGCTCGGCAACCTCGGCCACCGGCATCGGGCGATCGTGGGCGGAGACGCCCGCAGCGCGGCAATCGCCGCGGCGTCCGTGATCGCCAAGGAGACCCGCGACCGCTACATGCGACGGGCCGATGCCCAACACCCGGGGTTCCAGTTCGCAGAGCACGTCGGCTACTCGACCCCCGAGCACCGCGAGGCGATCGAACGGCTGGGGGTCTCGCCTCTGCACCGACTGTCGTTTCAGTCCATGGCCTATCAGCAGCTTCGGCTGTAGGGCCGGTCCGCCGCGACGCTCGCGCTAGAAGGCGCCCTCCAGATGCTCAAGCGCGGTCAGGTCGCCCGCCGCGTCGAAGATCACGCCGATTGCGTCGAACCGCAGCCGCGACGCGAACCTGCGCCCCGCTCGAGCTGACAGCCACTGGCGAGCCATCCGCCTTACCTGGGCACGCTTGCGGGCATGGAGCGAATCGAACGGACGCGCGCCGTCGCGGCCGACGCTCCTCGTCTTGACCTCGCAGAACACGAGCGTGGCGCCATCGAAGGCCACCAGGTCGAGCTCGCCCCACCGGGTGCGGTAGTTGCGTTCCACGATCTCGAACCCGCGCCGGCGCAGATGCTGGGCGGCGACCTCCTCCCCGCGAAGGCCCAGGGACCGGCGGACGTCTTCCTCCATGCTCGCGACGGTAGGGCCGCGGGGTGAGGCCTGAGCTGCCGCAGCGCCGATTGACACACAACTGGCACACAGCGTCACCCACGCGTGACGTTTTCGCGCGTAGCGTGCTGCCGCAGTGCTGGCCCGTGTCTGCACCTTCACGATCGACGGCGTCGACCCCCGCCAGGTGTGGGCCGAGGTGGACATTCGCAGCGGGCTTCCGTCGTTCACGATCGTGGGACTGGGGGATGCGGCCGTCCGGGAGTCGCGCGACCGCGTGCGCTCGGCCATCCAGAACTCGGACTTCGAGTTTCCGCAGATGCGGATCACGGCCAACCTGGCCCCCGCCTTCCTGCGCAAGGTGGGGCCAGGGTTCGACGCCGCGCTGGCCCTGGCGGTGCTGGCCGCGAGCGGTCAGGCGCCAGCCGGAGCGCTGAGCGGGTACGCCGTTTTCGGGGAGCTGTCGCTCAGCGGGGCGCTTCGCGATTCACCGGGCGCGCTGGCCGTCGCCGAGGGCGCCAGGCAAGCCGGCTTTCCGCGGTTGATCGTCCCACGTGAGCGAGCGCGCGAAGCGGCGATCGTGGACGGCGTGGAGGTCGTGGGCGTGTCGTGCCTGCGGGCGGCGGCCGACGTGGTCTCAGGGGCCGAGGTCCCGCCGTTACCGGCCCCCTCCGCGGAGACCTCCGGGCCGCGGCCCGAACCCGACCTGGCCGACGTGCGAGGGCACGCGGCGCCTGTCCTCGCGCTTCAGATCGCGGCCGCCGGGGGTCACAACATGCTGCTCGAGGGGGCGCCTGGGACCGGGAAGACGATGCTCGCCCGCCGGCTTCCGTCGATTCTGCCGGCGATGAGCCAGGACGAAGCGATCGAGGTGACGAGGATCCACAGCGTGGCCGGCATCCACGCAAATGGGCTGGTTCAGACGCGCCCCTTCCGCGCCCCGCACCACACGGTTTCCCCGGCGGGGCTGGTCGGCGGCGGGTCGCCGCCCCGCCCGGGCGAGGCAACGCTCGCCAACCACGGCGTGCTGTTCCTGGACGAGCTGTCGGAGTTCCAGCGCTCGAGTCTCGACGCGCTGCGCCAGCCACTCGAGGATGGGGCGGTCACGATCGTCCGCGGCCAGCGGGCGCTTCGGTTCCCGACGAGGTTCATGCTGATCGCGGCGACCAACCCATGCCCGTGCGGCTTCGCCGGCGTCGACGATCGCTGCGGATGCGGGGAGGCCGAGCTGCGGCGCCACCGCAGGAAGCTGTCGGGGCCCCTGCTTGACCGCATGGACCTGCTGATCAGCGTCCAGCGGCCGACCGAGAGCGAGCTGCGCGAGGCGCCAGGCATTCCCTCAGCGCACGCGCGCCAGCGTGTCGCGGCGGCCCGAGAGCGCCAGCGGGTACGGCTGGCTGGCACGCCCGCCAGCTGCAACGGCGAGATGGACGTGCGCCTGGTGCGCCGTCACGTCCGGCTCGACCCCCGCGCCGAACAGGCACTCGGCGACGCCTACACGGCGGGGCTGCTCAGCGTCCGCGGCAGGCATCGGGTGCTTCGGGTAGCGAGGACTGTCGCCGATCTGGAGCGCGCCGAGTGCGTGCAGCACGAGCACGTGCTGACCGCCCTGGCCCTTCGCCAGCGAGCGGGAAGCGAGACCGCCCTCGCGGCGTGAACGATAGGCGTGCATGCGAGCGATGCCTGAAACGGACGTGGCTGCTGGGCCGGCTGTCGGGCCATCTCGACCAGGAGCGCCGGCGCGTGGAGGAAATCCTCGAGCTGCCCGACGCCGAGCTGATCGCCGCGCTCGGCGGCGCTCGCCGGGACGTTGTGAGAAGCGAGTACGAGCGAACAATCCCCACGGCGCTGCATGAACGGGCGGCGGCGGCCGGGTTGGAGCCCATCTGCCGCTGCCACCGCTACTACCCGCAGCGTCTGCTGGCGCTCTCGAGCCCTCCCGCGGTGCTGCATGTAGGGGGCGGCCTGGAGCGGTTCGTCGAGCTCATGAGCGCAGAGCCCGTGGCCATCGTCGGCGCCCGGCGCGCCTCCGGCTACGGCCTGGAGGTGGCACGCTCGCTGGGCCGCGGGCTGGGCAGTTCCGGCCTCCCGGTGGTCAGCGGGATGGCGATCGGGATCGACTCTGCCGCCCACGCCGGTGCCCTGGACGCGAGCGCCCCAACGGTGGCGGTGTTGCCGGGCGGCGCGGAGAAGCCCTACCCACAGGGGAAGCGACAGCTCTACGACCGGATCCGCCGCGCCGGGGCAGTCGTCTCTGAGCTTCCGCCGGGAACGGCCGTCAGGAGGTGGATGTTTCCCGCCCGCAACCGGATCATCGCCGGCCTCAGCGCCGCCACCGTGGTGGTCGAGGCCCGGGAGCGCTCCGGCGCGTTGCTCACCTCATCATGGGCGCTCGAGTTGGGGCGAGGTGTGGGCGCGGTGCCGGGACGGGTCACCTCCCGGCTGTCCGCCGGCCCGCATCGACTGCTGGCCGGGGGCGCGACGATCGTCCGCGGCCCGCAGGACGTGCTGGACCTGCTGTTCGGTCGCGGAGCTCGCGCGGCTCCCACGCACTCTCGGGTGGCGTTGACCGGCGAGCTCGAGGAGCTGCTGCGGATGATCTCCGACGGCCAGGACACGATCGCTGCGCTGGCGCGCGCGGGGCGGCGGCCCGATGCGGCGCTCGTCTCGCTCAGCGCGCTCGAGCTGGCCGGTTACATCAGACGCGATGCGGGTGGGCGCTACAGGGTGGTTCCCTAAGCTCGATGGCGATGAGCGCGAAACGTCGAATCCCCTGCGTCCTGTCGATCGCCGGATCAGACTCCGGCGGCGGGGCAGGCATCCAAGCCGACCTGAAGGCCTTCGCTGCGTGCGGGGTC
>DAIPIC010000131.1:0-8487 GCA_036771025.1 Solirubrobacteraceae bacterium
GGCGGTCGCCCGTGCGACGGCCCAGCCACTCCACGAACAGCACCATGGCCGGGAATGAGATCGCGAACGCCACCAGCGGGATATGCACCGCAAACGACAGCGCCTGCATCTGCCGGGCCTGGAGCAGATAGTGCTGGTCGACGGGGGCAAACGCCGCGGCTAATGGGGTGGCGACCACTGCTCGAGGGGGTGATCCGTCATCCCCCGTTTGGGGGTGACCGCCGTCCTTCGGGAGGGCAGATTCTCAGTTCCATGTGACAAATTTCCGGTTAGACCCCACGATTTCCGTTACTCTCGCAATTGGGAGTCGTTAGCGGCCTTCCGGCCATTGGGAGTTTTCAGATTCTGGGGCAATATGCGGGGTAACGCACGCGGGGCGCGAACGGTGCGCGCAATTCGTTCTCTGACGATTCGGCAGATCGTCGCCTTCCCGGTGATGGCGATGGGAATCGCGGCTGTGCTCGGGCCTGAGGTGGTTTCGCACCACGTCCACACTCCGGGGGCGACGCACCCGCACCACGCGTTTCCGACCGCCTTCCGGGTGCTCGACCTTCTGATGGGCCTGGCATTGCTGGTGCTGACCCCCAAGCTGCTCCGAGGGATTTGGGCCGCAGTCCCGCTCACCGTTGGCGCCCTGGCCGCCATCTCGGTGCTGCACCTGATGACTCCGCTCGGCTTTGGCGCCGCGGCCGTGGCCCTCCTACTGGCGGTGGTGCTTGCGTTCGGCAAGCGGGCGTTTCCGCTCGGCTCCCGAAACCGTCCGCCGGGGGCGCTGGTGTTCGCAGCGAGCGGCGCGTGGGTCCTGGCGTATTTCGCCGCGGTCGCGGCCCCCGGGGTCTCCGCTCACTCCGGCGATGTCAGGCATGCCCTTCACCACGCGATCGGGCATGTGCTGCACGTTCCGCTCGGGGCTCCGCATCTGAGCGGAGTGTGGATTCTGTTCGTGGAGCTCCTGATCGCCTGCGCCGCGACGACCTCGCTGATCGCGCTGCGATCGCTGCTCCGGCCGGCTACCGATCCGAGCGGCCACACCGACCGAGAGCATCAGAGCGCCAGAACGATGGTCGAACGGCACGGAGAGGACTCGCTGGCCTCGTTCATCCTGCGTCCCGACAAAAGCTTCTACTTCCACAAGGACGGCGTGCTCGCATACCGGGTGATCGGCGAGACTGCCGTGATCTCTGGCGATCCCGTCGCGCCGGGGGATCAGTTGGGGGCCGTGATCGCGAGTTTCCGTGAGCTGGCCCGCAGACAGGGCTGGGAGCTGGCCGTCTGGGGCGCATCGCCCCGGCACCTCGATGCCTATCGCGAGCTCGGTCTGCACGCGCTCGTGGCGGGGGAAGAGGCATTCGTCGATCCCGGCCGGTTCTCGCTCGAGGGGCGAGCAGTGCGAAAGCTCCGCCAGTCGGTGCACCGGGTGCAGCGGCGCGGCTGGGAGATTTCCGCGCTAGAGGGGCGGGAGCTCGACGATGCGACCTGGTCCGAGGTCGACGAGCTGGAGCGCGCATGGCGAGGAGCCAAGCAGCGGCTGCTCGGGTTCGCGATGGGTATGGGTCCGTACGAGGCGGAGCCCCGGCCCGATGACCTCTTCGTCCTGGGCCGATCGCCGGAGGGCGAGCTGCGGGCCGCGATGCGATTTGTGGCTCACCGCGGAAAGCTCTCGCTGGACACCATGCACCGCCTCGAGGAGACCCCGAACGGCCTCAACGAGGCACTGGTCTGCCGCGCACTGGAAGTGGCGCGCGACCGGGGCACTCCGGAGGTCAGCCTGAACTATGCAGGCCTCGGGCACTTGGCGCGCGAGGGAGCGAGCGAGGGCAGGAAGCCACGGCGCATCAATCGGCTCGTGCTCCGGCTGCTCGGTTCGAGGTTCCAGCTGGACCGGCTTGTGCGCTTCAACGACAAGTTCTTTCCCGAGTGGCGCCGGCGCTACCTGGTCTATGAATCTCGCGCCGGCCTTCCTCGCGCCATTCTGCGCGTGCTGCAGGCTGAGGGATATATCCCGCAGCGCCGGCCGGTGCGGCTGCGGGCGCCGGTACTGGGGCGCCTGCGACCCGGAACGGTGCGCGCTCATGCGACTCGCTGAGCTTCGGCCGCCGGTGGCCCGGGCCGGGGTGCTCAGGCGCGTGGGGGTGCGCCGCGCGCTGATCGGGCTGGCGGCAGTGGTGTTCGTGGGAGTCGGGTTGCTCGGAGTCGGGAGCTACTGGGAGTCCTACTACCACCACCGCGGCTTTGTTCCTCCACCGCGACTGGCGAGCGCAGCAGTCGGACGGCGCGAGACGGTCCAGTTCTACTCCCGGGCGCTCCGGAGGCGGGCGGACTACCTCGTCTACCTCCCGGCCGGGTATTCACCGACGAGCCGTTACCCCGTGCTCTATCTCCTGCACGGCGATCCCGGTCAGCCGCAGTTGTTCTTCGATGTCGGGAACGTTGGCATCCGGCTGGACAACCTGGTCGCTCAGCGCCAGATCCCCCCGATGATCCTCGTCGTCCCGGACGGCCGGATCGGGGGGAGCCAGTTCTCGGACACGGAGTGGGCGGACACGCACTCAGGCCGATTCGAGAGCTACGTGCTCGAGTCGATGCGCGACGCCGACCAGCGGTTCGCGACGATCGCGGACAGGCGAGCACGCGTCTTGGCCGGATACTCCTCGGGCGCTTACGGGGCGTTGAACGTTGCCCTTCATCACCTCGACGCATTCGCTTCGGTGCAGGTGTGGTCCGGCTACTACGAGCAGCCCAATCCGGCCGGCCCGTTCGCGGGGGCGTCAAGGTCCACCCTGGCCTTCAACAGCCCGCAGGCCTATGTCCGGCGAATCCCTCGCCGCCTCGCGCGATACCCACTGAGCGTGTTCATCTACGGCGGCCGCTCCGATCCAGCCAGCGTGTTGATCGCGCCGATGGTGCGGCTGCTGAGGACGCATCACGTCTCGGCTCACTACGCGATCTACCGGGGCGGCCACGACTGGCAGCTTTGGAATGCGCACCTGAACCACATGATGGTCCTGGCCGGCCGGGACGTGAGTGGATCGCTGGCGTTCGCCCCGCGGGTCGCGCTACAGCCACACCTCGTTGCCGCACCCGTGTCGCCGCGCCGAGCGGTGGCCCGCCCGGCGACCCACGGTCAAGGGCGAGGCGGGACCGGCACCGCCCAGCTCCTTGCCGGGCTGCTGCTGGCGCTGCTGTCCGCAGCCGCGATCAATATCGGCTTCCTATTGCAGCACCGCGGGCTCCGCTCCGCGAGCTCGCTGTCCGG
Organism: Solirubrobacteraceae bacterium; assembly: GCA_036771025.1. GTDB lineage: Bacteria > Actinomycetota > Thermoleophilia > Solirubrobacterales > Solirubrobacteraceae > Palsa-465. The sequence goes on from DAIPIC010000131.1 coordinate 3,257, forward strand.
TGGACGCTGGGCGCTGGTGCGGGCGATGTCTCGCGAGAAGTCATGGCTCACCGGCCAGGTGCTGGGCTGGGCAGGGTTCGGCACCCAGATCCTGGCGGTGACGATCGCGCCGCTGTCGCTCGTGCAGTCGTTCGCCGCCGGTGGTCTGGCGCTGTCGGTGCCGTTCGCGGCTCGCCTGTTCGGCCATCGGATCGATCGGCGTCAGAAGGTGGCCGTGCTGCTGGTCGCACTGGGGCTGGCCGTGCTGCCGATCGGTCTCTCCGTGCACGGCGACCACCTCGCCGGGGGCCGGCTGACCATCACCACCTGTCTTGTCTTGGCGGCTGCCGCCTGGGTCGCCGCGATCCCGCGTGCGCCGATGCGGGCGATTGCCTCCGGGTTGTTTTACGGCGTAGCCGACGCCGCCATCAAGGCCATCTCGGTCCGCTGGGGCGCCGCCGGTGCGGGCGCGTTGCTTTCGGGCTGGGGGCTGCTCGCGGTGGGTGGCACCTTCGCGGGATTCATCTCGTTCCAGGCGGCGCTGCGAGCCGGGAGCGCGGTGGCCACCATCTCGCTGATGAATTGCCTGGCCGCGCTCGTAGCGCTCGTCGCCGGGCTGGTCGGGTTCGGAGAATCGCTCGGCGCCGGGGCGGCCGTGTCGCTGGTGCACTTCTTGGCCATCGCGCTAGTTCTGGCCTGTGTGCCCGTCCTCGCCGCGGCGCAGGCGGAGCTCGCGGAAAGTCCGGCCGGGGAGCAGGCATCCCACCGTGAACAGCGCGGCCTGAAGCCACGGACCCGGCCCTGGACTGCGAGAAAAAAGCGCGTGGCCGAAGCTCACGTTGCGCGTGGCTGAGTACGAAGCCTGAGAGGCCAGCAGCAGCAAGAGGAGCCCGACGCCGCCGGCGGCGAGACCTCTCCGCGCGCGCGGCAAGTGGCGAAGGCCGCAGCCAGCCGCAAGACCTGCGGCTAGCCAGGCCACCACCACCCGCTCGAGCGGCTGTCCGTCGCGTCCGGCCAGCTGCAGCAGTGGGAGTGAGTCACCGATCGAGGGACCGCCGCCGAGCCACCCCAGACCGCGGAGGGCGTACAGCCAGCCGACCCCCGACAGCAAGGCGGCGATCAGCGCGAGGAGGATCGTCATCCGGGCGCTCAGCGACCTTCGACCTCGCTCCATCGACATTCTTCCCCGGTTCTTACGCGGCACCTCTACGTTCACGGACATATCGAAGCACCCCCTCGCCCGCGGTGACCGTAACTGTTGAGGGTCAACGTGGTTAAGGACAAAGCAGGCGCCACGCGGCAATAAACGCCCCAGCCGCGAGCGGCGCCGGCCACACCATGCCCCCAACTCACCCCGCCCGGGCGATCTTGCAGAGCCCAGGCGGGGACGTCCGTTCTGCCCGGAAACGACGCAATCCCCATACGTGTGCATGCCCGTCGGCGGCTTGTTCTCGGCCTGACCGGGTTCGTCGCTGCCACCTGCGCTGCCCTCCTTCTATTCAGCACCCATACGTCCTCGGCGGCGGCGCCCCCTGGTCCCGCAACAGCGGTCCAGGTGAGCTGCCCGTCGCCGTCGCTGGGCGGCGACCTCCCGGCGATGGTCTACCTACCCGCCGGCTATCAGCAGCGTTCGAGTCGCTATCCAGCCATCTACTTCCTGCACGGCCTGCCGGCGGATCCCAACTCCTACACGGCCAACCGGTTCGTCGCTCAGGCCCTGTCGTCGGGTGGCCGGGAGGCGATCGTGGTCTCTCCCCAGGGGGTCAAGGAGAACGGCGGCGACCCCGAGTATCTGAATTGGGGACCCCACAAGAATTGGCCGGCGGCGATCGCCAACGATCTGACCAAGTGCGTCGACTCCCGCTTCCGCACGATCGCCAATAGGCGAGGAAGGGCGCTGATCGGCATCTCCGCGGGAGGCTATGGGGCGTTCAACATCGGGCTCCGGCATCTGGACACGTTCGCGGCGGTGGAGTCGTGGAGCGGATACTTCGCGGCCACCGACCCGAGTGGCCGCGTGACGCTGAACCTGGGTTCGCGCGCGCGGGTCCCCGACGGTCGCGTGCTCTTGAGGAATCTGGGGCGGCGGCATACATTCATCGCCTTCTATGTCGGAAGCCAGGACGAGACGTTCTTGAACGCAAACGTCCAGCTCGACCAGGCACTGAGGTCCAACCACATCAGTCACCTGTTCCGGATCTATCCGGGCGCTCACGCAGCGTCCCTGTGGGAGCGGCGGGCGCCCCAGTGGCTCGGCTACGCCATCGATCATCTCGCGCGCCCGAGAGGCTGAGGCCGCCCCGGGGGCTCGAGGCGCCGTACTAGCCTGAACAACTCAAGGGATCAGGCGCGTATGGCAGTCGAATACAAGGATTACTACGAGGTTCTCGGCGTCCCCCGGGACGCAAGCCAGGACGACATCCGCCGGGCATACCGGAAGCTGGCGCGGCGCTACCACCCCGATCTCAACCAGGAGGCTGATGCGGAGGAGCGCTTCAAGGAGGTCAGCGAGGCCTACGAGGTCCTCTCCGATTCCGAGAAGCGGGACCGCTACGACCAGCTCGGTGCCCGCTGGCGCTCGGGGCAGGCCGGGGGAGCCGCCGACTTCGAGGACTTTTTCGGCCAGCAGGGCTTCGGAGGCGGCGACACGCGCGTCGAGTTCGGCGAGGGTGACTTTTCCGAGTTCTTCGAGCGGCTGTTCGGCGATCGGGTCGCCACCGGCACGACTGGGCCCTTGCGCGGTCGCGATCACGAGGCCGTACTCGAGCTCTCGCTGGAGGAAGCCCTGGCCGGTGGCAGGCGCCGTCTGTCGCTAGACGACGGACCCAGCTTCGAGGTCAACATCCCGGCGGGCGTCAGAGATGGACAGCGCATCCGGCTCGCCGGTCGGGGCGGCGCCGGCCGGGATGGAGGGCCTCCGGGAGATCTGTATCTGCGGGTGCGGCTCAGGCCCCATCGGCGCTTTCGCCGCGACGGAGACGACCTTTACGTGGACGTGTCGGTTGCGCCGTGGGACGCTGCACTCGGAGCCACAGTCTCCGTGCAGACGCTGACCGGAACGGCGCAGGTGAAGGTGCCGGCGGGTTCTTCGAGCGGGCGGCGGCTCCGACTACGCGGCCGCGGTCTTCCCAAGCAGGGCGGCGGTCGTGGCGACCTCTACGCCACGGTCCAGATCGCGGTACCCACACGTCTCTCAGACGAGGAGCGCGAGCTGTTCGAGAAGCTCGCCGCGGTCTCCCAGTTCGACCCCACCGCCGGAAGGCGATGAGCCCGCGTCGAACCCGAGCCCGTCCGGCGCACGCCGTACCGGAAGGAGACGGCGGGGAGCAGCCGCTCGAGCTGGCGGGCGTCGCCCGGCGGGCCGGAGTGCGGGTCTCGCTCGTTCGTCGCTATCTCGAGTTTGGCCTGTTCGATCCCTGCGCGGGACCCGACGAGCCCCAGGTGTTCGAGCCGAGCTGCGCCGCGCGTCTCGCTGCTGCGGAGCGGCTGCGGCGAGACCTGGGGCTGAACTTCGCCGGAGCCGTGCTGGCTTGCGAGCTGCTCGACCGGGTCTATCAGCTCGAAGAACGCCTGGGCCGCGGGCGGGCGGTTTCCGATCATGTAGGGTCGAGGAAGCCGCCACCAAGGAGCCTCCATGGACACCACCGATCAGGTCACTAGCGGGCCGACGAAGACCGACGCCGGCGGGGACGAACAGTTCCGTCACGAGTTGGCGCAGCAGCTGAGGGTCGACTCCGTTCGGGCCAGTGCCGCTGCTGGCTCGGGCCATCCCACCTCCTCGATGTCGGCGGCGGAGTTGATGGCGGTCCTCCTCGACGGATACCTGAGGCTCGACTACTCGCGTCCCGATGACCCTCACCGGGACCACCTGATCTTCTCCAAGGGCCACGCGTCGCCTCTGTACTACTCGATCCTCAAGGCGGTGGGAGCAATCGATGATGAGGAGCTACTGAGCTTCCGGAAGTTCGGCTCCAGACTGGAGGGCCATCCCACGCCCCGCATCCCCCCGACCGATGTCGCCACGGGCTCGTTGGGACAAGGGCTTCCAATCGGCGTCGGGCTGGCCCTCAGCGGAAAGCGGCTCGATCGACTTCCCTACCGCGTCTGGGTGCTGTGCGGCGACTCGGAGATGGCCGAAGGGTCTATCTGGGAGGCGTTCCAGCACGCCGGCTGGGAGGGGCTCGACAACCTGGTGGCGATCGTCGACGTCAACCGGCTGGGCCAGACGCGCGAGACGATGCTCGGCTGGAACGTCGCCGGCTACGCCGACAGAGCCGAAGCTTTCGGCTGGCACGCAATCGAGATCGACGGTCACGACCTCGACGCCATCGACGCCGCCTATCGCGAAGCCGTTCAGACCACTGGCCAGCCCACTGTGATTCTCGCCCGCACGCTGAAGGGCAAAGGGGTAAAGGCGGTTGAGGACAAGAACGGCTTTCACGGCAAGCCGCTCGCCGACCCCGAGGAGGCGATCCAGGAGCTGGGCGGCGAGCGGAAGCTGCGCGTGACCCCCGCCTCGCCGGATGACAGCGGAAGCCCCCACCGCTTCGAGACCGACGGCGGCGAGCCGCCGCGTTGGGAGCTCGGCGAGGAGGTGGCCACGAGAAACGCCTACGGCGAAGCGCTGGCCGCGCTCGGGAGCCGGCGGGGCGACGTCGTGGCGCTGGACGGAGAGGTGTCCAATTCCACGCTTTCGGAAATCTTCGCCAAAGCGCATCCCGACCGTTACCTGGAGATGTTCATCGCTGAGCAGCAGATGATCGCTGCGGCTGTGGGGACCCAGGTCCGGGGCTGGGTCCCGTTCGCGTCGACGTTCGCCGCCTTCTTGACTCGCGCATACGACTTCATCCGGATGGCCGCCATCTCGCGCGCAAACCTGCGCTTGGCCGGATCGCACGCCGGCGTGTCGATAGGCGAGGACGGCCCTTCGCAGATGGCGCTGGAGGACCTCGCGGCCCTGCGGGCCGTCCACGGCAGCGCCGTGCTTCACCCCTCAGACGCAAACCAGGTTCCGCCGCTCGTGGAGCAGATGGCCGAACGGCCGGGAATCTCCTATATGCGGACGCTGCGGGGAAAGACGGCGGTCCGCACCGATCCACACGAGAACATCCGCATCGGAGGCAGCCGCCTGGTGCGCTCGACCGATGATGACCAGTTCACCGTGGTGGCCTGCGGCATCACGGTCGAGGAGGCTGAACAGGCGGCCGAACGGTTGGCCGGCGAGGACGTGAGGCTGCGCGTGATCGACTGCT
>DAIPIC010000132.1:0-8371 GCA_036771025.1 Solirubrobacteraceae bacterium
CGGGCGCGCCGATGTACCACATCTAGAGGACGGCGGCGGCGCCACCACGACGCGGCGATCCAAGCTCTCAGCAGCGGGCGCGAAGGGCCACCCAGCCACTGCTAGCGTCCCCGGCAATATCTACCAGGGAGGAGCGACGATGGCGGTGCTTTTCAGACATCACTCCGTAGGGGCGGATGCCAATACGTACGATCAGGTGGCCCCCCAGCTGAACCCGCTGCTCAAGGAGCAGCCGGGCTTTATTTACCACGTGGCGTTCGCAACTTCCGACGGCTTCGCCGTCTCGGAAATTTGGGAGTCGAGGGAGCAGCACGATCGTTGGTTCAACGAGCAGGTGAAGCCGAACGTACCCGTAGAGATCACCGTCGAGGCGATCGACGTCCACAACATCGTGACGCCGTAGCCAGTAGTTACCGTTAGAAGTCCCTGCTGATACTGCCTAGCAGGGACTTCACGGTGGCACGAATTCCGGGACGCCTCAGCGCGGGCAGTCGCGGTCCCCGCTGATGGTGGCGCCGTCGGGCATGCGCGTTTCGCACAGCGTCGCCCACATCCACGGTCGCTCGTCAAACTCGTCGTCACCCCAGTTAGGGCCCGCAAGCGTCGCCCTGGTGAGGTTGGCCAAAAACAGCGTGGTGGCGTGGGGGCGGTGCGGCGAATGGTCGAGCTTTGCCCTCTGCAGCCCAGCGAAGGCGAAGGTGTCGTGGTTGAGGGTCGCGCCGTGGAAGTTCGCGCTGCGCAGGCGTGCCGTCTCGAAACTCGTGTCTCTTAAGGTCGCGCCTTCGAAGTTGGCGTTGTCGAGGCTTTTCGCCCGCAAGCGGCCGTCGCTTATCGTGGTCTCGGGCATCGTCAGGCCCGGTGCAAACGAGTCGACCATATGGACGCCGTCGAACTCAGCCCCGGTCGCGACCACGCCGCCCATAGCCGCCCCATCGAAGACAATCTTGCTCAGCGCGGCGCCGCTCAGGTCGGCGCCGGTGAGGTCAGCGGCCCGCATCGGCCCGGACAACTCCGCCTGCTTCAGCACCGCACCGGGCAGGTCGCAGAACTCGTACCCCTGTGGCGCCGGAGGCGGGGGCACCGGAGGAGCCGGGGCGGTCAGCGCCATCTCGGAGCAGTCGCGGCTGCCCACGCGCCCGCGCCCCGGCCCGGGCTGCACTGTGCGCACCGTTACGTAGCTCTGGGTGGTCCGACGGGTCGGGTCCGAGGAGATCGGTGGGTGTTGCGTGGCGGTCAGTACGACCCGATTGCCCGGGTTCAGCGCGGCCACCTGGTTACGGTTGATTGGGAACGCGTAGCGTGTCGGGGTGGACGGGACTCCCCTGATCGAGAGGGTGCCTACGGTTGTCGGCAGTCCAGTTGATCCATCGACAGCCACTACGCGAATATCGCCGTTCGACAGGCGAAAGGACCCGATCTCCCCCCATTGGATTACGGCGCTGATGACAGTGCCCCCTGGCAGGCGGTCGAGGCGCGCGTCGGTGACCTTCACGTATGCGTTGGGCGCCGGTACCGGTCCTGCGTCGCTCGGCGTTCGGCAGTCGCGATAGCCGGCCCCGGGCGGGAACCCGTCGGGCATCCCTGTACGACACAGCGTCGCCCACTCCAGGTCCTTCATCGAAAACGGCGCTCCGTGCAGGTTGGCGCCCGTGAAGTCGGCGAAGTAGACATTCCCACCGGTGCCCTTCAACCCCTCCAGATCGGCTCCCCGGAAGCTTGCCGTGACAGCCGTGACGGCGCGCCCAGTCGCGCCGCCGCTCCACGTGGCGCCGCGGAAATCTGAGCCGTCGAGGCGCGCGTGCTCCAGCGTAACGCCGAAGAGCTTCGCCCCCCGGAAGTCCGCGTCCGTCAGCCGCGCGTCAAACAGGTTGGCCCCGTCCTCCCCGTGTGGGCTGTCGGCGTCCCGTGCGATCAGGCCGGTTGCCTCTGCGCCTGCCATGGACATGTTGTTGATCGTCGCGCCACTCGCGTCCGCGAGATTGAGCCGCCCGCCCGCGACGTTCAGCCCGGCCAGCAGGGCCTTGCGCATCGTCGCGCCCGTCAGGTCGGCGAGCATCATTCGCGTGGGCTTAACACGCCTCGACACCAAAGCGCGATCGAGGAACGCCCCGACCAGGTCGCAGTCATTGAGCTGCACGCCGGCCTCGATCGGCACGAATGAGCAGTCGCGACGGCCGATGCGGTCCTGAGGCGTCCCGAACGGCTGCAGTTCTCCGACGGTGACGTAGGTCCGCTCGGTGCGGGTCCCCACGGACAGGACACTGTGCTGACTGGCGGTGAGGACGACGCGGTTGCCAGGCCGTATGACATGCAGGTCCTTGCGCTTGACGAACATAGTTACGAGTTGGCTGGGCTCTCTGGCGATTCCCTCGTACCTTTCGGTGGCGAGCAACGTCGGGCGATGTCCGTGCTCGCTGACAGCCACCAGCCGGAGATCGCCGACGGACATGTGATGGGCCGCGACGGCCGCCGCGTTCCAGACGACCCGGCCGGTGACAACGGCCCCGACCGGGCCGACTCGCAGGCGCACGAGCTTGGCCTCGACGGAGATCGGAACGATAAAAGGACCGGCCGCGCCAGCTGTGGTCGCGATGGCGACAGCGAGAGTGACGGTCGCGGTGGCAAGGAGCGCGATGGACCAGCCCCTCGCGAGCCTGCCGATGGCCCCGCCCCTCGCGAGCCTGCCCCAGGCTTCGCCCCGATCATCCATGTTCGGATAACATACCGATGAAAGGAGTAGTGGGCGCTATCTTCCGCAGAGGGGCTTTAGGGGCAGCATTTCTTGTCATGGTGGTGATGGCCGGAGCGCCGGCTGCCCCCGCCAAAGAGATCAAATCCCCGTGGACGTGGACAAACTACGGGCCCGCCCTCCGTGACGTGTCCTGCTCCTCGCCGGGCAAATGTGTTGGGGTCGGACAGCGCGGTGCGGTGCTGCACACCGCAGGGGCGGGCGGGCTCGCTTGGTCGGGAGTGAATCTCACATCTCCCGAGAACCCATTTCCCGATGAGCTCGCGGGCGTCACGTGCCACGCGGGTGCCCCCAGCGGCACCTTCTGTCTAGCCGTGTCGAACGACATCGACCTGGGTGGCGACTTCCACTCGAAGGTCTACCGCAGCACCGACAACGGCGCGACGTGGTCAGGGGGAGTCGAATTACCCGCGGCGGGCGTTACGCAGAGCGCAGCGGCCCTTGCCTGCGATCCTGCCGCCGACGCCTGCTACGCCGTCGGCCCTAGCGGCGGCGCGTGGCGCTCGCTCGACCAGGGCCGCAAGTGGGAGCCGCTTGAGCTGCCCGCGATGCCGGGGTCCTATCGCCGCGTGGCCTGCCCATCTAGAGGGAAGTGCGTGGCCGTGGGCGGTAGGTCGACCGGCGCCATCATCGAAGGCACGAAGATCCGGCCTCTTCCGCCGCCTGTGAAAATGGGCCGCGACATGCTGGGGCTGGCGTGCGACAAGCCCACGCGGTGCACGGCCACCACAGGCCCCGAGTACCTGTCGGTGGACCTGACCGCCGCGGAGCCGAAGTGGGGGCCCGCGCAGCTGTTTTTTCCACCGCCGTCGACTAAGGGCACGTCGGTGACGGCGCTGGCGTGCCCGGCGGAGGACCATTGCGTCGGGGTGGGCAAGTCGGGAAGCGGGGACGTCTCGGTGGGGACCGCCTCGCTATCGGAGGGCGCTTGGGATCGCCTTCCGCTTCCGACCACCACGCACCAACTGACAGCGATCAGCTGTGAGCGGATTGGATGCGTCGCCGTCGGCCAGAAGGCGCTCTGGTTCTCGAATCTAGATGTCGTCGACGTCGGCGCCACGGACTGGAAACGAGACAGCGAACTCAGCGATTTCAACGCGGTTCACTGCTCCGAGCAGTTGAGCCCGCTGTGCGTAGCGGGCGGCGATACCGTCATCGGCGCCTCGCATTCCCGAGGCACGCTGTGGTCCTGGTCCCTGGAGAAAGCGAAGCTAAACACCCAGACAATCCACTGCGCGGCCCCGTCCGAGTGCCTGATCTTGGGCATGTCCGAGGTCCTATTCACCAAGGACCTAATCCATTTCATCCCGCGCCAACCCCCCACCACCGACCCGGCGGGCACCGACGTCCAGACCTGCATCACGCAAGTCCTCTGTGTTGGGTTAGGCGGGGGAGTCACCTACACCACGCTTGACGGCGCTCAAACCGGTTGGGTCCAAACCAGCTTCCCGGGGGGCAAGACGATGTTGATGGCGTGTGTCCCGGGCCGGACCGATCCGGTGACATGCGTGGCGGCGCCGTCAACCGGCGATTTCGTCTACCGCGGGACGATGCCCAAGAACGACCCCAAGGGGTGGAAATGGGTGACCGCCCTCGACGCCGACGTGAAGATCATGGCGCTGGCGTGCAGTCCGGGCGGCCAGTGCGTCGCGGTGGCGCCAGAGGGCGTGATCCTCACGTCCCAGGGGGACCTGAGGAAATGGACCAAGCACGTCCTTCCCGACGAAAGCACGCCAAAGCCGGATCGCCCGCTCCTTTCCAGCGTGGTCTGTCCGGCGGTCGACTTCTGCCTCGCCGGAGGCCAGCTCAAGGAGAGCGGGATCATCGCCACGACCCGGGACTTCTGGGGCGACTTCACGCTCGACAAGATCCCGCCGATTGGGCCCGCGGGCGCGCCCATGATCAAGGCGTTCAGCTGCGAGACGACGAATCACTGTGTGGCGGTGGGCAACACGGTGCTCGTTGGCAGGCGAAAAATAGGCCTGCGCCGCTAAGGGCGTGGTCGGGCATTAGCCCAACGGGCCTCGTAGCTCAGCCCGCAGACTCCTCGTACACGAGCGTCTTACCGTCATAGGTGACGTCGTAAGACGACCCGTTCTGGATGATCGCCGGCGCGCCGTTGGCGCGGCAGAAGTACTCGCTTCCCTTGCGATGAGTGCACGTCACGCTGAGCTTCGCGATATCCGACTTGCTGACCGGTTTCGTGACGGTCGCATTACTACAGCTGACGCCATTCGACTTGTTGATCAGCGCGGTCTTCAAGCACTTCTCCACCGCGCTCGTCTGGCCACCCGAGCCGCCACAGCCGGCGACCGCCAGAGCGCTTAGGGCGGCGCTCAGTAACAGCCTCTCCCGCACGATGCTTAGGCTATCGGCCCACCGCGCCCGTCTCAGCCGCCGGATTCCGTAGGGTTCCGCGGCGAATTGCCCCGAATCCCTACCGACATTTCGGAGCTCGTCGGCCGGACGCCGATCGTGGCGCTGAATCGGATGGTCGGCGATCTGGACGTCGAACTGTTCGCCAAGCTCGAGGCCTTCAACCCCGGCGGCAGCGTCAAGGACAGGATCGGGGTCTCGATGATCGAGGCCGCCGAGAGCGATGGCCGGATCGAGCCGGGGCGAACGACGATCGTCGAGGCCACGAGCGGCAACACTGGAATCGCGCTGGCGTTCGTATGCGCGGCGAAGGGATACGAGCTGGTGCTGACCCTCCCAGAGCGGATGAGCCGGGAGCGCGAGGGGCTGCTGCGGCTCTACGGCGCTCGAGTGGAGCTGACCGAATCGCTCGGCGGCATGAGCGAGGCGGTCCAGGCCGCGCAGGCGATGGCCACCCGTGACGATGTGTTCCTCCCCGACCAGTTCTCAAATCCAGCCAACCCCGAAATCCACCGCCGCACGACAGGCCCTGAGATCTGGGAGGCGCTCGACGGACAGGTGGACGTGTTCGTCACGGGGGTGGGGACAGGCGGGACCATCACCGGCGCCGGCGACGTGCTGAAGGCCGGAAACCCTCGTTGCCGCTTGGTGGCAGTCGAGCCGCGGGCGTCGGCTGTCCTGTCCGGTGGCCGGCCCGGGCCACACAAGATCCAGGGCATCGGCGCCGGGTTCGTTCCGGAGGTCCTGGACCGGGAGCTGATCGACGAGGTGATCGCGGTCGGGGACGAGGAGGCAATCGAGACCGCGCGTCGGCTGGCCTTTCGCGAGGGGGTTTTGGCGGGTATCTCCGGGGGCGCGGCGATATGGGCAGCGCTCGAGCTCGCCAAGCGTCCGGAGTCAAAGGGGGCGCGGATCGTCACGATCCTCCCAGACTCAGGCGAGCGCTACGTCTCGACGCCGTTCTTCGCGCCGTAGGGACGGCTCGGAGGGGGACCGGTGGTACATAGGTCTCCATCATGGAAAGCGATCCACCACCCGTCCGGCCCGCAAATGCCCCCAGCTACGCTGTAACCAATGCCAGGGCTCGTAGCCCGCACAGTCGCCGAGATCCGCCGGGACGTCGCCGCCGCGCAGAGTCGCGATCCCGCCGCGCGGCAGGTCGCTCGCGCGGAGATCATGGCCACCTGGCCGGGGGTCCACGCGCTGCTGGCGCACCGCGTGGCCCACGCCCTGTACGTCGCCGGGGTGCCGTTCCTGCCCCGAGCGATCGCGGCCATCTCGCGAGCCGTCACGGGGATCGAGATTCACCCCGCGGCCACGATCGGGAACGGGTTCTTCATCGACCACGGCATGGGGGTGGTGATCGGCGAGACAGCCGAGATCGGAGACAACGTCACGCTGTATCAGGGGGTGACCCTGGGCGGGACCGGGTTCGCCACCGGCAAGCGACACCCGACGGTGGAGGACAATGTCACGATCGGATCCGGCGCCAAGCTGCTGGGCCCGATCACGGTCGGTCACGGGTCAAAGGTGGGCGCCAACTCGGTCGTGATCCACGACGTGCCCCCGAACTCGACGGTAGTTGGAAACCCGGGCCACCCGGTCCGCATCGAGGGCAGGCGGCCCGAGGGGCCTGACGCCGACTGGGTCCATCTGCCGGATCCGCTGGCGGACGCGATCAAGGTGCTCTCGAGCCGGATCTCGGCGCTCGAGGAGGCGGCGGGCGAGAAGCTCGGCGACCCGTCGGGCGACGGGGCGCCTCAGGCAACCTCGTTCGGTCCGAACCCGGCTGGGGGCTAGCCGCGGGGTCCGCGAGCTGGGGGCTGGCCGCACGGGCTCCGCGAGCGGGCGGCTAGGGCTCTCGTTCAACCAGCGGGGGTTCGGCGCCGGTATCGCCGGGCCGAGCTGCGATCGAGCCCTCCGCCTGCTGGACGTTTCTGGTGCCGCGCACGAGATAGAGCGGCCGGCCCTTGACCTCGTCGTAGATCCGACCGACGTACTCGCCGATGATTCCAATGGCTATCAGCTGGATCCCACCGAGCAGCAGGATGGCAATCGTGATCGATCCGAACCCCGGCAGGTAGGACCCCGACAGCCGCAGGATCACGACGACCGGAATGGCAATGAACGCCAGGGTGGAGATGAGGAAGCCGAGCAGCGTCGCGAGCTGCAGCGGCCGGTGCGAGAAGGACGAGATCGCGTCCAGCGAGAACTTGAGCATCTTCGAGAGCGTGTACTTGGTCTCTCCGGCGTAGCGCGGGTCGCGCTGATACGACACCGCCGCCTGGGTGTAGCCGACCCACACCGTCATGCCGCGAAGGAAGCGGTTGCGCTCGCGCATCGCCAGCAGCGCGTCGAGCGGACGGCGGTCGAGCAGGCGGAAGTCGCCGGAGTTGTGCTCGAGCTCGACCTGGGCCAGCTTGTCGAACAGCTTGTAGAACCACTTCGCGGTGCTCAGCTTGAAGCGAGACTCCCCCTCGCGCCGCTCCCGGACCGCGTAGACGACGTCGCATCCGCTACGCCAGTGGTCGAGCATGCGGGGGATCAGCTCGGGCGGATCCTGGAGGTCGGCGTCTAGCATCACGACGGCGTCCCCGCGGGCATGGTCGAGCCCAGCCGTGAGCGCGGTCTGGTGACCAAAGTTTCGGGACAACAGGACGAGGCGCACCCGGGGGTCGCTGCCGGCAAGCCGCTCGAGGATCGTGGCCGAGGAGTCGGTCGAGCCGTCGTCGACCAGCACCAGCTCGAAGTTCAGCCCTTCGAGCGCGGCGCGCACGCGGCTGTAGAACTCCTCGATCGTGCCTTCCTCGTTGTAGACCGGTGCCACCACGCTCAGCAGGTCGAGCTTTCGACCGCCGTTGGCCAACTGGTCGGTGCCGGTACTAGTCATCGCTCACAGGCCTGACCCGATGTGGGGTATGTATCCAACCAGCTCAATCAGCTGGACGCACCCGGTCAGCACGATCGACATCCGCCACAGGCGCCGGTCAGAGGCGAGCGCCGCCAGAGGCATCAGCCACGCCATGTACCAGGGCAGCAGCGAGCTGGCGGTGACGAGCATCGCCACGGTGGCCCAGCCCGCTCCGTCGATCCAATCGACCTCGCGGCGCCAGACGCGGCGCACGAGCCAGCAGATGACGCCCACGCAGGCGATCGCCAGCAGGATGCCGGTGATGCGCCCAACCGTGCCGAGCCCGACGAGCGTGGTGATGAAGCCCGGAATGCTGTGCCAGTCGCCCTCGCTCT
>DAIPIC010000133.1:0-8370 GCA_036771025.1 Solirubrobacteraceae bacterium
GAGCCCAGACGCTCCTCGACCGGGTCACTGGCCCCGTTATGCCAGGGGGAGGGCCGCAGGTCATAGATCACTGGCTCGTGGCCGCGCGCGCGAAGCTTGTCGACAACGTGCGAGCCGATGAAGCCCGAGCCGCCTGTTACGAGAACTCTCATGTCTGGTGCGCCTGTCCCCGCGTCAGGGAGTCAGCATCGCCAAGCTGCCCCTGCTCGAGGTCCGGTCTGTAGTACAGCGGTACGCAGGAATGGTTGCGCGCCACCCAGTCGGAGTTGGGCAACTCCACCTGATGGCCCATGATCCGATGACACGGTTGATCGTAGACCCGGCCGGTCGATTGCTCGAGCCAGTCGAACACGATGTACTTGTACAGGCCGCCGGTCATCCCGTCGGGGAGCTCCAGGCGGCTGGGATATACCGGGTCGAGATGCTCGCGCGCGACCCGGTTCTTCCAGGCCACTATCTCCGCAAGCCGCTCGATCTGCAGCAGTCCCAGCGCCGCGGTGAACTCGCTCATGCGGAAGTTAAGCCCGGCAACCGAGTGAGTGGGCTTGCCGTAGTTGCGAAACGCCCGGGCATGCTCGATCAGCTCCGGCCGCTTTGAGACCAGAACGCCGCCCTCTCCCGTGGAGATGGTCTTGGTGGCATACAGCGAATAGACGCCCGCGTCTCCATACCCGCCGGGCTTGCGGTCATTCCACGCTGCCCCGTGGGCGTGGGCACAGTCTTCGATCAGGAAGATCCCCTGCTGTCGGCAGTAGTCGGCAATCCGCTCGGAATCGAACGCGATGTGACCGCCAATGTGGACTAGGAAGGCCGCCTTCGGCTTACGCCGGGCGGCCTTTTTTTCGAAGTCCGCAAACGACATGCAGAGATCCTCGCGGTTGCAATCGACGAACTCCACCTCCGCGCCCGCGCGGATCGCCGCCAGTGGGGTGGCCATGAACGTGTTCGATGGACAGAGGACGGTCTGGCCCTGCACGCCGGCGAAGTCGAGCGCCGCCAGGGCGCCCCCAGTCCAACTTGACAGCGCCACGACCTCCAGGCCGTCGCGGGCTCGCCAAGCGTTCTCAAACCGCTCGGTAAGCGGACCCTCGGACCAGCGGCCGGAGTCGATCACCTCGTCGATCAGCGCGTGCAGACGGGCGCGGTCTCGCGGGTCGAACCCGATCGCAAAGCGAGCGAAGTCGGGTGCTGTGCTGGTGGAAGCGATGGTCATCGATGAAGCTTCAAGGGCGTGGCCAGACCGTGATGTGTGCGGGACCCCCGGACCGCGGGGCCGGCCATGACTCCCAAGGCCAAGTCTCTTGCGCGCGAAACCGAAGCCTAGCTTCTCACGCCGGTAGGACGGTACCGATTTCGAGGCACTCAAGCTCCGAGATGATCAAGCGCAGCGCCGCCACCGTCCGCCGGTGGGAGTTGCGGGCGCTGTAGAAGTCCGCGTCGTGCAGAAGGATCACATCCCCGGACGTCAGGTTCCGCGTGGCCCGGGCGGCGATCCGGCGGGGGTTCGTGAACCTGCGCCAGTCCTTTCCCCAGCGTGACCACAACAGAGGTTTCAGACCGGCGGCGATGGCCAGCCTCAGCCCCGCCGGACTGTAGACGCCGTATGGCGGCCGGTGATATGCGGGCCTCGCCCCGGTGGCTTCTTCAATCGTGGTCAGGGCCCGTTCGAGGTCGGACCGCAGCGCGCCCGCGC
The DNA here is from genome assembly GCA_036771025.1 of Solirubrobacteraceae bacterium. Lineage (GTDB taxonomy): Bacteria > Actinomycetota > Thermoleophilia > Solirubrobacterales > Solirubrobacteraceae > Palsa-465. The sequence goes on from DAIPIC010000133.1 coordinate 1,694, forward strand.
TCAGCCGTGTCTGCAGGCGGTGGCGGTAACCGTGGACGGCCACCAAGTGGCCCTGCCTCGAGATCTCCTTGGCCAGCTCGGGTCGGCGCTCGACCTGCTCTCCAACCAGGAAGAAAGTCGCTCTATATCCCGCGCGCGCGAGGAGATCCAGTATCGCCGGGGTACCCTCCGGGTGAGGGCCGTCGTCGAAGGTCAGCGCGACGCCATCCGACCCGGCGGCCAGCGTCCGAGTGATGCCAAGGGCCTCCGCCGCGGGTGGCAGGACGGGCGCGAGGGCGTGGCGCAGCATGGGGGGATGATGTCCCACCGGCCCTAAGGTTGTGCTGAGCGATGCCCGATCTTGACCAATGGCTTCCCAATCCCGCGCTGCGCATCGTGCACTGCCGGGACTCCAGCGCGAGCGCCGATCGGCTCTGGGCCGCCGCCCAGGCCGTGCGCGTCGCGGACACGGGGCTTCTCGGAAGGCTCATCCGCTGGCGCATCCCCGGCACGTCGGGACAACTGACCTTCGAGGAGCTGTTCCGCCGGCCACCGTTCATCGTGCTCGATGGCGAGGGGGACCACGCGCTGATCTCCGGTCTCGTGGGGCGGATCTGGACGATCCGTCGTGACTACCCACAGCTGTCTCATCCGGACGAGTTCCGCGGCTGGCACAAGCCCGGCACGGCCCGCGTGCTGTTCGCCAACTGGCTCTCCGAAGGGGACGGCGGTCGCACCCGACTGACCTCAGAGGCCCGCGTGGACGCCACCGGCAGGCAGGGTCGAATCGGGCTAGCCGCAGTCCGCCCGCTGGTGGCCAGCTTTCACGGCCTGGTCGGGAGCGACGGGATCGCGGCCGCGGTGAGCCGCGCCGAGCGCGCCGCCCAGTAGGCCACCGGACCTCGCGCTAGCGTCCGCTCGAGGCATGACCACGTTCGAAACCGAGGTGACCGTTCGGCGCACGCGCTTCGCGAAGCAGTCGAGCGGCTGGGCCGTGGTCGAGGCGGTGGAGGATGACGGTAATCCGGTGGTGCTCGTCGGACCCCTGATCCATCTGGAGGAACGCGACCGGGCCCGCGTCCTCGGTACCTGGGTTGACGACACCCGGTACGGGCGGCAGGTGAAGGTCTCCGAGGCCCACCCGGTCCCGCCCTCCGACGCCGAGTCGGTCAAGGCACTCCTTCAACGCGTCAAGCACGTGGGCCCGAAGCGAGCGGATCGACTGCTTGAGATCTACGGGCCCGAGGCGGCCATCGACGCGCTCGACCGGGATCCCCAAGCGGCGTTCGCTGCGGCCGGGCTTCGTCGAGGGCGAGCGGATCAGGCGGCCGAGTCCTGGAACTCGATGCGGGCCATCCGAAGGCTGCACATGATGCTCGCCCCGCACGGGCTGGCCTATCTCGCGACTCGCATCCACAACGACTACGGGCCTAGCGCACACACGGTCGTCTCCGACCAGCCCTACGAGCTGACGAAGGTGTTCGGCGTGGGGTTTCACCTCGCCGACCGGATCGCCCGCGCCACAGGAGTCCCGCCCTCAAGCCAGGCCCGAGCCGCGGCCGGTGTCGTTCACCTCCTGTCGGAGGCCGAGCGCGGAGGGAGCACGTGCATGCCGTCCGCGACGTTGCTGACAGCCTTGCGTGACCTGCTGGGCGCGGACTGCGGCGCGCCGATGACCGAATCGCTCCTCGACGAGCTTGCGGCCAGCGGCGCGGTCGAGCGCGAGAACGGTTGGGTCTACCGCAAGCAGACCGCCGAGCTGGAGGCTGAGCTGGCGCGGCGGGTGACGGAGATGCTGGTCGGCGAGCCATCGCAAAAACTGCGAGAGCCGGATCCGGCGGCCGTGACCCAAACCGGGCTCGCGCCCAACGAGGCGCAGCTCGAGGCAATCCACAACGCGTTCACCAAGCGCCTGTCGCTGATCACCGGCGGCCCCGGCACGGGCAAGACGATGAGCATCCGCGCTATCGCCGGCTGCGCGTTGGCGCAGGGAGCAAAGGTGATTCTCGCCGCCCCCACCGGGCGGGCCGCCGTCCGGATGGGCGAGGCGAGCGGCGTGCGGGCGCGGACCGTCCACTCGGCTCTGGGCTGGATTCCGGGGGAGGGACCTGAGCACGACGAGCAGGATCCGCTTGCCTGCGACCTGCTGATCGTCGACGAGTCCTCGATGGCCAATCTGGAGCTGATCGTCACCTTGCTTCGCGCGGTCGGACCGAGCACCGGCGTGGTCCTGGTGGGCGATGCCGACCAGCTCGCGCCCGTCGGCGCCGGCAAGCCATTCGCCGAGCTCGTGGCCTCCGGGGTGGTGCCGACCGTGCGGCTCAAGCACATCTTCCGCCAGGCGGCCGGGAGCATGATCGTCCAGGGCGCGCACGCCATCCGCCGCGGGGCGGCGCCGGCCTTCGCGCCGTCGCCGGGGATGCGCCGCGACCTGTTCATGATCGAGCGGCGTAGCTCGCCCCAGGCCCGGGATGAGATCGTCTCGTTAGTGGTCGAGCGGCTGCCGAAGCACTATGGCCTTGACCCCGTCCGCGACATCCAGGTGTTCGCTCCGGTCTACCGCGGCGAGCTTGGAATCGATGCCCTCAACGAGGCGTTGCGAGAGGCGCTCAACCCCGGCGGCGAGCCGGTGATGGGCGGCCGGCTGCGGATCGGCGACAAGCTGATGATGACCGGCCGCAACCTGCACGAGATGGGGCTGATGAACGGCACGGTGCTGCGGCTGGCGGACGAGGTGACTGCCTCCGAAGGCGGCGAGCGAGAGGCGGCACTCGTCCTGGTCGGCGAGGAAGCGACGTTTCGCCTTCCGCCCGAAGAGGCCGATCGGCTGCAGTTGGCCTACGCCTGCTCGGTCCACCGCGGGCAGGGAATCGAGCTGCCGGTCGCGGTCATCGTCGCCCATCCGGCTGCGGGGGCGTTCTTCCTGCGCCGCGAGATGCTGTACACGGCGCTCACCCGCGCCAAGACGGCAACCGTCGTCGTCGGTACGCAGGAGACGGTGTCCCGCGCAGCGCGGACCGCCGACACCGGCCGGCGCCACGGCCGGCTGGCGGATCGGTTGGCACCGGCCACCCGCTAGCGCGTAGCCTGCACGGTTCGTGGCCGACCCGTCGCTACGAACTCTCCTATCGACCGGACCGTGGCGGCGGCGCGTCCGTTGGGGGATCAGGATCGTCACCCCCTGGGGCCTGGAATGGCTTCTGTGGAAACGCTCGATCGAAAGAGCACGCCGGCGTGTCCTGACCGCACGGGCCCCTCGTGCCCCTCGGTCCCCGGACGCCGACCCCGTCGAGGACTCGATCCGCTTCCTGGTCGAGCGCGGGCTCGACGCGGCACAGGTGCGGGAGGGCTCGATCCCCGCGGGCTCCCTGCGCTACCTGAGGCAACAGGTCAGCGATCGCTTGCCGTCGGGACGTCCGGTGTGCGCGCTGCACGTGGGTAACTTCGTCGGCGTCTCCTTGAGCTACCTCACGTGGCTCGTCACCCAACGGCATCCCGAATCGCTCGTCGTCTCGATCGATCCCAACATCCCGCATCGCCAGGTCGACGATCCGCAGTCGCACCTCTTTGCCCTCCTGGAGCATCTCGGCATGCTTTCTCACAACCTGGTCATTACGGGCTACACGCTCGAGCGCAGCGACGAGTCGCTCTCCCAGGAGGCCTACGGGCGCGCGGCAGCCAGCGAGAACGTGCTGAGCTCGCTGCACTCGGTGACCGGTTCGAGCTTCGACCTGGTCCTCATGGACGGAAACCACGACGAGGGCTATTTGTCTCGAGAGCTCGCCGTCGTCCGCCGCCTGCTGGCGAGCAACGGCATCTTGGTCCTCGACGACGTCGTGGACTGGCCGGGCGTGGCGGCCGTGTTCAAGCGCGCAACCGCCGATCAGCGCTTCGAGAAGCTCGGTGACGACGGACGAGTCGGGATCCTCCAGCTCCAGACGACAGCCAATCAGGGCCGTGGCGGTAGTGATCCGCGCTAATAAGCGCGCCGGGCGGATGTGTAGGCTGCGCCCCAGATGATCGTCACAACGATGAACGACCTCCCGGGTTACGAGATCACCGAGGTCCTGGGCGAGGTGTTCGGCCTCACCGTCCGCTCTCGCAATGTCGGCTCGCAGTTCGGCGCATCGCTGAAATCGCTCGTCGGGGGCGAGCTGAAGGGGATGACGAAGATGCTGTCTGACGGCCGGCAGCACGCCCAAGATCGGCTGATGGAAGAGGCCGAGAGCAAGGGAGCAGATGCAATTGTCGCGTTTCGCTTCGACACCTCCGAGCTCGGCTCGACCTGGACGGAGATCTGCGCCTACGGCACCGCGGTGCGCGCCCGCAAGCGGATGTGATCTCGGCCTCGGTCGATCAGGGACGGGGCCGCGGCCCGTAGAGCGGCGCGATCATGCCCTCGGACTGACGTCGATCAGTCCATCCGCGAACGCGACCTCCGTTTCGAACGGGGCGCAGAGTGCCTGGAGCCGCCGCACGATCCACTGACTCTCCTCCTGGGTGGCGGCGCGCGTGAAGCAGTAGTCGAGGGCGAGTGGCAAAGCCTGGATCCGGGCCGGTGCGTGCGCCTCGAGCTCCACGAGCCACAACAGACCCAAGTCGTTTCTGAGCTGCCGGTCCACCGCGTAGTCATCGAGGAAGTCGCCCAGGTCGAACAGCACCCGCCCGGCGACTCCTTGGAAGACGTGGGCCGAGTGTCCAGCGACCAATGCGGCGCCCGCTGCCAGGAGCTCATCCGCCGCCCGGCGGACCCTGGGCTGCGGCTCGAGGACCATGTTCGGCCCCCAGTGAGGCGAGGCCACCACGGTCTCGTGGCCAGCGGGATCCGGTCGAGCGGCGTCTTGTACCCACGCCGGAAGGCCAGAGCCGAGGTCGGCGAACGCTACCCCTGGTCGACCTTGGGTCGCGGCGAAGGCAGATGGGTGGTCGGAGAAAGCGACCACGCGAACGGCCAGCTCACCACAGCGCAGCCGGCACGGAGCCCGCGCCAGCCGCTCGTTCTCGCCCGCGCCGACGGCGCGGATCCCGGCCGCCTCAAGCAGCGAGAGGGTGTCAAGAAGTGCGTCTGCGCCGTAGTCGAGGGCGTGGTTGTTGGCCAGGGTAACCGCGTCGACTCCGAGCTCGGCCAGTCGCTCGGCGGCCACCGGCGGCGCCCGGAAGAAGAACGGCTTGCTCGGATCTGCGAACTGCTCCCCTCGCTCGGAGATGCAGCACTCGAGGTTGAGCACGAACGCGTCGGCCCTCCCAAGCTGCTCGGCCACTTCCGTGGCCACGAGCGCCGCGCGGGGATCGGCGCTGAGGACGTCCGCGACCCCCCGCCCCAGCATCGTGTCGCCGGCCAGCGCGAGCGTCGCAGTCATCGGCGGTCACCGAGCGTCAGCGCGCCATCTTCAGCCGGTCGGGAAGCCATGGGCGCCCACCAACGGAACGAAGTGGGCCTTGATGAGGACGCCTATGCGGCGCAGCGCCGAGCCCTCCTTGACAAATAGGACGACGTCTTCCCTCCCGCCCGGCCCGATGGGCTGGACCAGCCGGCCACCGGGCGCTAGCTGATCGCCCAGCGCGGCCGGGACCTCGGTGAACGCGGCGGCGACGATGACCGCATCGAACGGGGCTCGCTCCCCGAGACCCGTTGTGCCATCGGCGACCACGACGTGAGCCGTCTCGATCGCCATGCGCTCGAGATTCAACCTCGCGGCCCGAGCCAGCTCGGGCCAGCGCTCGACGCTCCAGACCTCGCCAGCCAAGGTCGCCAGGATGGCGGTTTGAAAGCCGTAGCCGGTGCCGATCTCGAGTACTCGCTCGCCCCCCTCCAGCGCCAGGGCCTCGACCATTCGGGCCATCAGCGAGGGCTGTGTCGTCACCTGATCTCGCGCAATCGGAATCGGGACGTCTTCGTACGCCCGCCGGGCGCTCGCCGCCGGCACGAACTGCTCGCGCGGGATCAGGCGAAAGGCCTCCAGCAACCGCTCGTCGCGGATCCCCGCAGCCCTCAGCTTCGCGATCAGGCTCTGGGCGCGAGCACCGACGACGGCGGTCCTGGTCATCGGGCAGGAGCCTAGACCGTCGAGCGGGATCGATAAGTTGCGCGGGATGCGCTTGACCGGCTCTGCTTCGGACCGTCACTCCGGCGCGGTCAAGGCACATCGCTCATTCGATCCTCGTCGCGTCGGGAGCCTGGAGTGCGATGCCTGGGTGGCCTACTACCGCCGCGAATGGCTGCCGTTCTTGCGAGCCGCGATCTTGTTGACCCGCCACACCTTCGCCTTGCCGTGGCCGCAGACCGTTCAGGGGGCGTGGCTCGTGCTGCGCGCCAACCAGCTCTGGGCGCCATTCCCAGATAACGATCCCGACGGTGCCCGTCGGGCGATGCGGCGCTTCTACAAGCTGGTCGCCGACCATCACGCGGAGGCGCTCGACCCCGCCCGGGCGGCGGCGCTGGAGGTCGAGTGGTGGCGCGCGCACCGGGAGCATCAACACGAGGGCTCCGCGCTGGACCGACAGTCACTCGTCGATGCCCTCGCGGCGCTGTACGGATACGTCTACTCGGTGCCCGAGGACGAGGTCCGTCTGGCGGCCGAGCAGCGCGCGTTGGCGATGGACCATTCAGACCGGTGGGTGAACGAGGGCTGCGGCCTCCAGAGCCCGCTGATCGGACAGGAGCGAGCGGCGCTGGTGCGCTCCTACGCGGGCCTGCT
>DAIPIC010000134.1:0-6664 GCA_036771025.1 Solirubrobacteraceae bacterium
CGGCCTCCCGCTTGAGCACGTAGCCCGAAGCGCCGGCCTTCAGCGCCTCGAACAGATAGTGCTCGTCGTCGTGCATCGAGAGCATCAGCACCTTCGCCTCGGGCATGTGCGCGCGGATCTCCCTGGCCGCCTGTAGCCCGGTCAGCCGCGGCATCCCGACGTCGAGGATGCATAGGTCGGGGCGCACCGCCAGCGCCTGCTCCACTGCTTCGACGCCATCCGACGCCTCGGCGACGACTTGGAGGTCGTTCTGGCGCTCGAGCAGGAGTTTGATCCCGCTGCGAACGATTCCGTGGTCATCGGCTACCAGGATTCGCATCTGCACTTCCTTTTCGATTGGTTGCTCATTGCTCGAAGGTCAGCTCCACCCGCGTGCCCTCGCCCGGCGCCGACCACATCGCGAGCTGGCCGCCGATCAGCAGCGCCCGCTCGCGCATTCCCACCACACCCAGGCCGCCGTTGCGGCTGGCGCCGTTCAGCTGGGCAAATCCTCGGCCGTCGTCGCTGATCCGCAACACGGTGCGGCCCACGAACGACAGCTCGACGTCGACCCTGCGCGCGCCCGCGTGCTGGGCGACGTTTGAGAGGCCCTCCTGGGTCACGCGGTAGATCACCAGCTGCTGCTCGGGGGTGAGCTTCGGCATCACCCCGCGGGCGTTGAAGCTGGCGGCGATTCCGGTCTGCTCGGCGAAGTCGCGCACCTGGCTGTGCAGCGCCGGCAGCAGGCCGTGGTCGTCGAGCACCGCCGGGCGCAGCTGCCGCGCCAGCGTCAGCAGCTCCTCCATCGCCTGGGTGGCGAGGCGCTTGGTCTCGGTCAGCTCGCGGCGGAGCTCTGGCGTGGCCCGCTCGATCGAGGCCTGGAGTCGTAGCGAGACCGCGGTCAGCGCCTGGTTGACCTCGTCGTGGAGATCCTGGGCGATCCGCCGGCGCTCGCGCTCCTGGGCCTGGACCGCGGCGCGGCCGGCCTCGCGACGCTGGATCTCGAGCCGCGAGATCATCCGGTCGAACGCGACGCCCAGCCGGCGCACCTCGGAGCTGTCGCTGCGACGGCCGTTCGGGCGCTCCTTCGCCTCGACGAGGTCGACGGTCTCCATCGCCGAGATCAGCTCGTCGAGCGGCTTGAAGCGGCGGCGCAGCACGAACCAGTTGCCGAGCATCGTCGCCAGCAGCGCCAGCCCCAGCACCACTCCCCAGCGGCCGCGGAAGGCACCGTTCAACGTCGGGCTGACCGCGACCGCCGCGAGCAGGACCGCGGCGATGATCAGCACGAGGTTGACGACCAGGACCTGGGTGAGCAGCGATCGGGACTTCATCGTGTGTAACTGACCCACCTTCTGCTGGGTCGGCGGCGCACCGGCCCGGCAATATGGGGTCTAGCCCCGATATCGGCCAAATCAGGGGCGGCCGATAATCCCCGTGCCGCCACTAACAGTTTGCAGAGGAAATCGCATAGCGGCGACGGCGATCGATTGGGTCTGGTCTTGCGGGGCGCCCCTGAAACACGGGGCGCCCCGTTTCTGTTTCCCGGGTCGGAAAAGACCGGTTACACGGGCCCCGGCGCCCTCCCAACCCCGCTATACTCCCTGAAGTATTGAATCCCTACCGCATTTGGGAGATTTTGCGATGAGCCCGTCCGGAGCGGAGGTTCTTCGAGACATCAAGAGCAGGATCGAGGAGATCGATCCCGCGGACGCGCGCGCCCAGCTCGCCAACGGCGCGGTCGCGATCGACGTCCGCGAGCCTGAGGAATGGGGCATCGGCCACATTCCCGGCGCCAAGCACGTGCCCAAGAGCTATCTGGAGTCCCGGATCGAGGGCGCCATCCCCGACCGCTCGCAGCACCTGATCCTGTACTGCGCCTCGGGCAACCGCTCGGCCTGGGCCGCGCGGACGCTGATCGAGGACCTCGGCTACGAGCACGTCGAGAGCATGACCGGCGGCTTCACGCTGTGGAAGGACCGCGGCTACGACGTCGAGCTGCCCCGCACGCTCACCGCCGAGCAGCGCGACCGCTACTCGCGCCACCTGCTGCTGCCCGAGGTCGGGCTCGAGGGCCAGCAGAAGCTGCTCGACGCCAAGGTGCTGCTGCTGGGCGCCGGCGGCCTGGGGTCGCCCGCCGCCCTGTACCTGGCTGCGGCCGGAGTCGGAACGCTCGGGATCGTCGACAACGACTCGGTCGACGTCTCGAACCTCCAGCGCCAGGTGATCCACTCGACCGACCGGGTCGGCGTCTCCAAGGTCGACTCGGCCGAGGCCACGATCACCGCGCTCAACCCCGACGTCAAGGTCAACAAGTACAACCTTCGGCTCGGGGCCGAGAACATCATGGAGATCCTCCCCGGCTACGACATCGTCGTCGACGGGCTCGACAACTTCCCCACCCGCTACCTGCTGAACGACGCCTCGGTCCGGCTGGGCATCCCGGTGGTGTCCGCGGCGATCCTCGGCTTCGAGGGGCAGCTGTCGGTGTTCAAGCCCTACGACGGCCCCTGCTACCGGTGCCTGTTCCCGGTCCCGCCGCCGGCCGAGCTCGCGCCCTCGTGCGGCGCCAACGGCGTGCTCGGGGTGCTGCCCGGGACGATGGGGATGCTCCAGGCGACCGAGGTGATCAAGCTGATCCTCGGCGTCGGCGACCCGCTGATCGGGCGGCTTTTGATGTACGACGCGCTCGCCGCGACCGTCACCGAGGTCAAGATCAGGCGCGATCCTGACTGCCCGATCTGCTCACGCCATCCCGAGGAGATCGCCGACGAGGAGATGGGGGTCTTCCCCGACTACGAGGCGTTCTGCGCGGGCGCGCACTAGGGTTTCCGCCGATGGCAACGGTCCGCATCCCGCCTGTGCTGCGCCCATCGGTGGGCGGCGAGAAGGAGCTCGACGCCGACGGGGACTCGGTGGGGGAGATCCTCCGGTCGGTCGCCGACGCCCATCCGGACACCGCCTCGCAGCTGTTCGGGCCCGATGGCGGCCTGAACCGCTACGTGAACGTGTACCTGAACGACGAGGACGTCCGGGTCCTGGATGGACTCGACACCTCGGTCAGCGACAGCGACACGCTCGTGATCCTGCCCGCGATGGCGGGCGGGGCGCGCTAGGTCCTGATCAGGGGCAGGGCACCCGCGTCGCCTGCGGGTGCGCGATCCCGTCCTCGCGGGTGAACGTGATCGCGACCTGGCGCCCGGGGCGCGGCGGGCAGACGTAGGACTCAAACAGGCCGACCTGGCGGCGAGTGCCGCTCCTGTTCGTCACGACTCGCTGCTTTACCGGGATCCCGATCACGCCCTGGATCACGGCGGTGTCAAACCCGGGCGCCGGGTGCAACAGCTCGACCGGCATGCTGAAGCTCTCGGTCAACCCGCGGCGGGAGTGGCGGATCTTGACGTTGATCGCGACGTGGTTGTTGGGAATCGAGCATTGCGTGGGCTGCCCGGGAGCGGGCTGGCCTTCGTACACGAACAGCGTCAGGTCGTGGTAGCCGCCGTTGAACACGGCCACCGAGGAGGCGCACATCGGGTTGTAGGAGGCGTTGGTGAACCCGGTCGCGCCGAACGCGAAGATCAGGTAACCGCTCCCCACCCGCGATCCCCTGGGGCAGCTGTTGACGGTCGCGTTCGGGGCCGACAGCGTCGAGGTGCTGCAGCCTTTGAACAGCGTGGTGTTCTCGTCGATCCCCTGATAGGAGATCGAATACCGGCTCACATTCGCGGGACGCTGGCCGGGCGGCTGGCTGTGCACATCCCACTCGAGCGTCGAGGAGATCGGCCGCGGGTGGCTCCTGGTGCCGGATTTGAGGGGCTTGATGGTCGCCTTGACGACGTAGGTGTTGTTCACCGGTGTGGCGGCCGCGGCGGCCCCGGCGCCGAGCAGCAGCGCTGAACCGGCGATGACGCTGGGGAGGGCTTTGCGGATCGACATCGCTACGGCCTGCACGGGGGCAGGACGGTAGCGGTGTTGGCGATCCCGTCCTCACGCGTGAACGTGATCGCGACCTGGCGCTGCTGGTTCGGGGGGCAGAAATAGGACTCAAACAGCCCGACTCGCCGGCGTGGCCGATGGCCGTGGCGCCTGAGCTTTCTCGAGCGCGCCGGGATGTGCAGGACCTCGCGGACCAGCGCTGCGTCGAACCCCGGGGCGGGGTGCAGCACCCCGGGAGGGAGGGAGAAGCTCTCGACCAGGGCGCCGTTCTGCTCCCTGACCGACATGTGGATCGCGGCGTTTCCGCCCGGAAGCGGGCATGCCACCGGCTGGTTGGGGTGCGGCGGCCCGTTGAACATGTCGAGCGACTCGTCGTGGTTGGTGCCGTTGAAGAGGTCCTCCTCGACCCGGCATTTGTCGCTGTAGTTGCTCTCGTTCTGGCCGCTCGGGCCGATCTCGAAGATCGCGAAGCCAGTGCCGATCAGCGAGCCTGAGGGGCAGCCGGCCGGTCCTGCAGTGGCGAGCGTGGAGGTCCGGCAGCCGGGGAAGTAGGCGCCGTTTGACCGGAGGCCGACGCTGGCGATCCTGTAGCTGCGCACGTTCGCGGGGCGCTCGACGGGGAACGTGGTGCTCACCCGCCACTGCAGCGAGCGCGCGACGACGGTCGGGTGGGCCGGGGTTCCCGCTTTCTGCGGCGTGATCGCGGCGCTGATCACGTACGTGTTTGTCACGACCTCAGACCCATAGGCGACACCCGCCATCGCGAGCGCCCCCAGGCAGCAGAGGACCAGGGCCTTTTTTACCCCCACGGCACCCCTTACGCACGCGAGGCCTGAAGGCTGACATGTCAGCGTCGAGGAGCTTCCTGCGTATGGAGTCCTGTGATGGCACCGATGACGAAGCTGGCGTTCCGGCTGCTCGCGACGGCCGTGCTTGGATTCGGCCTGCTTGCCGTGCCCGCAGCTGCTCAGCCGCACCGCCATCTGGCGCCGCCCGGGAACTCCGCGATCAGCCAGTACCTGGAGACGATCCCAACGGCTTCAGGCGGGCAGCCGTCCTCGAGCGTCTCGGCTTCAGGCGGTCACGGCTCCGGCGGGGGAGCCGGTGGAAGCGTCCTTCCCGCTTCGACCAGCCATGCGCTCGCCGCGCAGGGCCCGATCGGCGCCGCGGACGCGAGCATGATCCAGGCGACGGCCCCGAGCGGTGGTGCGACCGGTCAGTCGTCCGGCTCAGGCGGATCGCGTTCGAGGCCGTCGACCGACCAGACATCGAGCAGTCAAACGCCAGCAGCGCCCGCCGCCAGTCCCCCTGCACCGGGCGCCGTGAACTCCGTGCTCAAGTCGCTGACGGGATCCTCCGGCTCAGGTGGGTTGGGGGTCCTTCTCCCGATCCTCCTGGCTGTGGTGTTCGTCGCCGGGGGCGGCCTGGCGTTCTGGCGCCGCCGGCGCGCCGCGCAATAGCGGCGCTGGGAAGGGGGCCCGCGATCGGTCTGAAGGTGCTGCTCGGCATGGTCTGCGCCGCGGTTCTGGCTGCGATCGGCGCGCCCGCTGCGCTGGCGCTGCCGCCGCTGCCGCTGGGCTTCCGCGACGGTCCGCACCTGACGGCCGGCTCGCTGTCCTCGCGGCTGCCATGGATCGAGCGGGCGGTCTTTGAGGGTGGGAGCGTCGTCCGGGTCGACCTGTACTGGGCCACGGTTGCGCCGGCAACGCGACCGGCGGGCTTCGATCCCGCCGATCCGGCCAGTCCCGGCTACGACTGGTCAGGCGTCGACGCCACCGTCCGCGATTTGGCGGACCACGGCCTGAGGGTGCTGCTCACGATCTCCGACGCACCTTCGTGGGCGGAGGCTCCTCACCGCCCCGGGGCGGTTCAGGCCGGTAGTTGGCGCCCTGACCCGCAGCAGTTCGGCCTGTTCGCGGCCGCCGCGGCGCGACGGTACAGCGGCAGCTTCCTGGCTCCCCAGAGCCCAGCCTCACCGCTGCCACGAGTTTCGTTGTGGCAGGCCTGGAACGAGCCCAACCTCGACACCTATCTGTCGCCGCAATGGGTGAGGGCCGGGCGAGGCTGGCGATCGGACGCACCGTTTCTCTATCGCCGCATGCTCAACGCGTTCTACGCCGGAGTGAAGGGAGTCTCGCCCTCGAACCTCGTGCTGATGGGCGGGACGGCGCCTTACGGCGACCCGCCGGGCCTCGATCCTCTCGGCCAGCAGCGGACCGCGCCGGTTGCCTTTTATCAGGACGTCTTCTGCGTGGCCGGGACGCAGCGCCTCAGGCCCGCTTCGTGCCCTGGTCCAGTCCATCTCGACGCGATCGACCACCACCCCTACGGCGTGGGTGGCCCGACGTGGCACGCGTTGAATCCGGATGACGTCGCCGTGCCCGATCTGTCCAAGATCACCCGTGTCCTGGCCGCCGGCGAGCGCTGGGGGCACGTCCTGCCGGGGGGCCGGAAGGCCATTTGGATCACGGAGCTCGGCTGGAGCAGCCGGCCACCCAATCCCCAGGCGGTGCCGGTGAATGAGGACGCCCGCTGGTATGAGCAGGCGTTCTATGTCCTGTGGCGGCAGGGAGCCGAGGCGATTCTGCCGCTCGAGCTCGGCGACCCCCCGCCGATTGCCAATTACCAGGCGCAGTTCGAAAGCGGGCTCTACTACAGCGACGGGCGCCCAAAGCCGATCGCCCGGGCCTTCCGGTTTCCGTTCATCACCCAGCGCGCCCGCGGTGGGCTTGCGGCTTGGGGGCGGGCG
>DAIPIC010000134.1:6674-8359 GCA_036771025.1 Solirubrobacteraceae bacterium
CAGAGCGGGCAGCTTCAGATTGACGTTCGCCGCGGCGCGCGCTGGATCGTGGTCAAACGGCTGTCCGTCGCGGCGAATCAGGTGTTCCTGACCGCCTTGCGCGTCACGACGCCTTCCGAGCTGCGCGCCGTCGTCGGAGCCGCGACAAGCCTCACCTGGCATCAGTCCTGATCACGTCAGCCCACGGCCCGATCATGCGTATTCATAGGCGATGGACGCGCTAGCGGTTCACCCCAGAGTCCACGCACAGGAGGCACGGCAGCCGTCGCCTGCCCGGCGCTTGAACGGCGCGGTGATCTGGACGTGGGTGCTGGCCGGTGGACTCGTCCTGTACTTCGCGTTCGACGGAGGCGGCTACGACATCGTCGTCCACAGTCAGGTCGCGGAGGTCGTGTGGTGGGCTGTGCTGGTTGGTGCCGCCTGGGGGCTTCTGCCCGCCGCGCGCCCCACCCGACTGGCTTGGGGGGCGCTGGCCCTATTCGGAGGATTCGTTGCCTGGACCGCGATCGCCACCACCTGGTCGCTCAGCACGGAGCGAAGCCTGGCTGATCTCTCGCTGGTTATCGGGTATCTCGGCGTTCTGGTGATCGGGGTGCTTGGGCATCGGGATCGCGACGTCGCTCTGCGCCACACGATCGGCGCGCTGGGGGCGGCAATCGCGGTCGTGGCGGCGGTGGCCCTGGCCTCGCGTCTTCATCCCGGACTCATTCCTGCGGCTGCGCAGACCTCGAACTTCCTCCAGGGCTCCCAGGCCCGGCTCGCCTGGCCCCTCAACTATTGGAATGCGCTGGCGGCCTTCCTTGCGTTTGGCCTGCCGCTCCTGCTCGGCCTTGCAAGCTCGGCGCGGACACTCCGCGTCCAGGCGCTCGCTGCGGCCGCGCTGCCGCTGCTTGCGCTGACCGGCTATCTGACGTTCTCGCGCGGTGGGATGATCGCCGGCGCCGTCGCCGTGATCGCCTTCGTCGGACTGGCTCCGGACCGGTTCCCGAAGCTGGCCACGCTGCTGACCGCGGCTGGCGGCGGGGCGATCCTGATCGCCGCGGCCGCCCAGCGACACGCGCTCGAGCACGGACTGCCAGGAGCCGTCGCAAGCCATCAAGGGACGACGATGGTCTTGCCGATCCTGCTGGTCTGCGCCGGGGTGGGGGTGACCCAGATTGCGATCGGGCTTGCTGCCCGTCACGCCACCCCACCACGGTTCCTGGTGATCCCGCCGCGCCGCGCGCGGCTTCTGCTCGCAGGTGGACTGGCGGTACTAGTGGCCGTTGCCGTGGCGGTCGGCGCTCCGAGCAAGTTGTCGCATGCTTGGAACGACTTCAAGCACCCCACCGGGGCGAACCTAAACAGCTATTCGCTCGCGCGGTTCAGCGCCGCGAGCGGGAATGGCCGATACGACATGTGGAGGGTGGGGGTCAAATCACTCGACGGCCATTCCCTCGACGGCTGGGGTCCTGGAACCTTCCAACTCGTCTGGCTCCCCCGTGCCCCCTACTTCAGCTACGTCCAGAACGCTCACTCCCTGTACGTGGAGACCCTGGCCGAGCTGGGTGTCGTCGGCCTGGCACTGCTGATTGCGTTTTTCGTCGGCCTTCTGGCAGCGGCGGTCAGGCTGGTGGTTCGGTCCAGCTATGAGGGCCGCGCTCGTACCGCGGCTGCGACCGCGGCGCTTGTCGCATTCGTGGTCT
>DAIPIC010000135.1:0-8250 GCA_036771025.1 Solirubrobacteraceae bacterium
GGAAGATGTCGTTGGTGCCGTTGCCGTGGTGAACGTCCCAGTCGAACACGAGCACCCGCTCCAGCGAACGGTCCGAGAGCGCGTGCTGAGCGGCCACGGCCACGCTGTTGAATAGGCAAAAGCCCATCGCCCGGGCCGCCAGGGCGTGATGACCCGGCGGCCGATGACAGCTGAAGACGACTGGCGCCGCGCGATCGAGCAGAAGATCGACGACCTGCACCGCGCCCCCGGCCGCGTGCAGCGCCGCGAGGAACGAGCCTTCGCTGACCGCGGTGTCGGGATCGAGCAGGGCGCCGCCGCCGGCCGAGGCGGTCTCGATGGCCTCGATGTATCGCTCCGGATGGACGGCGGCCAGGACGCTTCGCGCCACTGGCTGTGACTCAATCCTGTCGTATCCCAGCCACCCCCTGTCCGCGAGCTCGTGCTCGATCGCGGTGATCCGCGCCGGCTGCTCGGGGTGCATGCCGGTGTCGTGCGCCAGCGATGAGGGATGGGAGAGAAACACTGGGGCGCCGGGCATCGCCGAGTACCGTACCCCGAGCAGGTGAATTCGAAGGCCACCCAGGTGTGCGTTGTCGGCGCCGGCGCCGCCGGGCTATATGCCGCTTTGTCCGCCGCGCGCCTTGGAGCGCGAGTGACGCTCGTATCCGCGACGCCTCTGGCCGGCTCCTCCAGCTACTGGGCCCAGGGTGGGCTGGCGGCCGCCCTGTCAGCCGAAGACAGCCCCGAGCTTCACTTCCGCGACACCGTCGCGGCCGGGCGGGGAATGGTGCGGCTCTCGGCGGCGAAGCTCCTGTGCGACCAGGCTCCCCCTGCCGTCGAGGACCTCGCCTCGCTCGGGGTCAGGTTCGATGCCGACCGTCGCGGGCGCTTGGCGCTCGGCCTGGAGGGCGGGCACTCCGCCCGGCGGATCGTGCATGCCGGGGGCGCCGCCACGGGGCGCCGCCTGATCCGCCAGCTATCGGCGCTGGTGGCGCAGGACGAGCGCGTGGAAGTGCTAGAGGGAAGGCGAGTGATCGCCGTAGTGCGGACCGATGGGCGGGCAACCGGCGTACGGCTCGAGGACGGCGCCGTGATCGCCAGCCCGGCTGTGATCCTGGCCACCGGGGGCGCCGCCGCGCTGTGGGCACGGACCACGAACCCGCCGGGGGCCACGGGAGGCGGGCTGCTGCTCGCGTACGGCGCAGGCGCAGCGCTGGCCGATCTGGAGATGATGCAGTTTCACCCCACCGCGGTCGTCGCTCCCGACGGCGCCGACGGATTCCTGGTCACCGAGGCGGTGCGGGGCGAGGGCGCGCTGTTGCTCGATGCCGTCGGGGATCGATTCGTGGACGAGCTCGCACCCCGGGACGAGGTGGCGCGGGCCGTGCAGCGACGCATGGCGGAGACCGGGTCGAGCTCGGTGGCGCTCGACATGCGCGACGTCGACCCGTCCTTGTTCCCGAACGTGGTCACCGCTCTGCGTAGCGCGGGGATCGACCCAGAGCGCGAGCCGGTGCCGGTCGCTCCGGCGGCGCATTACATGATGGGAGGAATCGCCACGGACCTCGACGGGCGCGCGACCCTGGGAGGGCTGTACGCAGTTGGCGAGTGCTCCTGCACCGGCCTCCACGGAGCCAACCGGCTGGCCTCGAACTCGTTGACTGAGTGCTTCGTGTTCGGGGCACGAGCGGCGCGGGCGGCCGTGAGCGAGCCCTCGCTGGGCGCGCATCCCCAGTCGGATGCAGATCACGGCCAGATGGACATTGGCAGTGCTCCTCCGACGCCCACCGCCGAGAGCCGCGAGGCGCTGTGGATCTACGCGGGGCTGGAGCGCACCGAGGACGGTCTGCGAACGCTCAAGGACGACCCCTCTCCCCTGGTCAGGCTGATCGGGACCTGCGCGCTTCTCCGAGCTGAGAGCCGTGGCGCCCACCGTCGGCTCGATCACCCGGCCGCCGACCCGGCGCTCGACGGCAGCCACACGACCGTCCAGGCGGCGGCCGAGCCCCTCCTCGAGCCCTGGGTTTAGGGGCTGCTCCATGCCTGGGCTTAAGGCCGCCCGCTGCCCTGGGTTTAGGGCCGCCCCAGACGGGTAAAACCCGGCCAGGCTTCCCGTTGGACGCCCCAAAGGCCCTGCGCTGCGCGTCCAACCGGATTTCGGCTTAACGCTCGGTTAACACGTACATCTGCCCATGCTTCATATCCCGGAGGGATACTCGCCGGCGCGAGGGATGGCAGCCCGTGGCCGGTCGCACCCATGCGGGAGAGCCGAAAGGAGAGACTGGATGTACCGGTTCAGCCGAGCTATTTACCGCGAGTTGGCGCGGGAGATCACGGAGGATCCGCATAGCCCGGATCCATGCATAAACCACGCGCGGGTGCTGCGCGCCTGCGAGGCCGCCGTCGAGCGGCTGGCCACCGACCGCCACTACTTTGCGCGTCCGGCGCGCACGCTGTTCAGCGATATCCGCGCCTACTTCCCCCTGCAGTCCCAGGAACGCGTACTGGCGGTTGTGACGCGCTATCTCGATTTTGCGGACGAGTTCTTGCGCAGCCAGCCGAACAACGGCTACGACGTGTACGGCAACCCGCTGCGCTGCCGGGCGAGCACCCGCAAGGGCACACCGTGCCAGCGGATACCGCTGCCCCACAACGGCTACTGCCCATCGCACCAGCACCTGGCGGAGACCGAAGAGCTCGAGCCTGCACTCGCGGCCTGAGCCCAGCAGACATCAGGCGTCAGGCGGCGTGTAACGTCGCCTGAATGCTCCTGGGCGTCGACGTCGGTGGCACGTTCACCGATGCCGTGCTGGCTTTCGACGGCCGGGTCGTTACAGCCAAGGCGCCCAGCACGCCCAAGGACCAGTCCGAGGGCGTGATGAACGCCGTCGCTGCCGTGCTCGAGCGGGCGGGGCAGGGCGCGGACCAGGTCGAGGCGTTCGCCCACGGGATGACGGTGGCCACCAACGCGCTGCTCGAGGGTCAGGCGGCGCGGACCGCTCTCGTAGCCACCGAGGGGTTCAGGGACGTGATCGCGCTCGCTCGCCAGAACCGCGCGCACCTCTACCGCCTGTGCGCCGGGCGCCCAAGCCCGCTCGTTCCCGACGAGCTCCGGTTTGGCGCGTCGGAGCGGATGACGCCCGAGGGGCCGATCAAGCCCCTGACCGATGAAGATGCCCGATCTCTGGCCGGCGAGGTGGCGGAGGCGGAGCCCGAGTCCGTGGCCGTCGTGCTACTGCACTCGTATCGCCACCCCGAGCACGAGCTCGCCGCCGCCGAAGCGCTGCGGGATGCCATCTCCGGCGTTCACGTGTCGCTGTCGCACGAAGTGGTGGGCACGTTTCGGGAGTTCGAGCGCGCCGCCACCACCGAGGTCGACGCGGCTATCTCCCCGCTGCTGGGACGCTATCTGCGACGGCTCGTGGACCGCGCCAGCGAGGGCCGGCTTCCGGAGCCGGCGATCATGCAGTCAAACGGTGGGCTGATCGAGGCCGCGGCCGCCGCATCACACGCCTCCTGGACGGTGCTGTCGGGGCCGGCGGGCGGCGCGGCGGGTGCGGCGTTCGTGGCGCGCGCGGCGGACGCGCCGGACGCGCTGTGCCTCGATATGGGAGGAACCTCCTGCGACGTGTGCGTCGTCGACGGGGGGGTCGTCCAGGAGCGGAGCTCCGGTGAAATCGCGGGCCGCCCGCTCGCGCTGCCCATGCTCGCCGTGCACACGGTCGGGGCCGGTGGGGGATCGATCGCCTGGCGCGATCCGGGCGGGGCGCTCCGGGTCGGACCACAGTCCGCAGGCGCCGATCCGGGGCCCGCTTGCTACGGCCGCGGCGGATCAGATCCGACCGTAACCGACGCCAACCTGCTGCTCGGCTATCTGTCGCTCGACAGCCCGCTTGCCGGCGGCGTCGAGCTCGATCGCTCGGCGGCGGAGGACGCCGTGGGACGGCTGGCCGGCGAGCTGGGTCTCGAGCTGCGCGACTGCGCCGAGGGCATCGTGCGCGTCGCCAACGCGGAGATGCTGAGAGCGCTGCGGGTCGTCACCGTCCAGCGGGGGATCGACCCCCGTGGCTACGCGCTGCTGGCGTTCGGCGGTGCCGGTCCGCTGCACGCCGCTGCGATCGCCGAAGAGCTCGGGATCGAACGCATCGTCTGTCCGCGGGCCTCGGGCGTACTCGCCGCGCTGGGCCTCGTGGTCTCACCCCGCCGGCGCGACGTGCAGCGAAGCGTGCTCTGGAGCGGCGAGACGCTGACCGCCGAGGCCGTGGCGTCCGAGGTGCAGCAGCTGTCTGACCGGGCGCGGGATGCGCTCGGCGAGCCGGATGCCGAGCTGAGCGCGGTATACGAGCTGCGCTACCGGGGCCAGGCGTTCGAGCTCGCGATCGCGGCCGACCTGGCCCCCGAGGTCGACGAGTTGCGCAAGAGGTTCGAGGCAGAGCACGAGGACCGCTACGGGTACAGCGACTCACAGCAACATCTCGAGCTGGTCACGATCAGGGTCAGCGCCACGGTGCCCGGTGCCGAGGTCCAGCTGGGCGACGCTGCCGGGGCTGAATCACCCGAGGTGATATCCCGCGAAGCCACCGTGGGAGGCGAGCGGCTCGAGCTGAAGGTGCTGCGAGGAGCGCCACCGCCGGAGACGGCCATCGAAGGGCCAGCAGTCGTCGAGCTGGCGGAGTCGACGCTGCTCGTTCCGCGGGGCTGGTCGGGCGCGGTCGACGCCGCCGGCACGATCCAGATCCGCCGGGAGAGCGAGCGATGATCGACCCAGTTCAGCTGCAGGTCCTGACCGGGGCGCTGCGGGCCATCTGCGAGGAGATGGGCGCCGTGCTGATCCAGTCTGCGCACTCGGCCAACATCAAGGAGCGCCGCGATGCTTCGACCGCTCTGTTCGACAAACGGGGCGAGATGGTGATGCAGGCCGAGCACATCCCGGTCCACCTCGGTGCCATGCCGGCCGCGGTGGCGGCGGTGCTCGACGAGGACCACGCTCCGGAGCGCTCCTGGATCCTGAACGACCCCTACAAGGGGGGTACGCATCTGCCGGACATCACGGTCATCACTCCGGTTTTCGCCGAGGACGAGCTGGTCGCGTTCGCCGCCAACAGGGCCCATCACGCCGACGTGGGAGGCCCCACGCCAGGATCGATGCCCGCCGACAGCCGGACGCTGGAGGACGAGGGCGTCGTGATATCTCCCCGGCTGCTCGATGAAGCCGCGATCGCCGAGCTCAGCGGACAGATGCGCCAGCCCGAGCAGCGCCTCGCCGATCTGCGTGCCCAGCTGGCCGCCAACCGGACCGGGGCCCGCCGGCTCTCTGAGCTGTGGGAGCGATTCGGCCGCGACACCGTGGCGGAGGCATTCAAGGAGGTGCTGGACTACGCCGAGCGGCGGACCAGAGCGTGCTTGGAGGAGCTCGAGGACGGAAAGCGCACCGCCCGCGACGTGCTCGAAGCCCGGGAGGGGGACCTCGAGATCACGCTGACCGCGACGGTGGAGGGGGATCGGCTGACGCTCGACTTCGAAGGCACCGCACCGCAGCACGAGGGCAACCTGAACTGCCCGCTGGCGGTGACGCGCTCTGCGTGTTACTTCGCGATCCGGGTCCTGACGGATCCCGACATCCCTCCGAGCGCCGGCGCGTACCGCCCGGTCGAGGTCCGCGCCCCCGAGGGATCGCTGCTGAACGCCCGCCCGCCGGCTGCGGTGGTGGGAGGAAACGTCGAGACGTCCTCACGCGTGGCGGACGTCGTCCTGGCGGCCTTTGGCCGGGCGCTGGGTCAAGGGACGATGAACAACGTGGTGATCGGCTCCGAGGACGTCGTCTATTACGAGACGATCGGCGGAGGTCAGGGAGCCTGTCCGGACGCCGACGGCCCAAGCGGTGTGCACGTCGCGATGAGCAACACGTTGAACACCCCGGTCGAGGCGCTCGAGCTCGAGTTTCCGCTGCGGATCGTCGAGTACAGCCAGCGCCGGGCGTCCGGTGGAGAAGGCCGCCACGGCGGTGGCGACGGAGTGATCCGCGAGGTCGAGGCGACGGCGCCGCTGACGTTCTCGCTCCTCACCGAGCGCCGGCGCCACCCGCCGCGTGGCGCGGATGGAGGCGGCGACGGGGCATCGGGGCGAAACCTGCTCGACGGAGAGGAGCTGCCGGCGAAGGCCAGCGGCGAGCTAAGGCCCGGGCAGCGGCTTCGGATAGAGACGCCCGGCGGCGGCGGGTATGGTGAGCCGTGATGCGCGTCGCGTTCCTCGGCCTGGGCATCATGGGCTCCCGGATGGCGGCAAACCTGGCCCGGGCGGGGTTCGAGCTGACGGTCTGGAACCGGACCTCGTCGCGGGCCGAGTCATTCTCAGCCGAGCACGGGGCGCAGGTCGCGTCCACGCCGGCCGCCGCGGCCTCGACCAGTGAGGTAGTCGTCACGATGGTGGTCGACGGTCCGCAGGTGGAGCACGTACTGCTTGGCCCTGACGGAGTGATGGCGGGCGCAGCGCAAGGACTTCTGTGCATCGATTGCTCCACGATCGGACCCACCGCCACCCGGTCGATCGCCGAGCGCCTCAAGCCGCACCGGGTGGCGATGGTGGACGCGCCCGTGACCGGCTCCGCGCCGCGAGCTGAGGACGGGACGCTCACGATCATGGCCGGGGGTTCGACAGAGGACTTTGAGCGGGCCCGGCCGGTGCTCGAGGCGACGGGCAAGCTGATCGTGCACGCGGGGCCGATCGGGCACGGCCAGATGGTCAAGCTCATCAACAACGCGGTCGCCGCCACCAACGCGGCCACGGTGGGACAGGCCATGCTGGTGGCCGCTCGCGGCGGGATCGACCTCGATGCCCTCGCCACCGTGATGGGCGCCGGCTCGGGAGCCTCCGCGATGCTCGATCTCAAGGCCCGACCGATGCGCGATCACGACTACACGACGCTGTTCAAGCTCGACCACATGCTCAAGGACGTGCGGCTGTGCCTGGATGA
Organism: Solirubrobacteraceae bacterium; assembly: GCA_036771025.1. Lineage (GTDB taxonomy): Bacteria > Actinomycetota > Thermoleophilia > Solirubrobacterales > Solirubrobacteraceae > Palsa-465. The sequence continues at coordinate 6,956 of DAIPIC010000135.1, forward strand.
GGGCCAGGCCGTCGGCGCGCCGTTCCCGCTGGCGGCGCAGACGCGGGAGATCCTTTCCGCCGGCAGCGGGCGGGGATTCGGAGACGCCGACTTCTGCGCCCTGATCGAGGTCCTGGAGGCCGAGGCGGGAACGCGGCTCTGAGGCGCGGCGGTCTGGCTAGTGCCAGATCTTGACCCAGTCGACGAGCATCGTCTGGGGGGTCGTGAACGTCGGGGTGCCTCCGTAGTAGCCCACGAGAAGGGAGAGCACGGGCGCCTGGGGGATAGAGGGCAGCCACGACGAGAACTGGCTGCGGTTGAACGTCCGCTCGGTAACGCCGTCGATCGTGAATGTGACCGAACTGGATGTCCACGTGTTGCCGAAGACGTGGAACGCCCCGCACCAGTTGGAGTTGTAGACCGTGGACGTGGTGATCAGGCCGGTGTTGTGGAGCGATTGGGAGACGAGGGTGCCGGCCGTGTCGCTCGGCGTGCTTGTGTCCATGAGCTCCATCGTGTCGATCTCGCCGCCCCCCTTGTGAAGCTGGCCGGCGCCGGCGATCTGGTTTTGGGAGGTGTACTGCCAGAAGCTCGGCCACAGGCCATTGCCGGAGAGGCAGGGCACCTTGATTCGGGCCTGGGCCGTGCCGTAGCGGTAGCTCCAGGTCGACGCCGGGACCTGGAGGGCGCCGCTGTTGTAGGAGCCGTCCCCGCAGGCATTGCCGGTGGGCTGGTAGGTGGCGGTCAGCGACAAGTATCCGTTGCCACTGGCATCCACGGGACCTGTTTCAGAGACGTTTTGAGGGACCCAGCATTGACCGGTCCAGAAGCCCTGGCCGTTGACGACGGTCCACGGCGACGGGGGGGTGGAGCCGGCGGGGCCGTTGAACTCCTGCTCTAGGACCAACCTCTGCGCGGCGGCGGGCGATGCCGCCAACAGAGCCGCCGTAGCGGCCAACGCCAGCGCGCAAGCGAGGGCCCGAAGCTTCTTCGTCGGACTGGTTTTCGTAGCCGTCAGATGCCCCAATCAAGTCCAGCCGTGCCCGCCGGCCCGGCTCCATGAAGCTACTCGCGCTGCCTCACGGAGTCAAGGCCAGCGCCCAGGAATTCAGCCCATTAGGCCAAAACCCCATATTTCCAGCGATATTTGGAGATTTCGCGAGTCTCGCCTACAATCCCGCCTTCCCGGTTGCGGCCGTTGCAAGAAAAGTTGCGCGCACCGGGCCATAGACAAACCCTCTTCCCCCTATTTTCGAGACACATGCCGATTGCTTTTAAAGAATGGGCCGTCACTGTGCGGGCTCTCGCAGAGGGCG
>DAIPIC010000136.1:0-8178 GCA_036771025.1 Solirubrobacteraceae bacterium
TTCACCAGTCGCCGCTGTATCCAGGTACCGGCTCGCCGGCCGACACCGGCTCTGGCGAGGGCGACGGCTACACGGTCAACCTGCCCGTTCCGCCCGGATCGGGCGACGAGCTGTACCACTCGCTCGTGGACCACGTGGTGGTGCCCCTGGGGCGGGCGTTCGAGCCCCAGCTCGTCCTCATCTCGGCGGGCTTTGACGCCCATCGCGATGATCCCCTGGCGGGCTGCGCGGTGACCGAGGCGGGATTCATGGCGATGGCGACGTCGATCAAAAGGCTGGGGAGCGAGCTGGACGTGCCGGTCGGGGCCGTGCTCGAGGGCGGCTATGGCCTTGGCCCCTTGGCGCGATCGGTGGCGGCGACCCTCGACGCGCTGCGTCCGGCGGCTCAAGGTCCTCCGGACGGCGCGATCGGCGTGGCGCCATTGGCGCGGGAGGCGCTGGTGCGGCTCGAGCGATGGTGGCCGGCCCTGGCCAGCTGAGGCGAAGGGGATCGCTTGGCCCGACGGCCCGCGGGCGATCGTTTGGCCCGCTGGCCCGCGGGCGATCGTGGCCCGCTGGCCCGCGGGCGATCGTGGCCCTGCGTGGGCCTGCCTGGGCCTGCGTGGCCTGCGTAGGCCCTGCCTGGGCGCGGCGCCTCGGAGCGACATGCATATCTCCCCAAACCTGACCGGCGCCACCGGATCTGGGCGGAACTGCATGTCAATCCTGCACAGCGTCCCAAACCTCCAGGCCGCCGACCGTTTGGGGATGTTCTGCAGCCCGATCGCCTCGACGCGGGCACGGCTCCGGGCCCGCCGAGCCCAGTGACCCCCTTCGTTGACGCCTACGAGGAGCTTGGCTGCTCGACCAGCTTTGGGTGTGCGCCGTGGTGGCCCTTGGAGGCCAGCGCGACAGCGGCGGCTTTCGCGTCCCCCTGCGTTCCGTAACGGCCGGAGAACACCACCCACTGGCCGGGTGTCCAGCCCCGGTGGTGGCTCGAGTCGAGGACTCCGGCATCGACCCCCTGGTTGGCCAGCTTTGTCGCCTTCGCGTAGGCGATTGCCTCGCTCTTGCTGTGGGCGAGTACCACGGTCCAGCCGGCGACGTGTGGCGGCCATTCGGAGATCGTGACGAGCCCGGTAGCGGCAGCCGCCTTTGGCGCCGGATTGCCGGAGCTGCCCGACAGCCGGCTGATCGCCACCACGAAGCCCGTCAGGGCGATGGCGATGACCGCCGCCACGACGGCGACGGGGACGCGCCAGTCGGGCGGCCTCCTGATCAGGGTCGTCGCCGTGCCGCATTCCAGACACCACTCCTGATCGGCCGCCAGCGGATTCAGGCAATGGGGACAAGCTCGCTGAAGTGGCTCGGCCGTGGTGCGGGGCTCGGCTCCCTCTGTTTGTTCGGCTCGTTCGCTCGAGCGTCCCCTGCCGACTCTGCGAAGGATCATGCTCGCCGCGAGAGTGGATTCCCGCACCAGGCGCAGTAGCGGTCGGCGCTCCCGTAGACCGCGCCACAGTTCGAGCACGCTCCTCCGATGCCCGCCTGGCGGAGCTCGCCGAGCGACGGCTGTTCGTCAAGGGCCCGCTCGAGCGCCCGCAGCTCGCGCTCGGTGCCGGCCGCCCCCTCGAGCTTTGCCTGCAGCAGGTCCGGACGGTCGCGGCGGAAGCGGTACATCTGTAGGACGAAGCCGCCGATGTCGCGCAGTTGCACCTCGCGAAGACGACGCAGATATCTCGCCCGTTTGCGGATCTGCCCGCGTTCCAGGAAGGTCGGTGAAGTTGGAGGAGCAGGCTCGCCGGGCGGAGGCTCGGCAGGGGGCGGCTCGGCCGGTGATGGCTCCGCCGGCGAGGGCTCCGGGGGCGCGGCCGGCGGCTCAACCGGCGCGGGCTCTGCGGGCTCGGGCTCCACTGGCTCGGGCTCAGGCTGCGGCGGCGCTGCCGGCGCTTCCTCCGGGGCGGGCGGAGCCTCGGTCACAGGCGCTTCGACGTGGAGTACCTCGATCCCGTGCGCCTGGATTGCCTCGGGGGCTTCGACTGGCGCTTCAGCTTCGGGCGCTTCGGCCCGCGCTCCAGCCTCGGCCGCTTCGACCTCGGGTGGTTCGGCCGGCGCTTCAGCCTCGGGCGCTTCAACCTCGGGCGCCGCGAGCGGCCTCTCACCCTCGACCGCGGCGACCGGCAACGCGTCCGCGGGTACCTCGGCGGCCGCTTCCTCCGGCGCGGGCGCGGGGGGGCCAGCTCCGTTCCAATCCGGGGCCGCGCCATTCCGCGACGCAGGAGGGCCGAGCCGGCGGCTCGCCGACGCGCGACGGCGGCGGGCGATGCGTTCTAACAAGCCGCTCATAGTGCTCCGGGCGGGGCCGAGTATAGGCGCCGCAGCGGCTCGCCTCTCAGTCCAGCTCCCGCCAGGCGGCCACCACGCGCGCCGCCATCCGGTCGGTGGAGAACCGCTCGGCTCGATCCCGACCTGAGATACGAGGATCGGCGGCATCCAGATGCGGCGCAACGCGCTCTCGCCAGGTCGCCGGATCGAATGGGCCGCAGTAGGAACCGTCGATCTCCTCGAGCGCCTCTGGTGCGATGCCGACCGGCGTTGCGATCACCGGCACCTCGCACGCCAGCGCCTCGAGCACCGAGAGCCCGAACCCCTCTCGCTCCGACGGGATGAGCACCGCGTTGGCGGCGTTGACCCACAGCGGGACCTGGGCAGGATCCACGTCCCGGAGCGCGAGCAGTGGAACGCCACCGGCCACGGCCTGCCCTCGGTCATAGCGCTTTTCCGGGCGAGCGGGATCGGCCGGAAAGAGCAGATACGGCCCATGTGGATCCAATCCCAGCTTGGCTCGGGCTTCGCCACGGTCGATCGGATGAAACCGCCCCGTGTCGACGCCGCTGGGGAGGATTGCCGGGGTTCTCTTTATGGCCCAGCCCGGGACCTCTCGCGCGAGCGCCTCCGAGACGACGGCCGGCAGGTCATAGCGACGCAGCGCCGCCAGCGTCAGGAAGCGAGATCTGGGATGCGCGAGGTCGGTTCCGTGAAGCGTGACCGCCCGCCGCCGGCCCTGAGCGGCGAGCGCTGGCCAAGCGGTCAGCCCGAAGTGGGCGTGGACGATGTCGAACCGCTCGCGCCCGTAGCGCTCCCGCAGCTGTCGCACCACGCGGATATAGGCCCCGGGCCCGCCGGGTTGGAACGAAAAGACCTCGACGTCCACCTCGCCGATGCGCCGCAGGGCATCGACCTGATCGCGCACGAAGCTGCCCAGCGCGGGGTGGGCCGGACTCGGGTACATGTTCGTGACGACCAGGGCGCGCATTGGCGCCGGGAGCGTAGTCGGGGAGGTGCACCCACCGCAGACCTGTTCGAGCGCTCAGACCTCCGCCCGCGGCCCCGAATTGCGCTATCGAACAGGAAATAGCTGTTCAAGCGCTCAAATCTCCGCCCACCGCCCGCGGGATGCGCGATTGAACAGGTATCGGACCTCCCCTTGCGCGCGCATCGGTATCGGACGTTCCCCTCGCGCCCTCGGGCGCGCATTGGCGCCGGCAGCGCTGTCGGGGCCGCCCGCTCTGGCACCATCCCCACCATGTCCGCGCTCCCGGAGCACCCCGTCGCCGTGTTCGACTCGGGCGTCGGTGGCCTGACGGTCCTGCACGAGCTGCTCGTCTCGCTGCCGACCGAGGACTATCTCTACCTCGGCGACACTGCTCGTTTCCCTTATGGCGACCGCAGCCAGACCGAGCTTCGGAAGTTCGCGGTCGAGATAGCGGAGCATCTGCTCGACCAGGGGGCCAAGCTGCTCGTCGTGGCGTGCAACGCGCTGAGCTCCGCGGCGCTGGAGACACTCGAGCTCCACATCGGCGACCGGCTGGATGTGATCGGAGTCGTCAAGTCGGCCACACAGCTTGCGGTGGCCGGGAGCCGCACCGGCCGAATTGGCCTCCTGGCGACGCCGGCCACGGTCTCCAGCGGCGCTTACGAGCGCGCCGTCCGGGACGCCGATGCCCACGTTCACCTCGAGAGCGTCCCCTGCCCGGATCTGGCGCCGATCATCCAGGGCGGCTTCCCGTTCGACGAGGACGTCGTGGACACGGTCCGGGGCTACTGCGCGCCGCTGAAGGCGGCGAACGTCGACACCGTCGTCCTGGGTTGCACCCACTATCCACTGGTGGCGCCGCTGCTACAGCGCATTCTCGGCCGGGCGGTGACCCTGGTCACATCGGGGGCAGGGGTCGCCCGCAGCGTGGAGCGCGCGCTGGCGGCGCGAGAACTGGTCAATCCCCAGCAGGATGAGGGCGACTATCGCTTCCAGTGCACGGCAGACGTCGAGTCGTTCAAAGCTCTTGGGACCCGTTTCCTGCAAATGCCCCTTGGTGACGTGATGCATGTCGAGGTCGCGAGCACGGTGGCGGCGTGACTGACCGCAGCTACGACCGATCCCCCGAAGACCTCCGCCCGACGACGATCGAGCCTGGCTTCATGCGAACGGCCACGGGCTCCGCGCTGATCTCGATGGGGGAGACCCGAGTCATCTGCACGGCCTCGGTGGAGGAGAGCGTGCCCCGGTTCTTGACCGGCTCCGGGCGCGGGTGGGTGACGGCCGAGTACGGCATGCTCCCGGCGTCCACCGGGGAGCGCAAGCAGCGGGACATCAGCAAGGGCCGGGCGGACGGCCGCACGATCGAGATCCAGCGGCTGATCGGCCGCTCGCTGCGCGGGGTAATCGACTTCGAGGCGCTGGGTGAGCGCACGATCTACGTGGACTGCGACGTCCTTCAGGCCGACGGAGGGACGCGAACCGCGTCGATCACGGGAGGCATGGTCGCCCTACGGCTGGCCTGCGAGCGGCTGCGCTCCGAAGGCAAGCTGGAGCGCTCGCCGCTGACCGGCAGTGTCGCCGCCATCTCCTGCGGAGTGGTCAACGGCGTGCCGCTGCTGGACCTGGACTACTCCGAGGACTCGACGGCCGAGGTCGATGCGAACGTGGTGATGACCGGGGACGGGGGGCTGGTGGAGGTCCAGGCCACGGCGGAGCGCACACCCCTTTCTCGCGCGCATCTGGACGAGCTGCTGGCGATGGCCGCCACTGGCATCGGGGCGCTGCGCTCCGTTCAGGACGAGGCGGTCCTGGCGCGCACGCCCTAGTCACTGCTGCCGTGGCCGCTTCCTCGATTGTGCTCGCGACCCGGAACCCGCACAAGCTGAAGGAGTTCAGGCGCCTGATCGAGCCGGCCGGGATCGTCGTCGAGCCGCTGCCGGAGGGCATCCAGCTGCCGCCCGAAGGCGCCACCACGTTCGCCGGGAACGCGCTTCCCAAGGCCAGGGCAGCGGCGGACGCGGCGAGCTGTGCATCGTTTGCCGACGACTCCGGGATCGAGGCCGCAGCTCTTGATGGGGCGCCAGGGGTTCGCTCGGCGCGCTACGCCGGCGAGTGGGCCACAGACCAGGAGAATTTGGACAAGCTGATGCGTGAGGCCCCCGTCGGCAGTCCCCTTCGCTACGTCTGCGCGTTGGCGTACGTCGATCCTGAACACGGGCACGAGCAGCTGTTCTTCGGCTACTGCGATGGGCGCCTGGCGGAGCGCCCGCGCGGCTCGCGTGGATTCGGCTATGACCCGGCGTTCATCCCCAAGGAGGGCGATGGGGCCCGGACCATGGCCGAGCTCTCCGATGAAGAAAAGGACGCGATCAGCCACCGGGGGAACGCGGCGCGCGCGCTGCTGGGCTGGCTTCAGGGACGATGAAGGCGCGCACCGCGGCGCTGTCGATTGCCTCCAACTCCACCCTGATCGTGCTCAAGGTGGTGGCTGGGACAATCACCGGGTCGGTCGCGATCCTGACCGAGGCGGTGCACTCGAGCATCGACCTGGTGGCCTCGATCGTGGCCTTCTTCTCGGTTCGGAAGGCTGACGAGCCGGCCGACGAGAGCCACCGCTACGGCCACGAGAAGATCGAGAACCTGGCGGCCGCGATCGAGGGGATCCTGATCCTTGTCGGCTCGAGCGTCATCGTGTTCGAGGCCATCCGGCGGCTGATCCGCGGCGGCCGCATCGAGTCGATCCCGCTCGGTCTGGCGGTGATCGCCTTCTCGGTGGTCGTCGACGTGGCCGTCTCGGCCGTCATCGCCCGGCGCGCTCGCGTCAGCCAGTCGGCCGCGCTCGAGGGAGATGCGGCCCACCTCCGTACCGACGCCCTGACATCGGCGGGCGTGCTGGGCGGACTGGCGCTCGTCAAGCTCACGGGAGCGCAGTGGATCGACCCCGCGGTGGCGCTGGCCGTTGCGGCGGCGATCGTGACCACAGGCATTCGCCTGGTCGGACGCTCGTCGCGGGTGCTCGTCGACGAAGCGCTACCGGGCGCGGAGCTCTCGGAGATCCGGGACGCGATCGAGGGGTTCGGCCCTCGCGGTGTGGTCGGCTACCACGAGCTGCGCACGCGCCGGGCGGGAGCGCGCCGGTACGTGGACCTGCACGTTCAGTTCCGCACCGGAACCTCGCTTGAGGACGCGCATCGAACCGCGCACGAGCTCCAGGACGTGATCTCCTCCCGGCTGTCGGGCGCCGACGTGCTGATCCACCTGGAGCCGGCGGACCGCGTACGCCCCGGCGAGGATCTGGAGCACCAGGTCCGGCATTGACTCATCTGAGGTTGATCGCAGCCGACACGGCGACCGCCAGCGTGACGCCGGCGTAGCCGTAATAGCCCTGCAAGCCGAGGATCAGCACGGCGATCAGGCAGGCGATTACGGTGAGCAACCAGGCGAGTCGGGCGAGGTCCACGGGGCTATTCTCTCGGCGTCGCCGATGGAACAAGACAGCTTTTTCCGCAAATTGCGGGAAAAGCACCCTTTTCTGCCGCAGTTGTCGTCCGACGCCCGTGTTAAGTTCCCGATTCCTACCACCCGAAGGAGGGAGCAAGTGACCAAGCAAGAGTTTGTCGACCAGGTCGCGGACCGCGCGGGATTGAGCAAGAAAGACGCATCAGATGCCGTGGATGCGTTCATTGACACGATCGAGAGCGCGCTTAGGCGCGGCAGCGAGGTCTCCTTCTCCGGCTTCGGCAAGTTCAGCGTCTCCAATCGCAGCGCGCGTGAGGGCCGCAACCCGGCAACCGGAGAGCGGATCCACATCGCCGCTTCGCGGGTCCCGAAGTTCACGGCCGGGGCCGGACTCAAGAAGGCGGTCAAGTAACACTGCCCTCGGCGGCCGCGCGCCCAGACGGGACCGCGGGCGTCGGCGACAGCCCGCCCTTCGGCGATCGGGTCGCGGAGCTCGTTTCGGCGCGGACGTCTCAGCTGGTGCTGGGGCTGGATCCCGACCCAGCCCGGCTGTGGCCCCGGGCGCTCGAGCTGGCATATCTACCTGAGGCGCCGCCCGCTGCGCGGGCGGCGTTCGCCGTCGCCACGCACTGCCAGCTTGCGATCGAGGCTGTCGGCGATCAGTGCGTGGCGGTCAAGCTTCAGGTCGCATGCTTCGAGCGGCTTGGCGCGCCCGGTTGGGCGGCGCTCAAGGAGGTGGTGGAGCGGGCCCGCGGACGGGGTCTGCTGGTGATCGCCGACGCCAAGCGAGGCGACATCGACCTCACGGCCGCCGCCTACGCGCAGGCGTATCTGGGCTCCACGCCGACCGCATTCGGTCCGGTCGAGGGCCTGGAGGCGGACGCTCTGACCGTCAGCCCACTGCTCGGCGCAGACTCGCTCGAGCCATTCGTGCGCGAGGCGCGCAGTAGGGGGCGGGGTCTGTTCGTGCTGGCCCGGACCTCCAATCGCGGGGCCGCGGACGTCCAGGATCAGCCACTTCAGGGCGGCGGGACCGTCAGCGACCGGCTCGCTCAGATGATCGCCTCGCTCGGCCTGGGCGGCGTGGGAGCAAGCGGACTGGCAGACGTGGGGGCGGTGGTCGGAGCGACCGCGCCCGAGCACCTTGCAGCCTTACGGGAGCAGATGCCAAACGCCGTCTTCCTGCTTCCGGGGGTGGGCCCCCAGGGGGGACGCGTAGAGGAGCTGCAGGCCGCCTTTGCCCCCGGTCCGGCGGGGGGGCTGGTGTCCGCGTCGCGCGCAATAGTCAATGCCCACGAGCAAAAAGGCGGCGATCCGGCGGCGGCTGCGAAACAAGAGGCAGCCAAGCTCAGAGAGCTGGCCTGGGCGGTGTCTTCGTGACGGAACGCATTTGTATGATCGGCGTGCGATGGTGGGTCGGAACC
>DAIPIC010000137.1:0-8149 GCA_036771025.1 Solirubrobacteraceae bacterium
ACTTCTACTCGATCTACTCGAAGATGACCAAGAAGGGGCGCGAGTTCAACGAGATTTACGACCTGACCGCGATGCGGGTGATCGTCGGCTCGGTCAAGGACTGCTACGGGGCGGTGGGCGTCATCCATTCGCTCTGGAAGCCCCTGCCCGGGCGCTTCAAAGACTTCATCGCCATGCCCAAGTTCAACATGTACCAGTCGCTGCACACCACGGTCATAGGTCCCGAGGGCAGGCCGCTGGAGATTCAGATCCGGACGCGGGAGATGCACAACCTGGCGGAGTACGGGATCGCGGCCCACTGGATGTACAAGGAGAAGCCCTCGAGCGGCCGCGGGAGCGGAGCTGCCAGCGAGGACCCCGACGGAAAGCTCAAGTGGCTGCGCTCGCTGCTCGACTGGCAGAAGGACCTGGTCGATCCCGGCGAGTTTGTGGAGACGCTGAAGGTCGATCTGTTCGAGGATGAGGTGTTCGTGTTCACCCCCAAGGGCGAGGTCAAGTCGCTCGCAGCCGGGGCCACGCCGCTCGACTTCGCGTACGAGATCCACACCGACGTGGGCCACCGTTGCGTGGGCGCCAAGGTGAACGGCAAGATCGTCCCGCTCTCCTATCAGCTTCGATCGGGCGACATCGTCGAGGTGCTGACCTCAAAGCGCGAGCGGGGGCCGTCGCGCGACTGGCTGGCGCTGGTCAAGACCACGCGCGCGCGCAACAAGATCAAGGCCTGGTTCAAGGCCGAGTCGCGCAAGGACACCGAGCATTCCGGGCGCGAGCTCCTCCAGGACCATCTGAAGAAGCAGGGCCTGCCGGCTCAGAAGCTGGTGGGCTCGCCGCTGCTGGCGGACGTCATCCGTGAGATGGGGTTCCGCAAGGCTGACGACTTCTACATCGCCCTGGGCGGGGCCAAGATCTCGACCAAGACGGTCGTCAACAAGGTCATGCAGCGCCTCAAGCAGGGCGAGGCCGCCGAGTCCGAGCCGACCGCGACCGACGATCTCCTCAAGACCAGGCGGCGGCGCGAACGCCCCACGACATCCTCCAGCCGCTACGGAATCATGGTGGAGGGGATCGACGAGGTGATGCTGCGCCTGGCGAAGTGCTGCCGCCCGGTGCCGGGCGATCCGATCGTGGGATACATCAGCCTGGGGCGCGGCATCACGATCCATCGCGAGGACTGCCCCAACGTGGCAGTGCTGCGCAAGGACCCGGAGCGGTTCACGCCGGTGTCGTGGGACGGAGACGCCGAGACCTCCTTCCGGGTCGAGATTCAGGTCGATGGCTGGGACCGCCACCGCCTACTCGAGGACATGTCACGGAGCTTCGCCGAGGCCGGCATCAACATCCTCGAGGCGCGTTGCACCGTCAACCACCCCATGGTCAGAAATCGGTTCGTGGTTGAGGTGGGGGATACGCGCTCGCTCGACCAGGCGATCAGTCGCCTGCGCAACATCGACGCGGTGTTCGACGCCTACCGCGTCACGCCAGGCGCGGGGTAGGGCGATCCCGCCGTTGATGGGCTCCGGGGGCGCGAGCCACCGCGCCCACCGTCTGGGGATCGCGCTCGCCGCGGTGGCCGCGGTCGCCGTCGCCGTGGGACTGATATTCGCCGTGCGCGGATCGGGTGGCCAGGATCCGGGAGCGCATGTTCCCCTCCCCGCCGACGCCATCCCCGTGACCGTCTCGCGCACCGCCGTGGGCCGACCGATCGCCAAGGGGTTCGTCGGCCTGTCGTTTGAGTATCCGGCGATCCGACACTACACGGGCTCTGACCCCAACGCGATCAACCCGGTCCTGGTGCAGCTGATCCGTAACTTGACCCCGGGCCAGGACCCTGTGCTGCGGATCGGGGGAGACAGCACCGACAGCACCTGGTGGCCGGTCGCCGGGCTGGCCCGGCCGGCCTGGGTCAGGTACACGCTGTCAAGCGGATGGCTGGCCACCACGCGGGCGCTGGCGAGCCGGCTGAGCGCGCGGCTCATCCTGGGCGTCAATCTGGCCGCGGGGAGCCGAGCCATCGCGGGCGCCGAGGCGAACGCCCTGGTGTCGGGCATCGGCCGAGAGAACATCGAGGCGCTGGAGCTGGGTAACGAGCCCGAGGTCTACGGCCACTTTCCCTGGTACCAAGACGCGAGCGGGCGCCGCGTGTACGCCCGACCGTCCTGGTACAGCACCATCGGCCTGCGCTCCTACGTGCAGGATCTCGTCACGATGCGAGCGGCACTGCCGGCTGTTCCGCTGGCCGGACCGGCGACCGGCGGTATTCGCCAACTGAGAGACATCGGGACGCTCCTGCGCGCCGATCCCAATCTGGCGCTCGTCACACTCCACCGCTATCCGCTCAACCGCTGCTTTTTGACCTCCGACTCACCGCTGCCGGCGACAATCGCCAACCTCCTGTCCGCTCGCTCCTCCCGGGGCTTGATGAGCGGGGCGGCGCGGTACGTCGCGCTGACCCACCAGGCCGGTGTCGGGTTTCGCGTGGATGAGACGAACTCCGTCGCCTGCGGCGGCAAGGTCGGCGTCAGCGACACGTTCGCGTCGGCGCTGTGGGCTCTCGACGCCCTGTTCTCGTTCGCGCGGGCCGGAGTCGACGGGGTCAACATCCACATCTTCCCCGGCGCCCACTACTCGCTGTTTCAGTTCGGCCGCTCCGGCAATGATTGGACGGCGCTCGTCCATCCCGAGTACTACGGCCTGCTGCTGTTCTCGCGGGCCGCTCCTCCCGGGGCGCGGCTCCTATCCCTAAAAGTCGGGACCGCGGTCGGCGGTGGCCACGCGGCGACGACGAGCGGACGGACGGCGTCTCCCAGCTACGGGCTTCGCGCTTGGGCGACGCGCGGACCGGACGGCAAGGTGCGCGTCGTCCTCATCAACGACAGCACCAGCCAGAGACGACTTGTGTTCCTGCGCTCGGCGGCTGGCGGCGACGCGACGCTGCAGCGCTTGGCGGCACCGAGCGCGGCATCGTCCTCGGGCGTGAAGCTCGCGGGGCAGAGATTCGGCACGACCACCACCACCGGGCGTCTCGATGGCGACCTCAGAACGACGTCTCTGCGCAAGGTGGACGGCGGCTACGAGGTGCCGTTGCCGGCCGCCGGCGCGGGGCTGGTCACAATCTCCTGAGGGTGGGATTCATCCCAGCTCGGCGCCGTCGCGCCCGGCGCTGGGAATCCCGTTGCGACGTCCGTCGCGCCCGGCGCTGGGAATGCGGGGCCCCCGGCGCTCGGCGACGCGCACCGTTCTCACCGCCGCCCGCGGCACCTTCGTGATCAGCACCGCCTCCCCCGGCGGCAGCGAGGAGATCTCGTTTGGATGGATCAGGAACCGTTCCGCCTCCCGCCTGGTCCCGCGGCCGGTGTCGTGATCTCCGAACACCGGATGCGCGCTCGTCTGGCGAGTGTGCTCCCACACGGTCTCCGTCCCGGCCATCTGCGCGACCGTGCGAGCCGAGGCGGGAACGTCCTGGCGGTGGACGATCTTGACTGCCGTCGAACCCAGTACCTGGTCGCGCAGACCCGGGGCTGCGCGATCGAGGTCGGCCAGCTCCTGGGTGGCCAGCAGCACGCTCACGCCTGATTCCCGGCAGCGGGCCAGCAGCGAGATCACGTTGTCCGAGCGCAGCGCGGAGAACTCATCGATGCCGACCGTGGCAGGACCTTCCTGCCCGAGATCGAGCAGCCGGTGGCCGGTCGCTGCGACCAGGTCCTGGATCACAAGCGTTCCGAGCTGCGACGCTAGTGCCTCGTACCGCGCCGAGTTCAGGCTGAAGAGCACGATGTCTCCTCGGGTTAGGGCGTGCCGGAGGTCGATGGCGTCGGTCCCTTGGGCCGGCGAGAGGTAGGGCCCGGCGTTCGACTCGGTGATCAATGCCAGCCGGGTTCCGAGGCCTCGGATCGCGCTCAGCTGGTCGGCCGACAGGGAGGTGATGTAGTCCTGCACCCGATCGGCAAGCAGCCGGGGCGCGTGGCGCAGCAGGCCCGAGATCTTGCGCGGGTCCATCAGCCCGGCCACCTCGTCGAGGGTCGCGGGCGTCTGCGGATGGGCATGCTCTAGGACTTGGAGCACGGTCTGGACGTAGCGCTCGGCCGCCCGCTGGTAGTGCGGCTCGGTGAACCGCTCGCTGGCAATCAGCTTGTCCTTGAGCTCCGTGGGGTTCCCGTGCGCCAGCGGATTCCAGCTCCCCGGGCCATCCGGGGTCCACAGCCGAAAGTGCCGGCCGGCCGAAGCCGCAGCGTCGGCCAGCGTGCGGGCGAAAGCAGGGGAACCCTTCATGTCGACCGCCACCACCGGGCGGCCGCCCCGAACGTGCTCCGCCAAGACCGCGAGCAGCGTGGTCGATTTCCCGGCCCCGGTGGCCCCCAGGATCAGCGCGTGGGCCGAGAGCTGCTGCTCTGTCAGCACCACGCTCCCACCACCGAGGTCGGTTCCGAGGGCTACCGCGCCGCTCGGCGGATCGCGCTCGGCCTCGCGTCTCCGGCGGACATAGCTGGCCGCTCTGGCCAGAACGATCGCGCCGGCAAAGGCGGCGCTCAGCGCGATGATCCATCCAGGCGGCGAGGTCATCACCAGCACCGCGGCCAACCCCGCCAGCCAGCGAAACGTGCGGCTCATCGCTCCATCGCGTGTTCGCCGACCCGGCCGTGGGAGCGCGCAGCGGTCTCGGGCGAGGCCGCATGTGGGCCCGAATTGCCCCATTGGACCCGCTGCACGTGCACTCTCGTCGAGATGCCCATTCGCTGCGCCGAGGCCTCGACCGTGCGCGCCACCGCCGGACGGTCCACCAGATAGAGCACGGCATCGACGCGCGGATCGGCCCCGTAGCCGGCCAGGATCCGCTCGCGCCGGGTCCGCCCCTTGGCGCTCAGCTCGAGCTCGACGCCGATCCGCTCACCACCTCGCGTGATCAACAACAGGTCCGGGTAGTGCAACCGCTCCCGTCCGCCGGGACCAACGCCCCCGAGGCGCACCCCGCAGGGCTCCCGTCCCAGACCGTCGCCGGGCGCGTGCTGCGCCCCGGCACCGTCGCGCGAGCGCATCGTTCGCTCGGAGACGACCCCATCGAGCGGACCGAACGCGCCACGCTCGGCGGCCAGCCACACCCACCCGATCCCGACGTCGTGCCGGTACGAGCGTAGATCGATCCGCGGCCGCGGGAGGGGGCTGTCGATGACCGCGAGCCCTTTGCGAGTGATCCACCAGCAGCGGGGCTGCGCGTGGAAGAAGCGCTCGCTTTCGAGCATCTCGCTCTCCCGCAGGGCGCGAAGGCGGGCTCGGACCGCGTCGGCGGAGGTGCCGAGCAGAACCTCAACCTGGCTTCCGAGCACCAGCCGGTTCTGGGCCGCGAAAGAAAGCAGTGCGCGGTCGCGCTCCGTGATCAGGGCTCCGTTTCGTCCCAATGCCTACCGGAGCCTCAGGTGGGGCGGTTTTCGCCCCCTTGGAGATCGGCGTTCCGAGAAAGTGTTACGAGATCACGGTGATCCCGCGCGGAATCACCGAAAACGCCGCCTCGTGCGTCTCGCCGATGTAGTCGCCGTCGACCTGTAGCGGCAGCGGGCGGTCATCACACGAGCGGACGCGCAGCTCGGCCAGCCCCGTGAATGGGTGGATGTGCCGGTGACGCACGACGCGGGCCCTTTTTGAAAGCGCTCGCCATGCGATCGTCGGCATATCGATGGGCCGTGCCCGTTGCAGCACGATGCCGGCCAGGTCGCCGCTGTCGAGCTCTGCCCCTTCGCCCAGATGAACCGGCCGTTCGCCGAAGTACGTGTAGGGCGATCCGTTCTGGACGATGGCGGTCACGCCCTGCACCCGCTCGCCGTCGAGCTCGACCTCAAGTTGCGGCGGATTCACCAGGTACCGGCGATTGAAGGCGCCGATCGCGGTCCAGGTGTAATACCACTCCCCAAGTCGGGCCTTCAGGCGAGGATGGGCGTCCACCCGCTCCACGACGCTGGCGTCGAGTCCGACGCCGGCGGAGAACACGAAGTGGCGGCCGTTGACCCGGGACAGATCGACCCGACGCGGGCTCCAGTCGTCGGCCATGCGAAGAAGGTGCTCGGTGGCGTCGACGACGTCTGTGGGAATCCCGAGCAGGCGGCAGTAGACGTTGGCGCGACCACCCGGCAGACAGCACAGGGGGGTGTCCGATCCGGCGAGCCCGTTGGCGGCCTCGTTGACCGTCCCGTCCCCGCCGAACGCCACCACCACGTCATATCCCTCACGCGCGGCCTGGCGGCAGATGTCGGTGGCGTGATCGCGGGCCTCGGTGTCGACGGCCACCACGTCGTAGCGGCCACGGAGCGCGTACACCACTAGGTTCTTCAGCCGGTCCGAAACGGTAGTGGCGTAGGGATTGACGATGATCAGCATCCGCTTGCCGGGCGCCTCGGAGCTCGCCCCGAGGATCGCCTCGAGGCGCTCGATCGACTGACTGGACGCTGCGGCGGTCATCCCCGTAGCTCAGAACACCACCGTGTGACGCTCGTTACGTGTGACGCGTCGGGCGTGTGGGTATACTGCCTGGCGCATAGCTGTACTGCATCCAGAGGGGTGGAGGGACATGGCCCTGTGAAGCCCCGGCAACCTCCCGACAAGGGAACGGTGCCAATTCCATCAGGCTCCAACGACAAGCCTGGGAGATGTGGAAGCGGCGGTTTCTCGGGACCTCCGACCACAGACCCCGGCGGAGGTTTTTTCATATATGCCGCCAGAGTCTCTTCGCTGTAAGGAATGTAGGACCACCTACCCGCTTGACGCGCGCTACGTGTGCGAGCAGTGCTTCGGGCCGCTCGAGGTCGCTTACGGGTCGCGGACGGAGGCCGATCCGGCTGAGCTTCGTCGCCGGATCCAGGCCGGGCCGCAGTCGCTATGGCGATACGAGGACTTCCTCCCGGTGGCTCAGCAGCCGGGAACCCTCGCGGCGGGCTTTACTCCGCTGCTGCGAGCCGACCGGTTGGCCGACGAGCTCGGTCTGGGGGAGGTGTGGGTCAAGAATGACGCGGCCAACCCCACCCACTCGTTCAAGGACCGAGTGGTGTCGATCGCGCTGGCCCGCGCCCGCGAGCTCGGATTCGAGACGCTGGCCTGTGCCTCGACCGGCAACCTGGCGAACGCCGTAGCGGCGCACGCCGCTGCCGCCGGGCTCGACTCCTACGTGTTCATCCCCGCCGACCTGGAGGAGCAGAAGATTCTGGCCACCGGCGTCTACGGCACCAACCTCGTGGCCGTGCGTGGCAACTACGACGACGTCAATCGCCTCTGCACCGAGCTCTCGGCGGAGCATGACTGGGCGTTTGTGAACATCAACATGCGCCCCTACTACGCGGAGGGCTCCAAGACGCTCGCATTTGAGACCGCCGAACAGCTGGGCTTCTCGCTCCCGGACCGCGTCGTGGCCCCGATCGCCTCGGGGTCACTGTTCACCAAGGTGGCGCGGGGATTCGAGGAGTGGGTCGAGGCTGGGCTGCTCGACGGAGAGCTCCCGACCTTCAACGGGGCTCAGGCCGAGGGATGCTCTCCGGTGGCAACCGCGTTCCAGGACGGCCAAGACTTCTGCCGTCCGGTGAGGCCAGACACGATCGCCAAGTCGCTCGCGATCGGAAACCCGGCTGACGGCCCCTACGCGCTCGATGTCGCCCGGCGCTCGGGCGGCTCGATTGACTCGGTCACAGATGAGGAGATTCGAGAGGGCATCGGGCTGCTGGCGCGCACCACCGGGATCTTCACCGAGACCGCCGGCGGCGTGACGGTGTCGGTGCTGGCCAAGCTGGCCGAACGCGGGGACATCGATCCGGACGAGCGAGTGGTGGTGTACATCACCGGCGACGGACTGAAGACGCTCGACTGCGCCCGCGGAACGTTCGAGACGTGGGAGATCGACCCGACGGTGACCTCGTTCGACGCGGCCAGAGAGCGGCTCGCGGTCGCGGCTTGATAAATAGTCAGCCCGACATGGCCATCAGCGTCAAGATCCCAACCCAGCTCCGGGCCGCAACCGATGGCGAAGCAACCGCCGAGGTCAACGGCGACACGGTAGGGGAGGTGCTCGACGCGCTGTACGAGCGCTACGGCGAGCTCCGAAGCCGGATCGCTGAGGATGGCGGCCTGCGCCGGTTCGTCAATGTATACGTGGGCGGCGAGGACATCCGCTTCC
>DAIPIC010000138.1:0-7938 GCA_036771025.1 Solirubrobacteraceae bacterium
CTCCTCTGTGGTTTACACGGCGTCGGTGGCCGCCAG
Source organism: Solirubrobacteraceae bacterium (assembly GCA_036771025.1). Classification (GTDB taxonomy): domain Bacteria; phylum Actinomycetota; class Thermoleophilia; order Solirubrobacterales; family Solirubrobacteraceae; genus Palsa-465. The sequence continues at coordinate 37 of DAIPIC010000138.1, forward strand.
CGGTGCAAGGGCCATCGATGGGTCTCCGGCTTTGGCCAGTTTTAGTCCCCGGGGCGTCAGACGCTGCTGCACGAGGGCGAGCACCAGCTCAACGAGCAAGGCCAAGGCAGCGATGCAGATCGCCGCGCCCAGGACGCCCGCCAGGTGGTAGCTCGCTTCGTTGTTGATGATGTCTCCCAGGCTCCCGCCGTAGCCGGTCAGCGCGGCGATGGTGGTGGTCGAGACCACAAACAGCGCGGCTGTCCGAATCCCGGCGAAGATCAGCGGAATCCCGAGCGGCACCTCGACCTTGCGCAGGATCTCCCAGCCGCTCATCCCCATCCCACGCGCGGCATCGACCACGTCGCGGTCGACCTCGTCGATCGCGACGTAGGCGTTGGTGATCACGGGCGGCACGGCGAGCACGATCAGCGCGAGCTCGACGTTGCCCAGGCCGAGGCCCAGGAACGCGACGCCGATCGCCAGCACAGCCAGGCTGGGCAGAGCACGCCAGATGTTCCCGATGTTGATGGCGATGAAAGACCCGCGATGGATGTGCCCGAGCCACAGCCCAACGGGCAACGCGATCAGAAGCGCCAGCGCGACCCCGATCCCGGCGATCTTGAGCGTCCCCAACGTGAGGTGTACGAGCGTAGGCACGTGAGGCGCTCCCGGGATCTGCCCGTCGCGGCCGATGAACTTGAACGCCTCGATGAAGTCGTGCATCAGCCGGCCCTCGCCCAGGGGGTGAGCCTTCGTTGAAGCAGCACAAAGAGGCCGTCGGCCGCGAGCGCGAGCGCGACTGCCATGCCACCCGCCACGATCAGCTCAGTCTTGAACACCTCGTTTGAGATGGCCGTGAGGATCGGCGCACCGAGCCCCTCGTTGTCGATCAGCGCGGCAACCGTTGCCAGTGAGATCACGGTCACGGTCGCGATTCGCAACCCGGCGATGATCGCCGGCAGGGCGAGGGGGAGCTCAACGCGCAGCAGCGACCGCATCGGGCCCATGCCCATCCCGGCGGCGGCGTCGCGAACGTCCGGCGGCACCTCGCGCAGTCCCGTGAGCGTGTTACGGAACATGATCAGCAGCGTGTACGAGATGAGCGCGACCTCGGCCGTGGTGCGGGAGAGCCCAAAGCCCGGGATGGGCACCAGCAGCTCGAACAGCGCCAACGACGGGATCGTGTAGAGAATCGAGGTCACGATCAGGACCGGGCGCTCGAACCACCGGCGGCGGTAGGCGATAACCGCCAGCGCGGTGGAGATCAGGAACCCGACCGCAACGGCGATCACGGTCAGGAGGATGTGCTGCCGGAGAGCCGGCCACAGGACCGAGTCCCAGTTGCGCGAGACCCATCCGGGACAGAACAGCCGGTTGGCGCGCTCACAGGCGAACGAGGAACTGCCCCCACCGAAGCTGGGGATCACCGGCCCATGCGAGACGGCGAGCAGCGGGCTCAAGGAGCAAACTCCGGGTCGGGAGCCGGGCGGTCGCGGGGCTTCTCGTCGGGCAGCGCTCCATCTCGGAGCACGGCGCCAAGCAGCTCCAAAGTAGCTACGCCTGTCAGGTGATCGTCTGAGTCCACGACCGCCAACGGACGGCCGCCCGATGCGATGACGGCGGACAGCGCGTCCAGGACCGTCGTGCTCTGTAACACGCGGTTGTCGGGCTTGCTCTCATCACCCTCTTGCAGAGCAGGTTCCAGCAGGTCGATATCGGCCAGGGTGGACAGCCCCAAGCGCTTGAGCGCGCGATCGGCGCCCACGAACTTGGCGACGAACTCATCGGCCGGATTGATGAGAATCCTCGCCGGCGTGTCGTACTGGGCCAGCGTCCCGCCCTCGCGCAAGATCGCGATCTTGTCGCCCATCTTGATTGCCTCGTCGATGTCGTGGGTGACGAAGACCACTGTCTTGCGCACCCGGTCCTGGAGCCCCAGGAACTCGTCCTGGAGCCGAGCCCGATTGATCGGGTCGATCGCTCCGAAGGGCTCGTCCATCAGCATGAGCGGCGGGTCGGCGGCCAGCGCCCGGGCCACGCCGACGCGCTGGCTCTGCCCGCCCGAGAGCTGGGCGGGGTAGCGCTTGCCGATCTCGGAGTCGAGCCCGATCAGCTCGATCAGCTCCTTGACCCGGCTGCCGATGCGCGATTTCTCCCAGCCGAGCAGGTGGGGAACCGTGGCGATGTTCTCCTCGACCGTTAAGTGGGGGAACAGGCCGATCTGCTGGATCACGTAGCCGATGTCGCGGCGAAGCTCGTTCGGCTCGCGCTCGAGCACGCTGCGCCCGCCCAGGAGAATGTCGCCCGAGCTCAACGGGATCATGCGGTTGATCAGCCGCATGGCGGTCGTCTTGCCCGAGCCGGAAGGCCCGACGAGCACACATACCTCACCGGCTCCGACGCTCAGGCTCAGATCCTTGAGGGCCTCGTTGGGCTGCCCCGGGTAGCGCTTGCTGACATCGCGCAGCTCAAGCGTCGCCGCCTGACGGTACGCCGATAACCCCTCGTGTTGGGCAGAGTTGTCGTTTGCCAAGGGGAGCTCCGACCGGGACTGGCCGCGTAGCCTAGCGAGTCTGGCGGAGGCGCTCCACAGGACTCGACGGCCCCCGGGACGTACGATTCCGGCGTGACCGTCGTGCAGGGCATGAACCTCGAGCTCTCATCGCGCGCCGAAGAGCTTCGAGAACGCCTGCTCGAGTTCATGGAAGAGAGGGTGATGCCGGCCGAGCCCGTCTGGCTCAACCAGGTGCGGGAGTCGGCGGCGGGCGGGAACCCTCATTGTCATCCGCCGATCCTGGAGCAGCTCAAGGCCGAGGCCCGGGCCCGCGGGCTATGGAACCTGTTCCTGCCCGACGATGAATACGGGGCCGGGCTCAGCAACGTCGAGTACGCGCCCCTGGCAGAGATCATGGGCCGCAGCCGAATCGCGTCGGAGGCCTGCAACTGCTCCGCGCCGGACACGGGGAACATGGAGGTGCTGCACCAGTTCGGCTCCGACGAGCAGAAGGCCCGGTGGCTCGAGCCGTTGCTGGCCGGCGAGATCCGATCCTCGTTCGCGATGACCGAGCCGGACGTGGCCTCATCGGACGCCACCAACATCTCGATGCGGATCGAGCGCGTCGACGGGGACTACATGCTGAACGGACGGAAGTGGTGGACGACCGGCGCTCTTCACCCCAATTGCCGGATCCTGATCGTGATGGGCAAGACCGATCCCGACGGGCCGGTCTACCAGCAGCAGTCGATGGTGCTCGTCCCGATCGACACGCCCGGGGTCACCGTGCTCCGCGGGCTGCCCGTGTTCGGATATCTCGACCCCGAGGGACACGGGGAGCTGCTGTTCGAGGACGTGCGTGTGCCGGCCGAGAACCTGATCGCCGGCGAGGGAATGGGATTCATGATCGCCCAGGCGCGGCTGGGGCCTGGGCGCATCCATCACTGCATGCGGGCCATCGGCGCGGCCGAGCGCGCGCTGGAGCTGCTCTGCGACCGTGCCGACGAGCGCCGGACGTTTGGCAGGCCCGTCTCGCACAACGCCAACATTCGCGACTGGATCGCCGAGAGCCGGATCGAGCTCGAGATGGCGCGCCTGCTCGTGTTGAAGACCGCCTGGCTCATGGATACCTACGGCAATCAGCGCGCCAGAATCGAGATCGCCGCGATCAAGGTGGCCGTACCCAACATCGCGCTGAAGGTGGTGGATCGCGCGATCCAGGTACACGGCGGCGGCGGTGTGTCGGACGACTTCCCACTCGCCTACATGTATGCGGCGCTTCGGACGCTGCGGCTCGCCGACGGGCCCGACGAGGTACACAAGCTCTCGGTCGCCCGCCAGGAGCTCAGACGCCACCGCGACCGAAGGGGCGAGGGATGAACCCAGGGCTGGCGTTCTCGCGAGGGCTGGCGTGAACCCCTGGCCCCTTCTCTACCGGCTCGGAATCACCCCCTGGGAGCGGGACGACGTGCCAACGCGCATCGTCGAGGTCGTGGACGAGCGCTCATCCCCCGGCCGCGCGCTGGACCTCGGCTGCGGCACGGGCCGCGACGGCGTCTATCTGGCGCAGCGGGGCTGGACCGTGACCGGGATAGACGGCGTCGAGCAAGCGATCGAGTCGGCTCGCCAGCGATCACAGCAAGCGGGTGTGGAGGTCAACTGGATACTTGGAGACGTCACGCAGCTCGAACTGCTCGGGCTGGGGGATGGATTCGACTTCGTGCTCGACCGCGGCTGCTTCCACGGGCTATCCGACCGTGAGCGCGAACGATGCGCGCAGGGCGTGACGGGTCTCACGGGAGCCGGCTCCCGACTGCTGATGTACGCGTTTCAGCCGCGCACGCTCGGCCTTGGCCCGCGCGGGACCACGGCCGAGCAGGTCCAGGAAACATTCGGGCGCGCATGGGACATCGTCTCAGTCACTCCGGAAACGGACGGCGGCCCACCGTTCTGGATCGGAAATGCGCAGCCCACGTGGTACCTCCTCGCCCGCACGGCGTAGGCGCTTTGCCGGCGGGGGTTCCGGGCGTGGGCGCTGCTGACGGCGTGCGCGTTCGCGGCTTGCACGCGCGTGCTTGCGCCCGCCGCGTCGTGCGCGCGCCTGCCCGGCGAGCGCGCCCCTCCTCGGCTCGCGCGCCCCGGCCCGCGCGCGCCTGCAAAAGTCCCCAACCGCTGATCCCGCTCCATGATTTGGGGAAATATTCAGCCTGACGCGGCTCGGATCCCCAAGTTCGTCGCGCTGTCGATGGATTGGGGAGTTACTCAGGGTCGAGCGCAGAGGTCAGAGCTCGACGCCCACCAGTGTCGGCTCAGGCCGTAGGGTCACCCCGAACCGGTCCCTGACGCCGTCCCGGAGCTCCCTCGCCAGGCTCAGCAGCTCGTTCGTGGTGCCGCCCCCGCGGTTGACGAGCGCCAGCGTGTGCTTGTTCGAGACTTGCACCGGCCCCTGCCCGTAGCCGCGGTGAAAGCCCGCCCGCTCGATCAGCCACGCGGCCGAAGTCTTCATTTGCCCCTCGGCCTCGGGCCAGCGCGGAAGCCTTGCTTCGTCTCCCAGCTGGTCGCGGATCCTCCGCTCGAGCGCCTGAAACTCCTCCCGGGAGAGGATGGGGTTAACAAAGAAGGATCCGGCACTGACCGAGTCGGGATCCTCAGGATCGATCACCATCCCCTTCCGCCGCCGGAGCGCCAGCACGGCGTCCCGCACCTCTGACAGGGGAGCCCGCGCCCCAAGCTCGACATCGAGTGCCCGCGCCAGCTCGGCGTACTGCACGGGACGGCCGGTCGGTGAGCGTTCGAGCTCGAAGGTCACGCCCAGTACCACGTGTCTATCGGAGTGCTTGAACGCGCTCGTGCGGTAGGCAAAGCCGCATTGCGCGGGCGGGAGCTCCGCGACCTGGCGACGTTCGCGGTCGTAAGCGCGCACCGAGGAGATCGTGGTCGAGACCTCCTGGCCGTATGCCCCGACGTTCTGGATCGGAGTCGCACCGGTCGAGCCGGGGATTCCGGAGAGGCACTCGATGCCGGCGAGCCCTTCGCTGACGCACCGCGCCACGACGTCGTCCCACCGCTCCCCAGCCGCGACCCGCGCCCTCACCGTCTCGCCGTCGCCCGAGAACGAGATGCCTGTGTTCTTGATGCGGACGACCGTGCCATCGACGCCCTCCTCGGCCACGACCAGGTTGGAGCCGCCTGACATGACAAACAGCGGGTTGCCGGCGCGCGCCGCGGCGTCCACGATGTCGTCCTCGGTGCTGGCCTCGATCAGCCGCCGCGCCGGGCCTCCGAGGCGCAGCGTCGTCAGGTCAGAGAATGGGATGTCGTGGCGTTCCGTCGAGGGCAAGGGAGGAGAGGCTGCCAAGGTGACCGCGGCAGAGCGTGTCAAGCGGCGTGGTCGGCTGCGCGCTAGCCCGATCAGGCCGCCCCGCGAGCTCGGCCGCGAAGCCCCGACTCGGCGGCCTCCTCGTCCTCCTTGGCCACCCCGTCGGCCAGCGCCGCGGCAACGGCCGAGATCTCGCCGAATGCGTCGGCGACATCGGCCGCGCTCGTGCCGGCGATGGCCAGATTCAGTCGCCCGACGGCGGCATCGAATTGATCCCAGAGTGACTGAGGACCGCGGCGTCCGGTGCCGGCCCGAAGTTCGTATGGAGGCTCGGCGTTCTCGGCACCCGGCACTGGCCGCCAAAGCAGGCCTGCCGCGTGCGCGTGCTCCCAGGTGACCTGCTCGGCCTTCGCGGCCTCAGATAGGGCACGTAGACGCGCAGCGAAGCCCGCGTCCGGAGGCGCAAGCTTGTGAGCCCGCATCGCTTCGGCCCAGGCCGTGCTGGCCTGACGAACGGCCCGCAGGATGTGTGCGCGGTCGGGATCCAGTTCCTCTGAGACGCTCATTCGCCCCTGGCGCTCGGCTGCTGCTCAGCGACGCCGACTGGCTCGCCGCCCCAGAAGTCCTCGGCGCTGGGGCCCGCGTCTCCGCCCCCGGCCTCGCGACCGGCGGTGTAGCCCTGTTCAAGGAGACGCTCGAAGTCAGACCGCTTGATCCGCACCCGCCGACCCACGCGCAATGCAGGGAGAAAGCCCTGGTCGATCCAGTTACGGACGGTCTGCTGGTTGAGCTTGAGCGTCTCCGCGACCTCGGCCACCGTCAAGAACGACTCTTCACCGTCACCCTGAGCCAACGGTGATCATCTCCAATTGAGACAAACTGGAACCATTTCAGCGATATATTACCCGGGCTGCCGGCGGACGCGATGAGCGCGCTACGGTGGCGGAGCCGCTTGGCGGCACCACAGTCTGCACGCAACTAAATTGAACGATCGGGAAGCTAAGGGAGGTAGAGGTCGCGACCCCGTGCCGGAGGCCGGAAACGTCGTCCGGCTACCGCGCGAATGGCTTGGGCCGCCCGAGGAACTAGTCCCGTTCGGGCCATCGGCGCGAGCAAGAGCGTCAGACCGCCCCGAACCCGACGCACAGGAGCCAGCCGCCTCGTCTCCGGACTTCTGGAGCGAGGAGTCGGCGGTGCTTCAGGACGTCATCGAGGCGCCGGCAGACCCGGATGTCGTCCAGACAACCGAGGCGGTGGAGGAGCCGAGCGCGACCCACGCGAGGCACCACGCCGAGGCGCGGCCTCGGCGACTGCCGAGACCGTTGTCGCGTCATCGGCGCATTCGCGAGCTCGCCGGTGTCGTTCTGGCTCTTTGCGCGATCGCCGGGGCAGTCGTGATCGCCTCGCAAGGCGCGGGGCCCGCTGCGCGAATCAGCAGATTTTCGAGTGGCGCCGACTCGGTCGGAGGATCGCTTCCAAGAGTCGTCGCCCTTGCCCAGGCAAGCCTCGCCGGCGCCGAGACCAACCTCACTCGCGCGACTCGGCACCCCACCGCGCCACGCCGACACCCAGGCCACCAGGAGAAATCTGCCGTGTCGGGGCCCTCGACGACCGAAGCCAGTGCGCCTGCTGCCGCCGAGAACGGAACCTCGCAAGCGGTCGGCAGCGGATCGTCACCCCAGGCAACCCAATCTGCAACGCCAAGCCAATCGCAGAACAGCCCTCCGGCCGGGCCAGCGCAGCCGGCCGCGTCCACGAGCCAACCCCCGCATCCGAGCCCGCTCGGCGGACTCGCGTGCGGTTGCTAGGAGGCGCTCAACCGCAGCAAGAAAGGACAGCCCCTTGATCGCAAACACGCTCGACTACCTTCGACGCAACGCAATCGCACTCACGGCGCTCGGCTGCGCGCTACTCGCGCTCGCCGCCGGCAGCTACGCCGCCGTCAGCCTCCCGGCCGGGAGTGTCGGGCCGACTCAGCTCAACCACCGATTGATCGGCGGGTACGTAAGGGCCTGGGCGAGCGTCAACTCCAGCGGCAACACGGTTTTGGGGTCAAGCGGCGGCGCACGCGTTCCAGCTGAATCTCGACAATCTTCTCGAGCTGCTC
>DAIPIC010000139.1:0-7930 GCA_036771025.1 Solirubrobacteraceae bacterium
AGGAGATCGCCTTCACGCCCGCCAGGGTCCTGATGCAGGACTTCACGGGCGTGCCGGCGGTGGTGGATCTGGCCGCGATGCGCGATGCGATGCGGGAGATGGGCGGCGACCCGGTCAAGATCAACCCGCTGGTTCCCGCCGAGCTGGTGATCGACCACTCGGTCCAGGTCGACGCGTTCGGGTCAAGGCAGGCTTTCCAGCGCAATGCGGAGCTCGAGTTCGAGCGAAACCAGGAGCGCTACGCGTTCCTGCGCTGGGGCCAGGGCGCGTTTGACAACTTCAAGGTAGTTCCGCCGGACACCGGCATCGTGCACCAGGTCAACCTCGAGTACCTGGCCCGGGTCGTATTCGTCGACGAGGAGCGCGGGCGCGCCTACCCCGACACTCTGGTCGGCACCGACTCCCACACCACGATGATCAACGGCCTGGGAGTTCTCGGCTGGGGAGTCGGGGGGATCGAGGCCGAGGCGGCGATGCTCGGCCAGCCGATGTCGATGCTGATCCCGCAGGTGCTGGGCTTCGAGCTCACCGGAGAGCTGCAGGAGGGAGCGACGGCCACCGACCTCGTGCTCACGGTGACCGAGATGCTGCGCCGCAAGGGAGTGGTCGGAAAATTTGTCGAGTTCCACGGCGCAGGCTTGGCCAACCTTCCGCTGGCCGACAGAGCGACTATCGGCAACATGTCGCCGGAGTTCGGCTCGACCTGCGCCATCTTCCCCATCGACACCGAGACGCTGCGCTACCTCGAGTTCTCGGGCCGGCCCAAGGAGCTGATCGCCCTCGTCGAGGCGTACGCCAAAGAACAGGGCCTGTGGCATGACGAAGACTCGGAGAAGCCAACGTTCTCCGATGAGCTGGAGCTCGACCTGTCAACCGTGGTTCCCAGCGTGGCCGGCCCTAAGCGCCCACAGGATCGGGTCAGCCTGACCGAGTCAAAGAACGCCTTCCGCTCCGCGCTCGAGGACATCGTGCCCGAGGACGACGAGGAGGACAACGCCGTCGCGGAGACCTTCCCGGCCAGCGACCCGATCTCGACCTACCGTCCAAACGGCGAGGGCAACGAGCCCCGAGGCGGGGGCGGCACCCAGGTCGCGGAGCGCAAGCAGGGCCGGACGCCGGTCACGCTGGCCGACGGCACCGACACACAGCTCGACCACGGCCATGTGGTGATCGCGGCCATCACCAGCTGCACGAACACGTCGAATCCGTCGGTGATGCTGGGAGCGGGGATCCTGGCCCGTAATGCGGTGCAAAAGGGCCTGAGGGTCAAGCCGTGGGTCAAGACATCGCTGGCGCCAGGGTCGAAGGTCGTGACCGAGTACCTGGACCGCGCGGGGCTGACCGAGTACCTCGAGGACCTTGGGTTCCACCTTGTCGGGTACGGCTGTACGACCTGCATCGGCAATTCGGGACCACTCCCGGAGGAGATATCGGAGGTCGTCAACGCCAAGGACCTCGCGGTGGTGTCCGTGCTGTCTGGCAACCGGAACTTCGAGGGTCGCATCAATCCTGACGTCAAGATGAACTACCTGGCCTCCCCCCCTCTGTGCGTGGCCTACGCGATCGCCGGGACGATGGACATCGATCTCTACGACGAGCCACTCGGCGAGGACCCAGACGGCAGCCCGGTGTACCTGAGAGACATCTGGCCGACCGCAAACGAGGTGGCGCAGTCGATCGAGGAGGCCGTCCAGTCGGACATGTTCCGCAAGAGCTATGGGGAGGTGTTCGATGGCGACGACCGCTGGAATTCATTGCAGGTCCCCACGGGAGAGCTGTTCGCGTGGGACGGGAATTCGACCTACGTCCGTCAGCCGCCGTTCTTTGAAGATCTGCCGAAAGAGCCGGAACCGATCTCGGACATCGAAGACGCTCGAGTGCTCGCTGTGCTGGGGGACAGCGTCACCACGGATCACATCTCGCCCGCCGGCTCGATCAAGCGCGACGGCCCCGCCGGGACGTACCTGATGGAGCACGACGTCGAACCGAGGGACTTCAACTCCTACGGCTCCCGTCGCGGCAATCACGAGGTGATGATGCGCGGGACGTTCGCCAACATCCGCTTGCGCAATCAGCTTGCCCCCGGCACGGAGGGAGGGGTGACGCTGCACCTGCCCGACGAGGAGCAGATGTCGATCTACGACGCCGCGATGCGCTACATCGCGGACGGAGTGCCCCTGATCGTCCTGGCGGGCAAGGAGTATGGGTCGGGGTCAAGCCGGGACTGGGCCGCGAAGGGAACTCGGCTGCTCGGGGTCCGGGCCGTCATCGCCGAGAGCTTCGAGCGCATTCACCGCTCCAACCTGGTAGGGCTGGGCGTGCTGCCGCTGCAGTTCTCAGACGGGGAAAACGTCTCCTCGCTCGGCCTCACAGGAAAGGAGACCTTCAGCATCGCCGGCCTGGCGGATGCCGACGAGATTCCACGAGAGCTGACGGTCAAGGCCGACGACAAGGAGTTCGAGGTGATTGCCCGGATCGATACTCCCAAGGAGCACCGGTACTTCCACCACGGCGGGATCCTTCAGTTCGTCCTGCGGCAGCTGCTGGCCGCCTGAAATGGACGCGGACGGAGTCTTCTCGGGCGGGGGGATCAAGGCCCTGGGCTTCGCCGGGGCGCTCAGAGCCGCGGCGGAGGCGGGCTACACCGAATGGCACCAGGTGGCCGGGACCTCGGCCGGAGCGATCACCGCGATGACGCTGGCCGTCGGCTACGACGCCGACGGCCTCCAACAACAGCTCGACGCGTTCGACTTCGCCAAGATCGCCGACTACGGAGGGCCGTTCGGGATCGGGCGCATCGAGAACCTGATCGCCCGCGACGCGCTCACCCACGGGAAGGTGCTCAGGGAGTTCATCGAGCAGCTGCTGCGGGAGGCTCCTCGCCCGGCGACGAAGTTCGGTGAGCTCGGCGGGCGGCTGCAAGTGATCGGCACCGACCTGGCCCACAACCGGATGGTGATCTTCCCCGAGGACCTCAAGCTGTACGTGGACGGCGACGGAAAGCCGCTCGATCCCGATGAGTTCCCAATCGCGGAGGCCGTGCGCATCAGCGCCGGCTACCCGTACTTCTTCCCTCCGCTGAAGCTCCGGGACGCCGTGACCGAGAAGGACGGCTTGCTGGTGGACGGCGGTGTCGTCAGCGCCTATCCCGTGTTCCTGTTCGACACCCCCCAACCGCGGCATCCAACGTGGGGATTTCAGCTGTTCTCCGGCTTTAGCCCCGAGAAGCCGGCCTACTCGGACATCAGCGGTTCGGCGTGGCCGATCGACATGCTCAAGGCCATCCTCGACACCTCTACCAGCGCGCTCGACAAGCTCGCCCAGCAGTCATTCGGCAACCGCTCGATCGCGATCCCCACCGGCGACGTCTCGACGCTCAACTTCTCCCTTACGGAGGATGAGAAGACCTTCCTCTACGACTCCGGCTACCGGGCTGCGAAGAAGTTCTTCGACGCTAAGCCACAGGCCACGAACACCTACGGGGCCACGCCGCCATGATCCCCGACACACTGAAGGCGCTGCTCAGCGCCGCCGGCCCGTCGGGGCACGAGGCTGACGCGGCCCGTGCCTGGCGCGAGTGGTGCTCGTCGTTTGCGGCGGAGGTCGCGGGCGACAGCCTCGGCTCCTCGCGCGCCGTCATCCCCGGCGTGGCGAGTGGCCCCAGGCTGGCGGTGGTGGGCCACATCGACGAGATCGGGCTGCACATCACGCACATCGACGATGACGGCTTTCTGCACTTCGGTCAGGTGGGCGGCTGGGACGCGTCGGTGCTCATCGGCCAGCGTGTCCGGCTCCTCACCCGCGACGGCCGGCTCCCGGGGGTGATCGGCCGCAAGCCGATCCACCTGCTCGAGGACGAGGATCGCAAGAAGATTCCGGAGCTCAAGCGGCTTCACATCGACATCGGTGCCAAGGACGGAGATGAAGCCCGCAAGCTGGTTCGCATGGGCGACGTGGCGGTCATCGACGCCAACCCCGAGGAGCTGCGGGATGGCATCGTCGTCTCCCGCGCCCTCGACAACCGCGTGGGGTGCTACGTCGCGGCCGAGGCCGCGCGCTTGGTGGCCGAGGCCGGAGGTGCCCCAGGCGACGTGGTGGCGCTGGCCGTCGTTCAGGAGGAGACAACTTTCGCCGGCTCTCAGACCAGCGCCTTCGCGCTCGAGCCGGACGTGGCGATCGCGCTGGACGTGACGTTCGCGACCGATCAGCCAGGGGTCGAGCTGGGCGAGCGCACTAAGCACACTCTGGGCTCGGGGCCGGTGATCGCCCGGGGGACTGCGCTTCACCCCCGCGTGTTCGAGCTTCTCTACGAGGCGGCCGAGGCGGACGGGATCCCGTTCACGGTAGAGTCGATCGGGCGTCGGACGGGAACCGACGCCGACGCCATCTACGCGAGCCGCGCCGGCGTTCCAACTGGGCTCGTATCGGTGCCGCTGCGCTACATGCACTCGCCGGTGGAGATGGCAGCGGTCGAGGACATCCAGTCGGCGGCCCGCCTGATCGCTGCGTTCGCGCGGAGGCTCGAGCCTGGGATCTCGTTCGAGCGCTAGCGGGAAACGACGCCCGAGGTCCCGAGTACCCGGCCGTCCGCGCCGAGCGCCTGCACCGCGACCGACGGCTGGGTTGAGCCAACCCACATCTTTGTCTCGAAGTCCGTCCAGGAGAACTGGCCGACAGGAGTGAGCGCCGCTCCGCTGGGGCCGGCGAGGACGCGCCAGAAGGCGATCTCGGTGGCTCCGTTCCAGCTGGCGAAGACCCGCGTGCCCGCCGGGGTGGGCTCGGCGGCGACGCTGGGTGGCGTGGTCGGCTGTCCCGACCACGGGAAGCGGAACGCGCGATAGGACTGGAGCGGCGGACCGAAGTGGGCGTCGAAACGCTGCCTGCCGCCCCGGCCGAACTCGGTGAAGTACGGCGTCGAGCCCCAGCCGACGAATGTATTGCCGTCCGAGAGCGGCTGCACCGAGCCCTGACTCTGCGACAGCAGCGGCGGCCGATGCACGTAGGCGCGCGCGAGGGTGGCCCGGCGTCGCTTGTAGTTGAGGCGGATTCGTAGCGCGCGGGACTGGGACTCGGCCGGATACGGCCCCTCGCCGTTGTCAAACAGGGTGATCGTGCCGTCGCCTTGCATGCGCGCGTCGTGCTGCCAATGAAAGCCCGCGCTTGCGGCGATCCTGAAGGTGGAGTGCTTGCCGCCCAGGGTCCACAGGATCCTTCCAGTCTGCTTGCTGATCTCATACACGGCCGAGGTGTGGCGGGCGGACACGAGGAGGTTGCCGTCCGGGAGCTGCTGGATCGAGTTCATATGGAGGTAGTCGTACGGCTTCGATCCAGGCTTGCCCAGGTATGTCGCCTTCAGGCGGATGTGATCGAGCGCATTCCATTGCCACAGCACCCGGCCGGTGGCGATGTCGACCTCCTGGATGGCCTGATCGATCAGCCTGCCACGGCGTCGTCCGCCGACGGGCCGCAGATTGGCCGGGATGACCCGGTAGGAGTTGATCAATGCAGTCCCCTGAGGGGTGATCTCGAATTCGTGGTTGCCGGTGGTGAAGCCGTTGCCGGCGTTCACGGTCGAGATCGGGCGATAGGAGTGATCGAGGATCACATCGGTGCCACCCGCGTAGCTGTCCCAATAGGTCAGGACGGTCTGCCCTCCGTAGCGCTGCACCTTGACGTCGTGAGCGAACCTCCCGTTCGGCAACGCGCCGAACCAGAGCAGCTTCCCGTTGGGGCTGAGGATGAGCGGGCCGGCCTGAATCGAGTTCTGCGCGTCGGCGAATATGTCGCCGGCCCCCGGGTCTGGGAGCTTCCCTGAAACGAACACCTTGGGAGGTCGAAGCCCGGGCACGGAATGGAAGGCGCTCAGCGGCAGCGGTCGCGCGGACGCTTGTGCGGCGGTCAGGCTACCGACCACCGCCGCCACGGCAGCGACGCTGGTTCTCAACGAGGAGTCGGGAACTGGGTGCGCATCACCAGGTCCCAGAGCTGGTCTGGCATGAACCGGCGCTGGTTGATCATCAGGTGCGCGCTTGGCGTGACCGGGTAGCGCGGCTTGGGCCGCCCCGATTTGAGCGCCTTGCCGATCGTCTTGGCGACCGCCTCGGGACCTCCGCCTAGCTTGACCATCGGCCCCTTGTAGGCCGCCTCGGTCATCTTGGCGACGTGCCGGTTGAACCGCTCATATGGCCCGTCGCCTGTCTCCTCGACGCTCGCCGAAGCCGTCTCGCCGAAGCTCGTCACGATCAGCCCGGGTTCGATCAGGATCACGTCCACGCCGAAGCCCCGGACCTCGAACCGCAGGGCATCGGAAAGCGCCTCGACCGCGTATTTCGTCGCGTGGTAGATGCCGCCCCCCGGGAAGGTCAGGCGCCCGCCCATCGAGCCGATGTTGACGACCTTGCCCCACCGCTGGTCGCGCATCCCGGGCAGCACCAGCTGGGACATCCGCAGCAGGCCGAAGACATTGGTCTCGAACTGCCGGCGGACCTGGTCCAGCGGGACGGTTTCCACGGCGCCCGACTGGCTGTAGCCGGCGTTGTTGATGAGCACGCCAACCGCGCCCTCAGCTTGTGTGACCTTCTCGACAGCGGCAGCCATCGAATGCTCGTCGGTCACGTCCAGCGCCAGCGTCTCGCAGCCCTTCTCGGCCAGGTCGGAAATCGTCTGGGGTCGCCTGGCGGTCGCGTACACCTTCCAGCCCTCGGCGGCCAGATGCTCGGCAGTGGCGTGGCCGATGCCCGACGAGCACCCGGTGATCAGAACGGCCTCCGACGGCACGGGCCGCAGTCTAGTGGTCGTGGCTAACCGCGGACGAGCTTCTTGTAGCTGATCCGCTTGGGGCGATCGGCGTCGGCCCCCAGCTCGGCGCGACGGACCGTCTCGTACGCCTCGAAGTTGCCCTCAAACCACCTGACCCGCGAATCGCCCTCGAACGCCAGCACGTGAGTGGCGATGCGGTCGAGGAACCAGCGGTCGTGGGAGACGACCACGGCGCAGCCCGCGAATGCCAGAAGGGCCTCCTCCAGGGCTCGCAGCGTGTCGACGTCGAGGTCGTTGGTTGGCTCGTCGAGCAGCAGCAGGTTGCCGCCGCTGCGCAGCAGCTTCGCCAGATGCAGCCGATTGCGCTCGCCGCCCGAGAGCTTCTCCACTTTCGTCTGCTGATCGGTGCCCCTGAAGTTGAACCCGGCGACGTACGCCCGGCTGTTGATCGTCCGATCACCCAGCTTGATCTGGTCGTCCCCGCCCGAGATCTCCTCCCAGACCGACTTCGAGGGATCGAGGGCATCTCGCGACTGATCGACATAGGCGAGCTCCACGCTTTCGCCCAGGCGAAGCGCGCCGGCGTCGGGGCGCTCCTCGCCGGTGATCATCCGCAGGAGCGTCGTCTTGCCGGCCCCGTTCGGTCCGATCACGCCGACGATCCCACCGGGCGGCAGCGTGAACGACAGATCATCGATCAGCACCTTCTCGCCGTAGGCCTTTCGCAGTCCCTCGGCCTCCACCACCACGTTTCCGAGCCGCGGCCCGGCCGGAATGTGAATCTGGACCTGGTCCAGCTTGACGTTCTGCTCCTCTGCGAGCAGCGCCTCGTAGGCGTTGAGCCGGGCCTTGGGCTTGTTACGCCTGGCGCTGGCGTTCAGCCGTACCCACTCGAGCTCCTGCTCGATCGTTCGCCGCCGAGCTGTCTCCTGACGAGCTTCGTGCTCCAGGCGCGCCCGCTTCTGCTCGAGCCAGCCGGAGTAGTTGCCCTGGTAGGGAATACCGCGGCCCCGGTCCAGCTCCAGGATCCAGCCCGCCACGTTGTCGAGGAAGTATCGGTCGTGGGTGATCGCGACCACAGTTCCTCGATAGTCGTGCAGATGGCGCTCGAGCCACGCCACCGACTCGGCGTCGAGGTGGTTGGTGGGCTCGTCGAGCAGCAGCAGGTCGG
>DAIPIC010000140.1:0-537 GCA_036771025.1 Solirubrobacteraceae bacterium
GCGTGATCGTGGCCGCCAAGCGCGCGCGCCAGATCAACTCCTACTACCACAACCTGGGCGAGGGCACGTTCGACGAGTTTCCGCCCCCGATGGTGGAGACGCACTCCAAGAACTACCTGACGATCGCTCTCGAAGAGGTCGCTCAGGGCAAGCTCAAGTACAACTACCGGTAGGAGCCGGCGCCCCTCGACGATGGCCCGACTGCTCCTCGGCGTGAGCGGCGGGATCGCGGCCTACAAGGCGCTGGAGACGGCAAGGCTGGCCGTCAAGAATGCTCACGCGGTGCGCGTCATCCAGACCGAGGCCAGCACTCGGTTCGTGGGGCAGGCCTCGTTCGAGGCCATCACCGGCGCGCAAGTTCTGATCGGCGAATTCGAGCCAGACCCGCTCCGGGGGTCCTACCCGGGCGAGGCGCTGCCCGAGCGCTCCCCGATCAGCCACCTCGCGCTGGTCGAGCGGGCGGACGCCTATCTGATCGCGCCCGCAAGCGCCAACACGATCGCCAAGCTGGCCGGTGGGCACGCCGACAACCTCCTG
>DAIPIC010000140.1:547-7539 GCA_036771025.1 Solirubrobacteraceae bacterium
GCGCCGCCCAAGGCCGGCAAGACCACCGTCCTGAAGACCATCGCCCTCTCGATCGCAGTGAACCATCCGGACGTCTACCTGATCGCACCCGCCAGCGCGAACACGATCGCCAAGCTGGCCGGGGGCCATGCCGACAACCTCCTGACCGCCGCCGCGCTTGCTGCGCCGTGCCCGGTGGCCGTAGCACCCGCGATGAACGAGCGGATGTACGTACATCCCGCCACCCAGGCCAACCTCCAGGCGCTGGAGGCTCGGGGGGTGACGGTCATCCCGCCGGGGGAAGGGGAGCTCGCATCCCACGGCGAGCGCGGCGTCGGCAGGCTGGCGGAGCCCGAGGATCTGCTGGCGGCCACCGAAGCGCTTCTCTCCGACGCCCGCGGCTCTTGGGCCGGCCTGCGGGTGCTGGTCACGGCGGGCGGGACGCGAGAGCCGATCGACAGCGTGCGGTTCATCGGCAACCGCTCATCGGGCAGGATGGGGCTCGCGCTGGCGACGGAGGCGAGCGCCCGCGGGGCAGCGGTCACGCTGGTTGCGGCCAACACCGCTCCGGCGCCCCCGCCGGGGGTCCGGGTGGTGCAGGTGGGCACGGCGGCCGAGTTGACGCAGGCGTGCGAGCGGGAGTTCGACGCCTGCGACGTGCTGCTGATGGCCGCTGCGGTGGCGGACTTCAGGCCTGCATCGCCTTCGCCGGACAAGCTCAAGAAGGAAGCCGGGGTACCGGCGCCGATCGAGCTCGAGCCCACCGAGGACGTGATCTCGTCGCTTGCCGCGCGGAAGCGGCCAGACCAGGTAGTGGTGGGCTTCGCCGCGGAGCACGGCGAGGGCGCGGTCTCCTACGGCCTCGAGAAGCTCGAGCGAAAGCGGCTGGACGCCGTGGTCGTGAACGACATCTCCAAACCCGGAGTGGGGTTCGATTCGAACGAGAACGAGGTCACGATCGTGGCCGTCGACGGCACCAGGCGCAGCGTGCCGCGGGCGGGGAAGGACCAGATCGCACGGGCGGTCCTTGACGATGTGGAGCGGCTGCGGTCGCAGCGCGGCATGGACGACCAAGGAGTGAGAAGCGATGGAACCTCCGGAGCAGGCACCCGTAGCGCCGCACGAGTGTGAGGCCTTCGCCGCCGTGGCACGGCGGCTTGCTGACAACGTCTCACAGGCAGTCCAGATCCGTCCCGACACACTGGACCAGGTCCTGGTGGCGCTGTTCGCCGAGGGGCATCTGCTTGTCGAGGACTATCCGGGAGTCGGCAAGACGGCCCTGGCCCGGGCCCTGGCGCGCTCCATCGACTGCCAGTTCGCTCGTATCCAGTGCACGGCGGACCTCCTGCCGGCGGATGTGGTCGGCACGAACGTCTACGACCAGCGCGAGCAGCGGTTCGAGTTCCGTCCCGGGCCGGTTTTCGCGAACGTGGTGCTGGTAGACGAGATCAACCGGGCCTCGCCGAAGACGCAGTCCGGCCTGCTCGAGTGCATGCAGGAGCGCTGCGTGACGGTCGACGTGCACACACACGAGCTCGCCCGCCCATTCATCGTCCTGGCCACTCAGAACCCGATCGAGTACGAGGGCACCTATCCGCTGCCCGAGGCCCAGGTGGACCGATTCATGATCCGCGTGTCGCTCGGCTACCCCGCGCCGCGCGACGAGGCGGGGATGCTGGCCGATCACGAGTCTGGAGACCGGGTGACCACGCTCGAGCCGGTGGTCGGAGCCGCCGACGTGCTGGCGGCCCAGGACGCGGCGGCCCGTGTGCGGGCCGTCGAGCCGCTACGCGACTATGTGGTGCGGCTCCTGTGGCGCACCCGCGAGGACCCGCGCGTCGACCTGGGGGCCAGTCCCAGGGCTGGGCTGATGCTGCTGCGCGCTGCCAAGGCGCGGGCCATGATGCACGGGCGGGATCACGCCTTGCCCGACGACGTCCAAGCGCTGTCGGAGTCGGTCCTAGCTCACCGGCTCGTGCTGGCCCCAGAATGCGCGCGCACGGCGGCCCGCGAGGTTATCGCCGACGCGGTCTCCTCGGTGCGGGCGCTTTGATGAACCACCGCCGGCGAGGCTCACTTCGGCTCGGACGGGCCGTCGGGTGCTCCGCCGCAGGAGGGGCACTCATCCTGATGGGGCTGCTGTTTGCCACCGCGCCGCTGTTCGTCCCCGGTGTGGCCTTCGCCCTGCTTGGCTCGCTGGCGCCCGGATGGGTGTGGCTGTCGGGAAGGGGAGCGAGGGTGGAGCGCCGCATGGAGCAGGAGCGGGTCGTCGAGGACGAACCGCTGGAGGCGACGCTCAAGCTCCGGACAGGATTCTTCCGGCCTCCGGTTGTAATCGAGGTTTTCGAGCCGCTTGCGGGTCGCGTGGTACGGCTTCCGCGCGGGCGCCGGTCCACCATCAGGGTGCTGGCCCGCTTCGATCGCCGAGGCAGGCGGCAGCTGCCACCTCCCTCCCTGGTCGTCCGCGATCCGCTCGAGCTGGCGCAGTACGTGCGCGGCGGCCGCGGCCCCACGCAGGACATCCTCGTCCTGCCCCGCACCGAGCCGGTGAGGTGGACGCGCAACGGGGGCGAGAGAGCCTCGTCGCCGGCGTCGCGCGCCCGAGCCGATCTGCTGGCTGCGGTGGAGGTGGATGGCCTCCGTCCTTACCGCCCCGGTACGCCTGCGTCCCGGATCCACTGGCCGGCGCTGGCGCGCGGCGCGGGATTGCTCGAGCGCCGCCTGCGGGTCGAGGGCGACCTGCTGCCGCTGGTCGTGCTGGACGCCAGGGGAAACGGCCCGGACGAGCACCTCGATGCGGCGGTGCGCGCGGCGGCCTCGCTGACCCTGGAGCTGGCGCGCAGTGGTGGCTGCAAGCTTCTGCTCCCGGGCTCCAGGCGCGCGATGGCGGTGGAGTCGGACCTCGCGTCCTGGCCCGTGGCCCACGCCCGCCTGGCGCTGGTCGAGGGAGGAGACGACGCTCGAGCGCCGTCGCCGGCCGCGCTGCGCGTGGCACTGGGACCGCTCTTTTACGTGACCGCGCAGCCACTGGAGCGGCTGCCGCCGGCAGTGGGGCGCGAGACACGGAACGCCAGCTCGGCTGTGATCGTGCTGCCCGCGGCACTTGCGCCCGGGACGGACGGCAGGACCAGCTTCACGGTCTCGCGATGCCGTGGGTTCGTGGTCGGCGCGCGCGGCCGGGCCGCTGTCTCGCCGCAGCGGAGCGCGGCCGCATGAGCGCGGTCAGCGCGGACATCGCGGTCCACGGCAGCCGGCGCGCACGGGACGGGCGGGGACCGCTCGCGCGCTCGGAGGACAAGCACGCGGCGCGCGTCGAGCGACCGATCGCTCGCCTCATCACCTTCGCCGCTCTGGCCCTGTATGGCGTACTGCGCTGGGCGAAGCTCGAGAACCCCGCGCCCGCGATGAGGCTGTTCGGGCTGCTGGCGCTCGCCGTCGCGATCGTGGGCATCGGAGCAAAGCTCGACAGGCGGAGCCGCCCGTTGGCGGTCGCGGCGGCCGCCTGCGCGTTCTTCGTCATGCTGATGATCTGCGGGATTCCGCTCGGGTGGTTGGTTCACCTCCGGATCGCGGCGATAGCCGAGGGCATCCGACAGGGCCTGGGGGCGCTGCCCGACTCGCTGATGCCGTATGTGGGGATCAACGCGTGGGTCCGGCTGGTGATGGCCCTGGGCGCAGGGGTCCTGCTGCTCGACGCGGCACTGCTGCTGATGTTCCGAGCCGGGGAGATCGGAGACCTCCGGCGCGGGGCTTCCGCCACGGCGCTGATCGCGCTGGCGGTGATCCCCTCGACGATCATCCGTCCGCGGCTGCCCTACGTGCAGGGTCTCATCCTGTTCGCGCTCCTGATCGCGTTCATGTGGGCCGAGCGGGCCACGGTCCCGAGCTCGGCCGCGGCGATCGCGGTCGCGTGCGTCGCCGGGGTATGCGGAGTCATCGTGGCTCCGGGCTTGGACCAACGCCATCCCTGGCTCAACTACAACGGGCTCACGAGGTCCCTGGCGCCGACCCATGTGGACAGCTTTGACTGGGCCCAGCGCTACGGACCGCTCCACTGGCCGCAGGTGGGCCGGGAGGTGCTCGACGTCAAGGCCTCCTACCCGGACTACTGGAAGGCCGAGAACCTCGACGTCTTCAACGGCACTGGGTTCGCCCGCGGCTCCGGACTGACCGGCTCACAGATCCCCGCACCGTCTGCCGCGGAGCTGACGCGGTTCACGCAGACCGTGCAGGTCACGCTCCGCGGCATGCGGACGACCGACGTGATCGCCGCCGGGCTTGCCGCGAGCCCGCAGCGGGTCGGCGAGGGGGTCTCTCCGGGTGTAAGTGCCGGCACCTGGACCACCACAACCCCGCTCGGCCCGGGTGATTCCTACACGGTCTCCGTCTACTCGCCGCGCCCCAAGGGGGCGGAGCTGGCGGCCGCAGGATCCGACTACCCGGCTAGCACCGTGGCCGACGAGCTCACGATCGACGTGCCGACGGGAGGCCTGACGGTGGGCGGCCTGCCACAGGTGGCGTTCCCGCCGTTCCACTCCTCGGCTCCGATCGCGAACGTCGTCGGCCCGTCCAACGTGAGCGGCTTCGACCTGCTGCAACAGTCTCCATACCTGCGGGCCTACCAGCTGGCGCAGCGCCTGGCGGCCGCGGCGCCCACGCCGTATGCGTTCGCCCAGAGCGTCGAGCGTTACCTGTCGCCACAGAACGGCTTCGTTTATGACCAGAGCCCACCGGCCGCCACCTATCCGCTGGACAGCTTCTTGTTCTCCACCCGCCGTGGCTACTGCCAGCAGTTTGCCGGGACAATGGCGTTGCTGATGCGGATGGGCGGGGTGCCCGCCAGGGTGGCCACCGGTTTTACGAGCGGCGACTACGACTCCTCGAAGCGTCAGTACGTGGTGTCCGACCTTGACGCGCACGCTTGGGTCGAGCTCTACTTCCCGAACTTCGGGTGGGTCAGATTCGACCCCACGCCGGCGGCGGCGCCGGCCCGTGGCGGTCGCACGTCGCTGTTGCCCGCGCCACTGAGCGGCAGAAGCACGCTCACCCCGCCTCCGGGCGTGAGGGCTCCGGGGCAGGCCACGACCACGGGTGTCCCGGCGGCCCATCACGGCGCCGGAGGCGGACCGTCGCTGGGATTGGTCATCGGGCTTGCGGCGGCGGTGCTGGTCGCTTTGGGAGTGCTGGTCGGGCTCGCCCGCCGGCGGTCCCAGCCAAGCGCTGAGCGCCTCGTGCGGGAGCTCGAGCGGGCGTTCGAGCGCTGCGGTCGCCCGCTACGGGCCGGGGCGACGCTGCGAGGTCTCGAGCAGCGCTTTCGGGACTCGGCTGCGGCCGTGCGCTACGTGCGCGCGCTTCGCCTCGCCCGGTTCGCCGACAGGGGCGAGCTGCCGTCCGGGTCCGACCGCCGCGCGGTGCGGGCCGAGCTGGCGGCGGGTCTCGGGCCGACGGGGCGGCTGCGAGCGCTGTGGGCGCTGCCGCCGCGGCTGGGCTCGGGGCGCAGCGCAAAAGCGCGATGAGGCACTACTTCGAGCTTTTGTACCTCCACGGGTCAAAAGCTCGAACAAGTCGCGCCCTGGCCCAAGTGGTGGCCCCGAAAGCGGATCTTGAGCCCGCGCCGACCACGCCTAAACTGAGTCCGATGGACGATGTATACGAGCTGTTCATCCGCGGGACCGAGCTGCTGGAGGCGGGACACAACCATCAGGCCGCCATTCCCTTGTCACGCGCGCGTGATCTAGCGCCCGACAAGACGTCGATTCGCGAGGCGCTGGGGCGGGCGCTGTTCGGCGCCCGGCGCTACGAGCAGGCCTCGGAGGAATTTCAGGCGGTCGTCGACCGCGCGCCGACCAACGACTACGCGCTGTTCTGCCTCGGCCGCTCGCTGCAGCTGCTGGGCCGCCACGCCGAGGCCCGCCGCCCCCTGGCGCTGGCCGCTTGCATGCAGCCCGGCCGTCGCGACTACCGCATCTACCGCGACCGGGCGCGGGCCGCGGCGGCGGCCGCAGGTAACGCTTAAGTCGGACGGCGGGACCGCCTCCGAAGGCACGTCGCGCGAGCGGCCGCGCCGTCGGCCGCGGGCCTGACGGGCAAACGATGCAAGTGTCCCGCCGGGGGTGGTCTGACGCCCATTACGGTGCTACATTCAGAGAACAGCTTTTGGCGCCGGGGCTTCCCGGTGGTAGTTCCGGAAGTGGGCGCTCGCCCGCTTTTTTTATTGTGTTTTTTGACGGAGGAGACCCGTGAGTGCACTCCAGCCAGAAATTGAAGAGCTACTCGCGAAGACCGAGCCCGAGGTCGAGCTGCTGCTCGCCGAGGTCGTGTCGGGGTCGACCCTTCGCGTGTTCATCGACCATCCGGATGGCGTCACGCTCGGATTGTGTGAGCGCGTTTCCGGGCTCCTGAACGAATACCGCGACCGTTACACGCTCGAGGTCTCGTCACCGGGGCAGGACCGGCCGCTGACCAAGCCGCAGCACTTCAGCCGATTCCTCGGCCGGCACGCTCGCGTGCGGCTGCGGGAGGCGCGCGGTGGACACCGCAGCGTCACCGGCGAGCTCCTGCGCGCCTCCGATCAGGACGTCACGATCGCCGGCGTAGACGGCGTCGTCACTATTCCCTACGACCAGATTTCTCGCTCCAACCTCGTCCCGGGAGACTAAGCATGTCCAAGGAGATCGTCGAAGCGGTACGGGGCCTAGCCGCAGAGAAGAACATCTCGTCAGAGAAGCTGATGGAGGCGCTCGAGGATGCGCTGCTGTCGGCGTACAAGAAGACGCCGGGGTCGGCCCGCTACGCCAAGGTCGAGATGGATCGCGACTCGGCCGATTTCATCGTCTGGGAGCTGAAGATTCCGCCCGAGCTCGAGGAGCGCCTGCTCGTCGACTCCACCGTCGAGCAGGAGCCGACGGTGGATCCGGAGACGGGCGAGATGCGCGAGCCGCCCGAGCCGGAGATCGACCCCGAGAAGCTCAAGGAGTACGAGGACCAGATCGAGATCGAGGACGTGACGCCGC
>DAIPIC010000141.1:0-2327 GCA_036771025.1 Solirubrobacteraceae bacterium
TCACCCGCCCCCCGGACTTGACAGGGAGTCTCCAGGCAGGTGTCTCGTCAGTGCCAATCGGCGCCGACGGCTTCCCTGGGTTTCGCCAGAAGCAGGGCCCGGCGTCGCCTCACCCTTTTAGGCGTCAGGTCTCTGATTGCTGGATGGCCTTCGCGATGTCCTTGATCAGGATCATCAGGTGCAGAGGATCCGTTGGCGAAGGTTCGAGCCCGTGATGGCGGTAGAACGTGCGGGCATCGTCGTCGATCGCATGGACGAGCATCGCGCGCACTCCGATCGTCTCCGACGCGGCAAGCGCGCGCAGCATCGCGTCACGCAAGAGCCAGCTGCCAAGACCACGCCCAGCGACAGACAGGTCGACCGCGAGCCGGGCCAGAAGGATGACCGGGATCGGATACTGGGGCATGCCCTTGATGACCCTGGCGCTGGTCGCTTCGCGCTCCAGCTCGCCAGCGGTCAGCGCGTGGTAGCCGACGACCCGCCGCTGCTCGGCATCGATCACAACGTAGCTGCGCGCCGAACCAGCGGCGGCAGCCTGCCGGGCGTACCTCGTCAGCCAGACATTCAGCGATGACTGGCCGCAGTCGAAGCCATCGAGGACGTGATCCGGGCCGAGCGGCTCTGGATCGCTGAACTGCGCCACTACTCGGGGCGCGGGCGGCGAAACAGCCGGGCCAGCTCCGGGATCTCCCGCGGCGGACGATCAAGCGCTGCGGTGAACTTCCGCCACTGCGACGCAGAGAGCACGAAGCGCGTCCGATCGGCCAGCAGCCGCTCGGCCCGCTCACGCCCGCTCTCTACGAGGAACTCGGACAACGACTCGCTCGCAGCCGCCGCCGCGCTACGGAACAGCGCGTCGTCGCTTGCCGCCACCCGGAGATGGACTCGCTGGGTCTTTGTTTCAGGCATCCAAGCCCAATTGTACGCCGACTGTGCGTACAGAACAAGGGAGATTTCTTCCCCAAGTTCTTCCCCACAGCGACAAGGCTCTCCACAAACCTCCTGCAAATCCAGATGTTTCAGATCACAGATTCCCGGTCTCGAAAACCGGTATGGGCGGTTCCCGTCCATCGAGGGTTCGAATCCCTCCCTCTCCGCTGATGTGATGAGTCGCGACATGTGTCTCACATGAGTCGCGTCATGGGTCTCAGTTTTGGGAGCTCGGCCATCGGCCGGGCTCTCGCATTTGGTTGCGCCAGTAGGTCTTGATCGGTTCGATCAGGTGTCGGGAGAGGACTTCGCCGGTTGTGAGGTCGGCGACGGTGACCTGGCGGTCGTCGGCGAACGCGAGAACGCGTTTGCGGGCATGCTTGATGCCGATTCCGAGGTGGTGCATCCGTCCGGCGCGGCGCATGGTCATTCTGCCTTTGGTGTCGAGCCGGTCGTAGCGGAGGCGGTAGTGCCCGGGGGCGTGTCCGTTGCTCGCCGGCGCGGCTTTGGGAATCGCGCGGTAGGCCTCGCCCGGTGTTCGACGTTTGAGGGCTCGGTGGGGGCGTCGTTCGTTGTAGTGCTCGCGGAACTCTTCCAGCTGTCTTTGAAGCTCAGCGACGGTTCGGGCGGGTGGTCTGGCCGCGAGCCAGCGCTGCAGGGTCTGGTGGAAGCGCTCGGTCTTGCCCTGGGTCTGGGGGTGGCCGGGAGCCCCGTTCTTCTGCCGCACACTGAGCAGCGGCAGGACGTGTTCGAACGCGTTGCGCCCGCCAGTGAACCGGGACGTGTAGACGCTGCCGTTATCCGTCAGCGTGCTGGCCGGCGGGCCGTGCTGCCCCACGGCATCGAGGAATACGGCCACCACGTCATCGCCGGTCACGGGCTCATGGGCGGTGCAGGAGAGCAAGTAGCGGGAGTGATCATCGAGCCAGTTGAGAATCTCGACGTCGGTCTCGTCGGCCAGGCGCCAGTGGATGAAATCCGACTGCCACATCTCGTTCGGCTGCGCCATCTCAAAGCGCAGGTAGGACGAGCGAGGCCGCTTTCTGGGCTCCGGCGTGATCAACCCCGCCGCGTGCAAGATCCGGCGGATTGTCGATGTCGAGGGCGCTGGCAGCTCCTCTCGCGCGAGGTGCCAGGCGATCGTGACCGGCCCCGCGTCCAAACCATCAGCGGTCAGCTGGCCACGCAGCTCGATCACCCTCTCACGTACCTCGTCGGGGGTCGCAAGCGGATTGGTTCGTGGACGGCGTGAGCGTGGCTCGAGCGCGTCGAGGCCACCTTCGCGGTAGCGGGCCAGAAGACGCTGCAGATGCCGACGGGAGAACCCGTACTCGACAGCGGCTTGGGTGACGGACAACTGCTGGGAGACGATCGGGAGAACTGCAACGCGGGCTCGG
>DAIPIC010000141.1:2337-4052 GCA_036771025.1 Solirubrobacteraceae bacterium
ACTCTCAGCCACCCCCCGGACACAACCGCGCCCGGCGATCGCCGCTGCGGCACTCGCTCCGCTCGCGCCTCCGCGACGACCGCCGGAACCCTGCTCAACCCCGCAACCCGATGTGACCTATGTCCCGACTCACCAACGACCTATCACCCGAGACATATGTCGTGAACCCAGACACTCCCTCTCCGCTGACTCGCCTCGTTGGCCACACCGCTCAGAGCATGTGCGTGCAGTCACGACCTATCACGGCGGTATCTCGTTCAGCATGACCACCACGGTCCTGAGCTGAACTCGGGCCCGCGCGACAGTCAGGGCGCGTGGCGCCACCAGACCTCCCTCGTGCGGCGGGGGTAGGTTCCCCGCGCCCCCTAACCGCTCGCTCTTGTCGGCGTGCGCCTCGGCTCGTGCCCAGGCGACCGGCGCCTCCGGCGAGCGAATTTGGGCGGGTTGTGATCACGCGCCCGGGCCTTCGCCTGCTCAGCATCGAGGAGCGGGATTCCCCCGCGCGGGAGATCAGGTGGGGCGTCTGGCAACCGGGGGCCGCCTCCTCCCCCGCCTTCGGACTCCGAGGGACCCGGGGGCGAGCCTGTGCTGCGGTAGAACCGGAAGGGGAGGCAAATCAGCGCTGCCACGCCAACCAGCATCAGTGTCGGCAACAGCTTTGAGGCGACACCGGCCGGCACCACGTTGACCTGAGTCGCAGCAAAAAGGATGGCCATGTACGCAGCGATCGCGAGGCACGTGAGCCCGACGTGCGCCCAGAAACGCGGTCGCCTCTGGCTCGCGGGTCCCCAGAGCACACAAAGCCCCACGAAGCCGAGCTCCAACACCACCAACAGAGTGATCGGGCCGGTTAGCTGCCGCACCTTGCCGAGAACATAGACCAGCCCACAACCCGACACAACTCAGCTTGTGGATCAGGACCCAACGCTTCGGTATGCGGTCCTCGCGCGGACCCGGCCCGCGTACTCGCTGCGACAGGTGGGTAGCGGCGCCGCATGACTGACGCGCCTCCGCAAGAGCCTTCCGCACGGATCTTTCTGCGACCGATCGGCTCGCCGCTCAGCCTCGGCATGTCCGGACTCGGGATCGCGTCGCTGGTCCAGAGCGGCTACGACCTGCACTGGGTTGCCAAGGATCAGTCCGTCAAGGTTGGGCTGATCCTGCTCGCGGTTCCGTTTGTCCTGCAGGGAATCGCCTCGGTGCTCGCGTTCTTGGCGCGTGACGGTGCGGCGGGGACGGCACTTGGCGTGCTCGGTACCAGCTGGCTCGCAATCGGCCTGATCCATGTCAGCTCACACCCGGGGCACCGGAGCGGGGCGCTGGGGCTGATGCTTCTGGCCTCGGCGGGAATGCTCGCGCTGGCCGCGGTCGCTGTGAGCACCGCCAAGCCGCTGCCGGGCAGCGTGTTCCTGATCGAGGCGATCCGCTTCGCCCTGGCGGGGATCTACCAGCTCGGGGCCGCACGCGCCTGGGGCGACGCCGCCGGGATCCTGGGATTGGTCCTGTTCGGCGCGGCCGCCTACGCCGTGCTCGCGTTCGAACTCGAGGGCCAACAGCGGCGACCCGTCCTCCCTACTTTCCGCCGCGGCCGCGGACGCGTGCCCCGAGTACGTGTAGCCGTGGCGGAAGATCGCGCCCGTCGTGATCCCGGCGCCAGCCAGCCAGGCCTGCAGGTCGCGCACGGCGCAGAAGTCCGGACGTTCGCCGTAGGCGAT
>DAIPIC010000141.1:4062-7490 GCA_036771025.1 Solirubrobacteraceae bacterium
CTTTCCGCCGCGGCCGCGGACGCGTCGCCGTGCTCGGGACAGCCGACGCGGCGGTCGCCGATGTCCAGCACGATCCAGGCGTCCGGCAGACGACCTAAGCCCGCTTTCGCTCGATCTCCGTCCATCCGGCAAGCAGCCCGGCGATGGCCGCGCTTGCCAGCGCCTCCGATCGTAACCGGCGGCTGCCTGTCGCCACCGCGATCATGGTGGCGGCATGGATCCCGTCGACCACGACCGGCCAGCGGGGTGGGGGGCGCTGGGGCCACCGGCTTAGGATCAGCGCCTCGAGCAGGTGGCGGGCGCCCAGTACGCGCGTTACCTTGACGATGGGGTCCGAGGCCGTCCCGGCGCGGGCCAGCAGCGGTCGAGGTGCGAGCAGCAGCGTTCCTCCCCAGACAGCGCGCGCCAACTGGAGTTCATTGTGCGGCCGACGCAGCGGCCCAGCCGTTGAGCCGGGCGGGTCGTGCTCGCCGAGCAGGCGGCCGAGCCTAAGGCGCCTCATACCCGAGTGCGTCGGCGACGCGGGCCAGGACCACACCGTTGCGGTGCGCGAACGGCAGCCACTCCCGATACTGGCGGTAGGTCTCCTTGTCTGCCGCGCCGTCCGGAGCGGGGATGCCGGCGCTCGAGCGCGCGGTGCGCTGGAGCTCTCGAAAACTTTCCGCCTTCTCGTCGGATCTCCCACCGTTGGCGGCGACAGCGTAGTGCTGAGCGAAGCCATCGGCCGAGAGCGGGGTTGGCGCGCGGAGCTCAGCTGGGCCGACGAAACTTCGTTGGAGTCGCTCGAGCGTCGTCCCGTACTCGTCGATCAGCGCGACCAGCAGCGGGTTCTCGCTCATCGGCTCCTGCGACGGTAGCCCGCACCGAAGCAGCGCGACAAGATGCCCGAGGTTGCAGAACACCCGCGGGATCGAGCGCGCCAAGCGCCGCGTGTGGAAGTAATAGCCACCGCGGAAATGGCGGGCCAGGATTGACGACGGCTTCGAAGGGTCCTCCGCATGACGACGCACAATCGCGTGAAGACCGTCGAGCGTGCGCAGCACACCGAACGTCGTCACCACGTAGCCGAGCGCGAGCGTGAATGTTGTCAGGCCGATCGCGGTCTCGAGATCGACCAGCGCGCGCATCAGGCCACTGCGAGCGGTGACGTCGCCAAAGGTGAGGCTCGTGAGGTCGCCTGCGCTCAGGTAGAACGCCGTCCCGATCCCCTTCCCGGCGTGGGATGCGAAGCCGTGGGCTCGAAGGCCGGCATAGAACATCAGCGCAACGCCCGTGATCAGCAGCCCGAGCCAAAGCACGTACGTTGCCGGCAGCATCGACGCCGAGCCGAGAGACAGGAAGGCGTGGCGAGCGCGGGACGGCAGTGGCCGCGCGAACAGGCGCATCGCCTTCCACAGGAGGCCGTGCAGCCGGTTTGCGAGGAAGCTGAAGCCGTCGTAGTTGAAGACAGTCACGAACACGTCGAGCAGCGCCGCCAACGCGATCGCGGCGCCCACCGCTGCGATCGCCAGATCGCTCGTGGACGGTCCGCTCATCTGCCACGCCTCCGGCGCGGGTACAGACATCGGACGAGGGTTCGTGCGCAGAGAGCCGTCAACCATCGGCATCTACCCGCGCGAGCTCGCCCGACTCATCTTCTGAGGACGCGGTGTTCAGACAATGACCGCCGATGCGAGGCGTCACGGTCGGGCGGGCGCTGCTGCGGACGCTAGGCGAAGCTACCCGCTAGCGCAGACCGGCCTGCGCCAGGCGCAGCGAGATCAGCTTCTCGACGAGCGGCTTGGGAAGCGGGCGGTCGACCGGGAAGTGCAGCGAACTCTTGGTCATCTCAAAGCCGGCGAGCTCGTCCTCGAGCTGGTCGAGGATCGATCCGCTGAATGGGAGATAGCTGAGGTGATCCTTGAAGGCCGCGAACCCGGCGACGGTCTTGCCGTTCACGCGGAAGGCCGGAACCCGGTAGGAAAGCCCCTGCTCGGCGTCAGGAATAATCGCGAGAATCGTCTGGCGCAGCTGCTCGAGCGTCGCGCGCTTGCGCTCATCGAGACCGCGCAGATACTCGTCGACCTCCTCGGCAGACACGACAATCCAGTCTAACCCCGCACCACGGATGACGATCACGATCCCGCCCCAGCTCGCTGACGCGACCGATGAGGACGACCAACCCGGACGCGCCGAGTGGCTCTCCGCCCTGCCTGGTTTGGTCCGGGAGCTGGCCACGGAATGGGAGCTCGAGCTGGGTGAGCCGTACGCCCCTGGTGGGCAGTGCGCGTGGGTGGCGCCGGCAAAGAGCCGGGGCGGCGACGAGCTTGCGCTGAAGGTGGGCTGGCGCCACCGCGAGGCTGAGCACGAGGCCGCGGCGCTGCGCGTGTGGGATGGCGACGGGGCGGTGCGCTGTGTCGCGGCGCGAGCGCTCGCGCAGACAACGGTGCTACTGCTCGAGCGGTGCGACCCGGGCGTAGCGCTCAAGCTCTCACGGCCCGAGCCTCAACAGGACGTGGTCATCGCAGGGCTGATGCGCCGCCTCTGGGCGCACCTCCCGCCGGAGGGCCACCCTTTCGCGCCGCTACAAGAGATCTGCGCGCTGTGGGCGGACTCGCTCGAAAGCCGCGTCGAGAACGACCACCACAGCCTCGATCATGGCCTCGGACGGGAGGCAATTGCGATCTTCCGCGAGCTGCCGCAGACCGCCGAGCGCGACGTGCTCCTGTGCACCGACCTGCATGCCGAGAACGTCCTGTCGGCACGGCGCGAGCCGTGGCTCATGATCGATCCGAAGCCGTTCGTGGGCGACCCGGCGTTCGAGCCGGTCCAGCACATACTCAACTGCGATCAGCGGCTCGCGACCGATCCGCAGGGGATCGCGCGGCGAATGGCGGGTCTCCTGGAGCTCGACCCGGCCCGCGTCAAGCTCTGGCTGTTCGCCCGCTGCGCACAGGAGTCATACGACAATCCCACGATGCGCGCGCCGGCGGTCCGGCTCGCGCCGTGAGAATTCAGATCGCGCCTACCACCACTTCGATTCGCGGGCGCTGTCGGTGCCACCGGTCTCGTCGAGCTCGTCGAGAGCTGCCATGTCCTCTTCGGACAGGTCGAAGCCGAACACATCGCCGTTCTCCTCGATCCGCTCGCGGTGGGTGGACTTCGGCAGAACCGGAACCTCCCGCTCCAGGCACCACCTGATCAACACCTGAGCCGGCGTCCGGCCGAGCGCGTCGGCGATCCGCTTGACCGCCGGATTCGAGAGATGGCGCCCGGTCCCGAGCGGACTGTAGGCCTCCAGCACGACGCCGCTCCGGTCGCAGGCCTCGAGCAGCCCGCGCCGGTACTCGAATGGACTGAACTGGACCTGATTGACCGCAGGAACGACGTCGCCCTCCGCGATCACCTGTGCGAGCTCGCCGGCGGCGAAGTTCGATACGCCGATCGAG
>DAIPIC010000142.1:0-7447 GCA_036771025.1 Solirubrobacteraceae bacterium
GGGATTGCCACAGATCGGCTACCAGTCATTCAAACTGCTCGCCTACCAGCGGCTGCACGAGATGACGCGGCGATGGAAGGAGCGGTATCCCGGCGTGGACATCATCTTGATCGAGCCCGAACCCAACGACGAGCTGATGTTCCAGACCAGCATCCTGAACTACGCCTCGCGTGTGGACATAGCACGGCACGGGTTTCAGTCGGTGACGCTTAGGCTCGCCCACGAGTACACGCGGTACAAGCGCATCTGCGCCCGCCACGGGATCGAGATATCAGCGAGCCGGGTGCGGAAGGTGATCAGCCACTTCGAGGCGGAGCGCGAGCAGACGCACGCGTGGCGGAAGATTCTCGAGCAGACGACGTCGGCGCTGCTTCGCCAGTCGTCGTCTGAGGAGTAGCGTCCGGGGCTAGCTAAGCGCTGGCGGCCTGCGGCTGTGGCCGCGTGACTTCGGGCGATTCACGCAGACTGCAGAGGAACAAGGTCTTATCAATCCGACCGTTGAAGATCGGGACGCCCATCTCGATGCACTTGGCGATTACGTCTCGCCGTTCCAAACCGGACTCTCGCGCAAGCTCGGTGGGCGTCAGGTGATTGGCCATCGGTCCTCTTCCTCCTTTGCCGCTTACATGCCAGAAAGTATGCCGTGCCCGATGGATGGACACAATGCCTCCGAGCCTTTTTATCTGCTCGAAGCGGGTATTCACGGGTCCTCCGGAGGGTCCACGGTAGTCAGCCAACGCTGGACCGGGAACCGAATAGCCGGTAGAGTTCCCGGTTCCCCCAGGTAGGGCCGCGCTTCAAAGAGGAACGAGTGTCAGCGTTAAGGTCGGGCCAACTAGCACCGATCCAGAGTGATCACGGGCTCGTCGCCGCTGTGCGACACGGTGACGATCAGGCCTTTGGCGAGCTTTATTCACGCTACGGCGGGCGGATCTTGTCCTACGTCTTCGGGATGCTCGGTGACCATGGCCGGGCCGAAGACGTGGCCCAGGAGGTGTTCATCTCGGCGCTGCGGCGGATGCGGGCGACGGACCGACCGATCGCCTTCAAGCCGTGGATCTACGAGATCGCCCGCAACGCGTGCATCGATGAGTTCCGCCGGACCCGACGGACTCAGGAGGTTCCGCTCGACTCCGGCGACGAGGCGGCCGGGCCCGAGCGGCGCCTGGAATCGCGAACGGGATCGCCTCATGCCTCTCTCGAGCGTCGGCAGCAGCTCGATGACCTTCGTGGAGCGTTCCGCGGCCTGAGCGAGAGCCACCACAAGATCATCGTTCTCCGGGAGCTGGAAGGTCTCTCTTACACCGAGATCGGCGAGCGGATGGGGATGACCCGGCCGGTCGTGGAGAGCACGCTGTTCCGCGCCCGCCGCAGGCTCGGCGCGGAATACGAGGAAATCGCCAGCGGGCGCCGCTGCGAGCAGGTACACGCGGTGATCGATGCGGGTGGCGAGAAGGCGATTCGCGCGCTCGGGATCCGGGAGCGACGCCGTGTGGCTCGACACGTGGCGCACTGCCAGCCATGCCGAAAGCACGCCCATCTGGCCGGCGTGGATGACTCGATCCTCAGGGCCCCGGGGCTGCTGGAGAAGATCGCGGCCCTCCTGCCGGTCCCGGCGTTCCTCCGCTGGCGCCGCGGAGGTGCGCGAGAGGAGACGACCAGCGCATCCGGGTCACACTCTCCGGGGCTTCTTCAGTCCATGCCGAGGGTCGCCCAGTTCGTCGACCCCGCGTCGCCGGCGATGGGATTCGGGCGGGCAACGGCGGCGGTCGTGGCAGCCGCCGTGCTGGCGGGGGGCGGAGTGGTTGGCACGCTGACCGCCGCGGGCGGCGGCAAGGGCGCAAAGCATGCAGCCGCCGCGCATGTGAGCAGCGGTTCAGGGACGGCTTCCAGCTTGGTCTCCGGGCCTCCGCGGGTCGCTGCTCCCGCCCCGAGTACCGGCGCTCAGGGCAAGGCCACGCCTGGCATATCCGGCGGGCCAGCCGGTGGGGCGGGGAAGAGCCAGGTCGGCAGTGCGGGCGCAACCGCGTCCGGCACACCGTCCAATGGCTCGACCCCCATCGAGTCCCATGCGGGGCTCGCCGCGGGCGGCTCTACCCAGACCACCAATGGCTCTCAGGCCGACAGCTCGCAGTCCTCGCAGGGGCAGACGACGTCGTCCCCGAGCTCGCCTCAGCTGCCGCAGCTGCCCGTCGGCCAAGGCGGGGTAAATCTGCCGCAGCTGCCGCAAGCCAATCTGCCGCAGCTCCCACAGCTCCCGAACGTGAACGTTCCGCAGGTCCCGTCGGTCGGGTCGGTGGTCGGGACCGCGCGCAAGCTCCTGCCCTGAGCACAAGGATGATCGTGGTGGTCGCCCGTCGGCGCGCAGGCCGCACGCCTGAGCGACACGGCCGCGCGGAGGGCTGTGGGATACTGACCGTATCGGGGCGTGGCGCAGCCTGGTAGCGCGCACCGTTCGGGTCGGTGAGGTCCCCGGTTCAAATCCGGGCGCCCCGATATTCGACGACGCCGGGGCCGCGGGTCGTCAAGACGTACGCGGCCGGCCGGCAGCGCCCGCTGAGCTGTCAGGATCAACCCGGTGAGTGTCTTTACCGATGCCGAGCTTCGCTATCTGACCGGCGGGCGGCAATTGGGACGGATCGCCACGGTCGGCGCAGACGGAACGCCGCACGTGGTCCCCGTCGGTTGGATCTACAACGCTGCCAGGGACACGATCGACGTGGGGGGACACGAACTCGAGAGCTCGAAGAAGTTCCGCGACGTGGCCCGCGGCGGGCGGGCCGCGATCGTCATCGACGACCTGGAGAGCATCGACCCGTGGCGCCCGCGGGCGGTCGAGGTTCGGGGACGGGCCGAGGCTATCGCCGTGCCGACGCCGCTGATCCGGATCTACCCCGAGCGGATCGTCAGCTGGGGGATCGAGCAGGGGCGCAGCGCGCGTACCGTGCGCGGCTAGCGTGTTCGTGGATAGAGGAGCGTCGTGACCCAGATCGAGGTTCCAGGGCACGACGTCATCGGGATCAGGGCGTCAAATCCGGGTCCTTTCACGCTCACGGGCACGAACTCTTGGGTTGTGGGTCGCAACCCGGCTTGGTTGATCGATCCGGGGCCGTCGATAGATGACCACGTAAGGGCGGTCGTGGAGCTGGCCAAATGTCGAGGAGGGCTCGCGGGAATCGCGTTGACGCACCAACATGCCGATCACGCCGAGGCCACCGGCGCGGTGCGTGGAGTTTTCCCGGATGCCTCCGTCGCCGCCGCCGGTGGCACCGTCGACGTGCCCCTGGCGGACGGCGCTACATTCGGGCCACTGGAGGCGGTGGCGACCCCGGGTCACGCCCCCGACCACCTGGCGTTTGTGTTCGGAAGCGCGGCTCTGACGGGCGATGCCGTGCTTGGAGAGGGCAGCGTGTTCATCTCCCCGGATCCAGGGGCGCTGGCCGCGTATCTCGTCGGCTTGTCGCGACTCCGGCAGCGCGACCTGGACGTTCTGTGTCCCGGTCATGGCCCCCTGGTCTGCGATCCGGCGGGCAAGCTGGACGAGTACACAAACCACCGCCTCGAGCGCGAACGTCATCTCCTGGCAGCGCTCGCCGCTGGCAAACGAGGAGTGGGGGAGCTGCTCGATGACGTTTGGGAGGACGCCCCGCCCGAGTTGCGCTCGGCTGCGGCGATAACCCTGGCCGCGCATCTGGACAAGCTCGCGGACGAGGGACGACTGCCGCCGGGGGTAGAGCGTCCCGAGCTCGCGGGCCCGGGCTAGGGCGAGGAGCCGCGGGGCGAGCTAGGAGCTCTCAGCCTGCGGGTCCAGCTTCCCGGTAGCCGTAGACGACGCGGACGTCGAACTCGAGCTGCCGGTTGTCCCCACGCTTGAGGTGCTGCCGTTGGAGGAGGTGGACGTCGTCGCGCCCACGCTCGTGGAAGTTGGGCTTCCGTTGGAGCCCGTGGCGATGATCGTGGTGCAGGTCGCAGGCGTACTCGTCGAGGAGACAGGCGGCTGGCCGGCCGCGGGGGCGGGCTGGCAGTTAGCCGGGGTAGCCCCGGCTGCGGCCGGATCGGTTGACGTGTCGGGGCCGGCCGTGGCGGTTGTATCAGCGGCGGTCGGAGGCGGAGCCGGGGTCCGTGAGTCGACGACCTTGCGGTGTTTCGCGGACCGCTTCGCTGGAGCTGCCGGGCGGCTTTGCGGGGCCTGACTGCTGGCCGCGGAGGTCTGCTGCGCCGGCGCCGGTGCCGGGGAGGAAAGTGGAACGGCGACGGTGGCAGCGACCGTACCCTCTACGGAGGTCCCCTGCCCCACGCTCGTCGTCGCCCGTGTGTGATGCACCGGCGCTGGATCGAGCTGCGTAGCCACCGTACGCTGGATCTCGACCGCTCCGCCCGCCGTGACCACAGCGGCTGCCACCACGGCAGCCACGTGTGTGGCCGCCGCCCCGAGTACCGTGCTGCCCGCGCCGGCGGCTCCGCCGGCGGCCAGAACGCCGCTGCCAGTTCCCCCGGCCGCGGCTCCGCCCCCTCCTCCGGCTCCGATCAGCCGGGCCAAGATACCCAACGGGCCGACGACCGGCGTGAGCGCCGCCAGCCGGCGGCTCACGCTGCGGAGCTCCGAGCGGTACTCACGACATCCGGAGCAGTCATGGAGGTGACGACGGGCCAGCCCGCTGGGGCGAACGCCTCGCTCGTGCGCATCCGCCAGCTCGCTCCGAATCTGGGGGCACGCCGTGTCGCGCGCCTCGCCGGCCGCCGCCAGGCCGATTCTGGCGCGCACCAGGAGCGACTTCACCGCCGGCACGGAAAGGCCCAGCACGTCGGAGACTTCGGCGTAGGACATCCCACTCATCTCCCGCATCAGCAACGCCGAACGCTGCTGATCGGGCAGCCGGCGGATGTCGATGATCAGACGGCGAAGCGACTCGCGGTTCTCGCTCTCCAGCACCGGGTCGCTCATTGCGGCCGGAGCGAGATGCAGCGGCTCTGTAAGGGAGGGGATGGGGCGTCTGACCTCATCCACACACCGGTTGTGGGCGATCCGGTACAGCCAAGGGCGCAGGCTCAGCTCGCGGCTAGTGGCCCGCAAGCCGGCATAGGCGCGCACGAACACGTCCTGGAGCACGTCTTCGGCTTCGGGATTCAGTCCGGCGAGCATCTGGCGTACGTAAGCCAGAAGCCGAGCGCGGTAGCGATCGTGGATGACGCGGAAAGCGTCCTCGTACCCAGCCCGAAAGAGCACGACAAGCTGTTGGTCCGAACGCAGCCTGAGCAGGGGCGTGGCGAGCGCGACCCGGCCCCTCCCGAGCCCAGCCCTGGCATGGATGGCGGAGGCTTCCACGTGGATCCGCGCGCGACTCTAGCGCCTGGGCCGGAACCCGTCCACCGTGGGTATCAGCTCGATGACAGTCGGTTCCATAATTAGCTGCGTGGACCCTGCATCCGGCATCGGCATCCCGGTCGCATTCGGCGCAGGCCTGATCTCCTTCCTCTCGCCGTGCGTGCTGCCGCTCGTGCCTGGCTACATCTCGGCAGTCGCGGGGGTGGGGCACGGGGAAATACGAGCCAGTCGCGTGATCGGTCCGAGCCTTGCGTTCGTCGCCACCTTTTCCGCCATCTTCATCGCCCTCGGGCTGCTTGGGCAGCGGGCTCTGCACTCGACCCTGACCGGCCCCACGGCGCTCAAGGTCTCCGGCGCGCTGATCGTGACCATGGGGGCACTGTTCTTGCTGGCACCGCTCGTTCCGCGCCTTGGCCGGGAATGGCACGTGGGCAGCCTGATGCAGCGTGCCGGCCGGGGCGGACCGGTGGTGACCGGGGCGGCGTTCGCGCTGG
Source organism: Solirubrobacteraceae bacterium (assembly GCA_036771025.1). Classification (GTDB taxonomy): domain Bacteria; phylum Actinomycetota; class Thermoleophilia; order Solirubrobacterales; family Solirubrobacteraceae; genus Palsa-465. The sequence goes on from DAIPIC010000142.1 coordinate 5,821, forward strand.
CCTGGACGCCGTGCACCGGGCCCACGCTGGGGGCGATCATCGGTGCAGCCGGCATCTCGAAGTCGGCGGCGCATGGCGCCTTCTTGCTGGCCATCTATTGCCTCGGCCTGGGCCTTCCATTCCTGATCACCGGGTTGGCGTTCGGAAAGGCCACCGCCGCGCTGGCCGTGATCCGGCGGCACTATGCTCTGGTGATCGGCGTGGGCGGGGCGGTGCTCGTAGCAATGGGCGTCTTGATCTGGACGGGTGAGTTCACGCAGCTCAACGTCACCGTCAACCACTGGCTGCAAGCGGTCGGGCTGCCGAACCTGAACTCGGACACCTGAGGGCGGGGGACGGAGGCGGACGGCGCATGACGAAGGTTCGCTCGCTGACCTGGTCTTGGTAATCCCAAGCACCAAGGTTGGACTTGCCGGTGGAGATTGGTACGCTGCCCATTAGGGTCCCCTAACGCCGATGTCCTTTACGCACACAGTCCTGCTCGGAGCTCTTGCCGGCTTCACCATCTACCTCGGCCTTCCGGTAGGGCGACTTCAGCTCCTCTCGGCCCGGGCGCGCGTGGCCCTGGCGATGTTCTCCGTGGGCGTGTTGGCGTTCATCTTCGTCGACGTGCTGGCCCACGGCATGGACATCGTCAACTCGGCGCTGGACGCCTACAAGCACGGGCACCACTCGCTCGGTCACGTGGTGGCGCTCGTCGCGCTGCTGGCCGCGGGCTTCGCCGCGGGGGGAGCGGGCTTGGCGGTGCTCGAGCGACGGATGCGCCCGCTCGGGGCGCGAAAGCCACCGATCGCGGGCGGCGCCGGCGCCGAAGCCCTGACCGAGACACAGACCAGTACGTTCAGCCTCGAGCGGGACGCCGCCCGCCGCCGGGCGCTGAGAACGGGTCTTACGATCGCCGCCGCGATCGGAATACACAACTTTGCCGAGGGTTTGGCGATCGGCGTCTCCGCCCGTGCCGGCGCCATCAGCCTGGCGACGGTATTGATCATCGGCTTTGCGCTGCACAACGCCACCGAGGGGTTCGGGATCATTGGCCCCTTGGGCGACGTCAGGCCCTCGTGGCCGTGGCTGGGGCTGGCGGGGCTCATCGGCGGTGGTCCCACGTTCCTGGGCTCGATCGTCGGCTACGGCGTGACGAGCCAGCCGCTGGAGCTGGCCTTCTACGCCGCAGCCGGCGGGGCAATCCTGTACGTGATCGGCGAGGTCTGGACCGGCATGCGCCGGCACGGGCACCGCGAACTCGGCCTGCTGATGGTCAGCGCCGGGTTCGTGGTCGGCGTCGTCACGGACCTGATCGTCACATACGGCGGCGGCTAGCTGTCCCCGTAGCGGGTTCTCGTTCGTCCTAGGGACAATCAGTCAAATCCGTCCCAGGAGGTCGAGTTGAAGTACGCAACCCTGATCTACTCAAAGCCGGGCTCGCACGAGGCGCTGTCCGAGGACGAGTACAAGGCCATGTTCGCCGAGTACACGGCTCTGGCCGATGACTCACGCTGCGTCTCGAGCGGACAGCTCGAGCCGGTCGAGACCGCCACCACCGTCCGCGTTCAGGACGGCAACACCCTGACGACCGACGGGCCGTACGCGGATACCAAGGAGGTGTTCGGCGGCTATTACATCTTCG
>DAIPIC010000143.1:0-7415 GCA_036771025.1 Solirubrobacteraceae bacterium
GAAGTTGTTCAGCGCGGCGATGAACCCGAACACGACCCCGGTGGACACGTGGCCGTTGATGACCTCGTAGCCGCCGACGAGCAGGATCTCGACCGTCACCAGCGCGGACAGAAGCTCGACCCCCGGGAAATAGGCGGCGTTCAGATTGACCGTTGTCATGTTCGCAGCGCGGTTCTCATCGTTGAGCTCGTGGAAGCGGGCGATGTGTCGCCGCTCTGCTCCGAACGCCCGCACCACCCTGATCCCGGACAGCGACTCCTGCAGGTAGCCGGTGATGGCGGCGATCTTCTCCCGCGTCAACCTGTACGCCCCGGCAGAGGCGATCCTGAACCACACCCCTCCAACCGCCAGCAGCGGCAGCGCCACGAACGTGAGCAGCGCCAGGTGCCAGTCCAGTACGAGCAGGATTCCCACCACCCCGAGCAACGTCAGGCCTGACTGGAACAGGGTGGCCATTCCGTCCTCGACCAGCTGATCGAGCGCCTCGACGTCGTTTGTGAGCCGAGAGATGATCACGCCGGCCCGGTTGCGCGAGTAGAAGCCGATCGACAGAGCCTGCATGTGCGAGAACAGCTTCAGCCGCAGGTCCCGCAGCGCGCGCTGGCCGACCCAGCCGACCAGGTAGGTCTGCGCATATGTGGCGACCGCGTACACGATCGCCGAGACGAGAAAGGCGATCACGATCAGGTCCAGCGACGTGGTGTCGTGGCGCTGGATCCCGCGGTCGATGGCCAGCTTCGCCAGCGGCGCGGGAGCGAGGGCGGCGCCCGTCGCGGCCACCAGCGAGACGAACATCGCCAGCACGCGCCAGCGATAGGGGGCCATGAGCTCCGCCAAGCCCCGGAGCTTCCGGCCCCGGCCGCCGGTCTCGCGTAGCCGGCGCCTGATGTCGGCGAAGCGGCTCACAGCCCCACCGCCTCCGGTTCCTTCTCGGTCAGGAACACCTGATCCGGCATGCCCTTCTCGACGATCTCCCGGTATAGCGGCGAGCGCTCGAGCAGATGCTCGTGGTCGCCTCGGGCTGCGATGCGGCCTCCCTCGAGCACGACGATCTCATCGGCGAGCGTGATCGTCGAGAGCCGGTGGGCGATGATGAACGTGGTTCGGCCCGCCATCACGTTCCGAAGCGCGAGCTTGATGTCCTGCTCAGTCGAGGCGTCCACGGACGAGGTGGCGTCATCGAGGATCAGAATCCGGGGGTCGGCCAGGACCGCCCGGGCGATCCCGATCCGCTGCCGCTGGCCGCCGGAAAGGGTGAGCCCGCGCTCTCCAACAAGCGTGTCGTAACCCTTCGGCAGCTCACGGATGAAGCCATCGGCCTGCGCTGCTCGCGCGGCGGCCTCAACCTCCTCACGCGAGGCCTCGGGCCGGGCGTAGGCGATGTTCTCGTGCACGGTGGCGGAGAACAGGAAGGGGTCGTCACCGGCCACCGCGATCGCACTTCTCAGGCCGACGAGATCGACGGAGCGAACATCCGCGCCATCGACCCTAACGGCGCCGGAACTGACGTCGTACAGGCGCGGCAGGAGCGACACCAGCGCCGTCTTGCCGGAGCCCATCGCTCCCACCAAGGCGACCGTCCGTCCGGCGTCCACGTCGAGGTCGATGTCGCGCAGTGCGGGGGCGGGGGCGCCTTCGAACGTGAGGGAGACTCCCTCGAACGAGACGCGCCCATCGCCACCGGGCAGTGGCGGTGCGTCCTGTGGCGCAGTCATCCGCGAGGCGCGGTCGAGTATCTGGAAGATGCGCGCTCCAGAGGCCGTGGCGCGCTGCGCGGCGCCGAGCATGTAACCGAGCGTCCGCATGGGGGAGATGAGCATCAGCAGATAGGCGTAGAAGGCCGTGAACTGCCCCACCGTCAGCGAGTGGTGGATCACCATCCGCCCGCCGACCAGCAGGATCGCGGCGAGGCCAAGGTTTGGCAGGAAGCTGATCATCGGCCCGTACTTGGCCTGGATCCGGGTGGCGTACACCTGCTGGTCGAACACCCGGGTCACGGAGTCGTCGAAGCGGTCGAGCTGACGCGGCTCCTGGGCGAAGGCCTTCACCACGCGCACGCCGGAGACGTTCTCCTCCGCCTCGGCAGTGAGCTCGGCGATCCGCTGCTGGGCTTCCTGCATCGCCGGGCGCGAGTGCTTTCCGTAGTTACGGGCGATCAGAATCACGAACGGCACCGGCGCCAGCGCCAGCGCAGCCAGCGGAGGCTGCAGCGCAAACATGGCCACCGCCGCAAGCAGGATCGTCAGCGCGGACTGGCCGATGAAGATCAGCCCGTAGCCGAGGAAGAAGCGGACCGATTGCAGATCGACGGTGGCGCGCGACATCAGCTGACCCGTCTGCTGGCGGTCGAAGAACGACAGCTCCAGCCGCTGGAGGTGCTCGTACAGACGGTTGCGAAGGTCTAGCTCGACGCCCAGGGAGACTCGGCCCGCGACCAGGCGCCGCCCGACGCTCAGTGCCAGGCGCAGCAAGCCCGCCCCGACGATCACGATCGCCCAGGTGACGAGCTCGTGCTTTGAGTGGGACCGGATCGAGTCGATCGCTCGGCCGGTCAGATAGGGGATCAACACCGTCATCCCCATCGCCCCGGCAGCCAGCGCGCCCGACCACGCCACAGCTCCCTTGTAGGGCCTCAGAAAGCCGAGGAGGCGGCGGAAGATTTGCATGCTTCAGAAAACATAGCGGGGTGGCGGTCGGCCCCCGGCGGGCGGAGCGCGAGCGGCTCAGAAGGGTGGGCGGATCGTCCCGCTCGAATTGGGACCCAGCCAGTGGCCGATCCCCCACCCCAAGCCCCCGACGACTTAGGTTTCGCCCAGTATCTGGGCGGCCGCGTCGAGGATGATGGGTTTGATCGCTTCCCAGCGGGCCGTCACGGCGTCGCGTCCCCAGACGGGGATCGCCAGGACGAGGCCGCGGATCAGCGATACCGCGGCGTCGAGCAGGGCGGGAAGGCGCCGGTCATTGCCCAGCTCCGGGAACAGGGCGTGGGCGGTGTCCACGATGATCGCCGTAAGCCGCTGCTCCAGCTGGCGCAGGACGGGCGTGAGCTCGGGCTCGCTCCAGACCGCGGCCCACAGCTGAGCCGCGGCGAGCGCCTGGGGTGAGGTGAACTCGAGCCAGGCCTCGTCCAGCACCGCCTCCCGGTGCTCGGGCGTGCGCAGGGCCTGGAAGTCGATCCGCTGGAGCGCTCGCTCGGCGAGCCTCAGCGCGACCTGGATGACCGCCTCCACCAGCAGCGCCTCCCGCGTCTCGAAGTGGTGCATGACGGTGCTCTGCGCGACCCCCGCGCGCTCGGCCACACGCCGGGTGGTGAGCGCCACATAGCCCTCCTCGACCAGGCAATCGATCGTGGCATCGATGATCGACTGCCGGGTCTCGGCGCGCTGCTCGGCGCGGGTGCGCCGGCGCGGCTCTGCGTCTCCCAGTGTTTGGTCGATCATGTGATCGATAAAATGCTACAGTGCCGTAGTTGATCGAGCGATCGGCGAAACGGTGGAGGTAATCAGTTGACCGCCACGGCTGAGATCGCGCCCGCCACGAACCGGGTGGGGCGGGTGAGCGGGGTCCAGGTTGCGTTCGACACCTTCCGGCACGGGCTGCGGACAGACGGCCCCCTGGTGTCGGGCGCCGAGGGGACCGACATCGCCAGGTTCAGCTTCAACCGCCGCACGGCGTACCTGTTGACGCATCCCGATCTGGTGGACCACGTCCTGTTCGACGCGGTGGACCATTACCACAAGTCGATCGAGTACGAGCTGCTGCGGGCGGCGGTGGGCCTCAGCCTGTTCACCGACGAGGACGAGTCGTGGCGCAGGCATCGGATGCTGCTCAATCCGGTGCTCGCCAAGCGCCACCTGGAGAGCCTGTTCGAGCTGATGGTGGAACCGGTCGAGGCCTTTCTCGGCCGTCTCGACGACGGCTCTGACCGCATCAGTCTCCAGATGTCCCAGGCCATGACCGAGCTGACGCTCGACGTGGTCGGCTCGGCCCTGTTCGGCCGGGGGATGGCCGACCTCGCCCGCCGGATCGGGCCTCGGGTCACCTATGGGCTCCGGTCCGCCGAGCGCGCCACCCGGCTGATGCTGGTCTTCAACCCGCCCCGGGCCCTGGCGCGGGCGCTGGTGCTCCTCGTGCGGCACGCGCCGATCCTGCCGCCGCGTGTCAGCGGCGTGCAAGACGTCCTCAAGGTTGTCGACGAAACGGTGTGGGGAGTGATCAACGACAGGCGCGCGCATCCCGGGCGCGACGACGACCTGCTGGGCCTGCTGCTGTCGGTGCGTGATGAGGACGGAAAGCCATTGCCGCTCAAGCGGGTCCGAGACGAGGCCTGCACGTTCATGCTCGCTGGTCACGAGACGACCGCCAACGCCCTGTCGTGGATGTGGTACCTGCTGGCGCTCAACCACGAGGCGCGCGAGCGGATGCTGGCCGAGGTGGACGAGGTGCTTTCTCAGCGGCGCCCTACGTTCGCGGACGTCGAGCGGCTCGAATGGACGACAGCCTGCTTCATGGAGGCCATGCGGCTGTTCTCGCCGGCGTGGATCATCCCCCGGGTTTGCGTCAAGGACGACGTGATCGCGGGCCACCGCATCCGCAAGGGCTCGGCGATCCTGATCCCGATCCACCGGCTGCATCACGATCCGCGCTTCTGGCCCCAGCCCGAGGTGTTCGACCCGAGGAGGTTCCTTCCGGACAACGCCCGCCGCCACCACCGGTGCTCGTACCTGCCGTTCGGCGCCGGCCGCCGGGTGTGCGCCGGCAAGAGCTTCGCGATGATCGAGGGCGCGGTCGTGACCGCGATGATGAGCCAGCGGTTCACCTACGAGCTGATCCCGGGCTTTCCCATCGTGCCTGAGGCCACGCTCACGCTGCGGCCCAGGCGGGGGATGCCGATGATCGCCCGCAGGCGCGGAGTGGGGCGCGCGCGCGAGGCGGCGGCGGCATGACGGCGCTCGCGCGTGAACCAGAGACGGCGCGGCAGCCGGACCACGAGGTGGTGGTGATCGGCGCCGGGTTCTCGGGCATCGGCGCCTCGATCCGTCTGCAGCGGGCCGGTTTCCGCGACCACATCCTGATCGAGGAAGGCCACGACGTCGGCGGCACCTGGTACTGGAACAAGTATCCGGGCGTCGCCGTCGACATTCCGTCGTTCAGCTATCAGTTCTCGTTCGAGCGCAGCATGGCCTGGTCGAGGCTCTACGCCCCGGGGCACGAGCTGCACGCCTATGCCAGGCACTGCGCCGAGAAGTACGGCGTGCGTGAGCGGGTCCGCTTCGGCACCCGGGTCGTGGCGGCCAGCTTCGACGACGAGGCCGAGCTTTGGAGGCTCGAGACCTCGGCGGGCGATGAGGTCACGGCACGGTTCGTGATCGGCGCCACCGGGGTCCTGACCCGGCCCAAGCCACCGGACATTCCAGGTGTTGAGAAGTTCGGCGGGCCGGTCGTGCACACAGCCCGCTGGGATCCCCGGCTCGAGTTGCACGGCAAGCGGGTCGCGGTGATCGGCACCGGCGCTTCGGCGGTTCAGGTCATTCCCGAAATCGCCCCGGTGGTCAAGCACCTGACCGTGTTCCAGCGCACGCCGATCTGGTGTCTGCCGAAGCCCGACGCGGCGCTGCCGGGACAGCTTCGCTGCCTGATGAAGCGACTGCCGATGAGCGAGAAGGCGGGGCGCATGGCAAGCCAGGCATTCGTCGAGGCCACGTTCCCGCTGCCGCTTCACTTCGGCGGGAAGATCCCCATCTCGCGGGTGGTGGAGCGAGTCGGGCGGCGGTTCCTCCGAAGCCAGGTCTGCGACCCGACGGTGCGCGAGAAGCTGACCCCGAAGTACGCGGTGGGCTGCAAGCGCCCCAGCTTCCACAACGAGTACCTGGCCACGTTCAACCGCGACAACGTGCTCCTGGAAGCCGAACCCATCCAGCGGATCACGAAGACCGGGATCCGGATGGCCTCCGGCGAGTTTCACCGGCTCGACGTGCTGGTAATGGCCACCGGATTCAAGGTGTTCGAGGCGGGCAACGTCCCGCCGTTTCCGATCAAGGGCTCGGGGGCGCTCGATCTCGAGACCTGGTGGGACGAGCACCGCCTCCAGGCCTACGAGGGCGTGAGCGTGCCGGGCTTTCCCAACTTCTTCTCGGTGCTCGGGCCTTACGGATACAACGGGTCCTCGTACTTCAACCTGATCGAGAACCAGACTCGGCACATCGTGCGGGTCCTCCGCCGGGCGCGTGGGCAGAGCGCGACGCGGGTCGAGGTCCGCCGCGAAGCCAACGATCGCTACTTCGCCGAGATGATGTCCCGGCGGAGCAGCCAGATCGTCTGGCAGGACAGCTGCTCTCTGGCCAACAGCTACTACTTCGACAAGCACGGCGACGTGCCGTTCCGCCCCGCGTCCACGCTCGAGACAGCGTGGCGCAGCGCTCGCTTCGACCTTGACGACTACCGGTTCGAGAGGGCGGCCGCATGAAGATCAACGGAGCCCGAGTGGTCGTCACCGGGGCCGGCAGCGGGATCGGCAAAGCCACTGCGCTCCGGTGCGCAAAAACCGGCGCCGGGGAAGTGGCGTGCGTGGACATCGACGGCAGGTCCGCCGAGGAAACGGCCGCGGCCTGCGAGGCGGCGGGCGCCGAGGCCTCGGCATGGACCTGCGACGTCTCCCATTCAGACGCCGTGAGAGAGCTTGCGAGCGCTCTCGAGGAGCGCGCCCCCGTGGACGTTCTGGTCAACAATGCGGGGGTGGGGCTCGGGGGCCCATTCCTTCAGGCCAGCGTCGATGACTGGGACTGGCTGATCGGCGTCAACCTGAACGGCGTCGCGTATGGGTGTCATGCATTCGGCGCTGGAATGGTGGAGCGCCGCCGCGGTCATATCGTCAACGTCGCCTCCGGCGCGGCGTACGTGATGAGTCGCGACCTCGCCGCCTACTGCGCGTCGAAGGCGGCGGTCGTGGCGTTGTCACGGTGCCTGCGCGCCGACTGGACCTCGGCGGGTGTAGGCGTGAGCGCGGTCTGCCCCGGGGTGATCAACACTCCGATCGCCAGCCGGGCCCGGATGGTGGGCCGGCTGGCGGAGCGCCCGGAGCGGACCGCGGGCGCGCTTCGCTTCGGGCACTCGCCGGACGTGGTGGCCAAGGCGATCGTCCGCGCGGTGGAGCGCAACCTGGCGATCGTGCCCGTGGGGCTCGAGTCCGAGCTGGCCTACCGGCTGTTGCCGTTCGTCCCCGGCCGCGTGAGGGCCCTGGCCACTCGCACACCGCTTCACCGCATGGTGATCTAAGCCCCTTCGACCGGACGGTTGCACGTTGCCATGTGACCAATCGTCTGCTTATGATCAGCGGCGGGCCGAGGCCCGCTGCGGCGAGAGGAGGAGACAGGCCGGCAGATGGATGCGGTTCTGAGATTGGCCTACGAGCCCGT
>DAIPIC010000144.1:0-7262 GCA_036771025.1 Solirubrobacteraceae bacterium
CCCCAAACGGCCAATACCTGACGATCGAGAAGGCAAACCCGGTCGAGATGAAGGGTCCCGGCTATGACCTACAAGTGCCCTACTCCGTGCGATTTACGTGGAGTGGCGATTACCTGCACGATGCCTATTGGTCGGTGGGCGATCAGGGGTTCGACAACGTCAGCCACGGCTGCGTGAACATGTCACCGGCTGACGCCACGACCTACTACAACATGGCCGTCCCGGGGGACCCGGTGAAGGTCGCCGGAAGTCCGAGGGCCGGCGACTGGGATAACGGTTGGACCATGTGGTTCAAGCCATGGGACCAGTGGGTGCGCGGAAGCGCCTTGGACCAGGCGGTCCAGGTCAGCTCTGCGGGGAGCACCTTTGTCAGCGCCTCGTCGCCGGCGGCGAATAGCGCCACCGCGCCGCTGGCCACATCAAGCTCGTACCGCGCGCCGGCGCTTTGAAATAAGCTCGCCACGTGATCGTGGCCATCGCCGGAGCCCACGGCAAGGTCGCCATGCGGCTCTCTTCCCTCCTCGTCGCCGAGGGCGACACTGTGATCGGCCTTATCCGCAATCCCGATCACGCCGCGGAAGTCGGCGGACAGGGGGCTTCTACGGTCGTCTGCGACCTCGAGCACGCGAGCGGCGATGAGATCGCGGACGCCATCGGAGGTGCTGATGCGGCGATCTTCGCCGCGGGCGCGGGACCGGGCAGCGGCGCCGAGCGCAAGTTGACGATGGACCGGGACGGGGCGGTCAAGCTGCTGCACGCCGCCACCGCCACCGGCGTACCCCGGTTTCAGATCATCAGCGCCGTGGGTGCCGAGAGTCCTCCGGACGGTGACGATGCGTTCAGCGTCTACCTGCGGGCAAAGGCCGAGGCGGATGAAGCGGTGCGGGCCTCGGACCGCGAGTGGACGATCGTCAGGCCAGGAGGCCTCACCGACGATCCCGGCACGGGCCGGGTGCGGCTCGAGTCGACGCCGTTCCGCGGCCAGATTCCTCGGGACGACGTGGCCGCGGTCCTCGCTGGATTGCTGCGCGATCCCCGCTCCGCTCGCCGCCTCCTGTACCTGAACAGCGGCGAGCAGCCGGTGGAGCAGGCGCTGGACGCCGCCCTGTCCCAGTAGCGTCTACGGGATCGAGTTGCGCTAGGGTGCCGCCAGGGGCCGGGGCGGCAGTCATCCGAACAAGGGGCAGGGTTGATGTTGAGAAGAACCGACTGGGGTCCACCCGCGCGTCCGCGGGTATTGCTGGCGGGTTTGCTGTTGATCTCGATCGCAGCTGCTCTGTATCTCCTGCCTCCCGGCTCTGGAAAAGCTCTTACCAGCGGTACGGCGACCGCCGCGTCTAAGCCCAATCCGGTGCCTCCCAGCGAGCAGGGCTGGATTCACAGGACGATCGCGCATATGAGCCTGCGCGAGAAGGTGGGGCAACTGTTCGAGGTCAATGGCTACGGATCCTCGGTTCGCGATACCGATCCGGCGACGGTCAGGCTGAATCAGGAGTACTACGGTGTGAACAACATCGCCGAGCTGATCCGCAGGTACCACCCGGGTGGGATCATCTACTTCGGTTGGGCGGCGGCGAAGAACCTCCAGAACCCGACGCAGATCGCGGAGCTCTCGAACGGCATCCAGAGGGTCGCGCTGCACGAGGGAGCAAAGCTGCCCATGGTGATCAGCACCGACCAGGAGGGCGGCGAGGTCACGCGGATTGCGGAACCGGCGACCGTCTTTCCCGGCAACATGCCTCTGGGCGCGACACGCAACGTCGGGCTGGCGCAGGAGGCAGCTCGCATCATGGGCCGGGAGCTGCGCGCGATGGGCATCAACGTCGACAACGCCCCGGTGGTCGACGTCAACGTCGAACCGCTCAACCAGGCTGACGGCATTCGTGCCTACGGCGACCGGGTGCCCCTCGTATCGAATTTCAGCGCCGCTCAAGTGCGCGGTTTTCAGACCGAGCAGGCCAGCAGGGGAGAGGGCGCGACTGCCAAGCACTGGCCCGGATTTGGGGCCGCCAAGGAGAACAGCGACTTCAGCGTGGCCACATCTCCTCAGACCCTCTCCGAGGTGAAGCAGACCAATGTCCCGCCGTTCAAGGCGGCGATGGGGCAAGGGATCGACCGAATCATGGTCACCCATCTGCTGTTCCCGAAGATCACGGGCAACGCCATCACCAGCCTTAGCCATTTTTGGGTAGACGGATTCCTTCGCGGCGAGCTTCATTACGGCGGGCCGGTCGTCACCGACGCGCTGGACGCCGCCGCTCTGAGGGATCTCACCCCGGAGCAGATCGCCTTGAAGGCACTGCATGCCGGCGATGACGAGTTGCTCGAAGTTGCCCAGTGCTCCTCTACTACCCTCCCGTGCCCGGGACCGGCGGACAAGAGCGACCCCTCGCGCGACCCCGCACCCGCCGATCTGGTCCGCGCGTACCCGGCAGTGCTCCATGCGGTCAAGGCACGCGAGATCAGCAAGAAGCAGCTGGACGAGTCCGTCGCCCGCATCCTGGCGCTGAAGTGGAAGCTGGGACTGATTCGCGACCCGTTCGTCGACGTCGGCAACATCAAGAACGTCGTCGGGACGCCTCGCCACCTCGCCGTGGCGCAGCAGATCGCTGCGAACTCGGTCACGCTCGTCAAGAACAACGCCAATCTGCTTCCGCTGGCTAAGAACAGCGGCAAGAACGTTCTCGTCACGGGCGCGTCCTCGACCACGGCCAACACGATGGGTTCGGATATTGCGGCTCGAGGCTTGCACAGCGACGTCTTCGTGTCGGGGTACGACCCCCCCGACGCAACCATCGCAACTGCCGTGGCAAAGGCACAGCAGGACGACCTCGTGATCGTGAACACGTTCAACGCGTGGGCTCCCAATATTCACGGGCAATTCACCCAGCAAAAGCTGGTGAACGCGCTGCTGGCGACCGGGAAGCCGGTCATCCTGGTGACGATTGGCACGCCCTACGACATCGCGTACTTCCAGGGGGCGTCGGCCTTCCTGACGAGCTACTACGGGTTTGACTCCGTGTCGGTCCACCCTCTGGACAAAGTGCTGTTCGGTGAGATGCAACCAGGCGGGAAGCTGCCTGTGACCATCACCGAGCCGCCACCGTCGACCGCGGTTCTGTACCCGTTCGGCTTTCACCTAGCGCTGCCATGACTCGCCGCCTGCTGTTCGTCCTCCTGGCATGAGCCCAGAGGTGGGCGGGTGCCCGGCGGTAGAACGCCAGGCCGATCAGCCATAGAGGTACGGGCAGGAGCGGGACGACCATCCTCGGCTCGGCCGTGGGCAGGAGGTGGACCATCAGTCCCAGACCGAGGAACAGCAGGAAGGGCATCGTCTCGGGCGGCAAGGGGCGCCGCGAGCGTCGGAGTGAGACCACGCCGCCGACCAGCCCCGCCAGCAACGCGCCGTTGAAGATCCCGAGTCCGACCACAAGCGCGAGTGACAGCTTGAAACTGAAGGGAAAGCCGAGGAACATGCGGCCGACGTTCGCCGACAGGTTCAGCAGGTACTTGGCGGGATGCCCGAGCGCCTGGATGAGCGCCACGTGTTGAAGCTTGAGATCTGCGTGCAGCGGCCCGAGCGATGACACGTAGTGAAAGAAGGGCCGATAGGCGGCCAGGGCCGGATCGGTGTTGACGGTGTGCGTCGCGTGCCACTCGCCCAACTGGCTGGCGCTCGGCGACGACATCCAGTACAGGGAGATTCCCCCGGAGTTGCCCCAGTAGAACAAGTGGTGGGTGATCTCGTAGGTGTAGATCAGCCAGGGAAGGCAGGCCAGCATGCCGAGCGCACAGACGGCGCTCCAGCGCCGGGCGGCGGTGGTCGCGCCTGGCGCTCCTCCCAGGCGGAGACGAGTGACGGTCCACCAGGTCAGCCCCGAGATCAGGCACGCGCCTATGACCCAGCCGTACTCCAGTCGCGTCATGACCAGGACGCCCAACGACAGGCCGGCCACGACCGCGTGGCGGCGCTGGCCGCGGGCAACGTACCGGGCCGTCCCGTCCAGCGCGGCGATCGCGCACAGCAGCGCCAGCGGCTCCTTGGCCACGGTCCCCAGCACGTAGTAGCCGGGGGCATAGAGCCCGAGCGCGTACGCGCCGATCAGCGCACCGCGGCGGCTCAATCTCAGCTGCAGCAAGCGGTAGAACAGCAGCACTGCGGCAAACATCAGGAGGGGACTCGTCAGCCGAAGCTCCGCCAGCGGGACCCCGAGGGCAACGAGAGGCGCCAGCAACGCAGGCAGCCCCGGTCCATGCCAGAGGTATTTGGTCGAGTCCATCGTCCCCAGGACCGCGTAGCGCCCGTGAAGCAGACGGTGCGCTGCTGCCAGAATCGGGACCTCGTCGCCGTTCGGCCGGCTGGGATCGGTCAACAGCGAGACGACCAGGAACACCGCCAGCAACGGCAGGAGCCGGACGAACGGAGATTCGAAAATCTTCGAGGCCAGGTGTGCGGACGCTGCGGGCCGGGATCGGGCGACCCTGTTTCGGCCGAGGCGGGGTCTCGCGAGGCGTGCGGTGGCGGGGGGCGGGGCTTGAGTGCTCATCGCCCTCCTTGGGCGACTAGCGGCGTCTGTGACTCATCAGGCCGAGTCGAGAGGTGCGGCGGCACAACTCGACGGGCGATGGTATAGGGGTCGGTGCCGCCCGGTCGCCTGGTGCGGCTCGAAAGCCTAAGCGGCGGCGTTCGCTGCGGCGCAGCGGGCGCAAAGCCCCCACACCACGAGCTGGGTGTGGTCAGGGACGAACCCGGTCTCGGCCGCACGCGCGGCAACCTCGGCGGAGTGCGAACCACCTTCCAAATCCGCGGTGGCTCCGCACCGTCGGCAAACCGTGTGCGCGTGGGGCTCGACGCGTGAATCGAACAGCACCGCGCCACTGCCGGTGCCGAAGCGACGCACGAGCCCCAGGTCCTCGAGCAGCTCGAGCGTGGCATACACGGTGGGCAGCGAGATGCCGGGTAGGACATCGGAGACCTTCTCCAGCACCTGTTCGGCCGTCATGTGCTGCGTCTGGGAGCACAGCGCACGGTGAATCACGATCCGCTGGGAGGTGACGCGCAATCCCCGGTCGCGAAGCTCCCGAGTCAACTGCTCATCCATCGCTGACGCGTGCATATTCAACATGATAGCTCTAATTAGGGCGTCCTTATTCTAACTGACTTGCTATAGTAGCGGTGTGAACGTAGGGACTACGGACCGAAGGAAGCCCCGGACCCGACTCGGTCAGGCGATCGCGCGGTTGGCGGGCTTTGACGACGAGCCGGCATTCGTCTTGCGCGTCGTGCAGCCGGGGCTGGTCGGGATGATCGACGGAACGGTCTCGACACTGGCTCCGATCTTCGCCGCGGCGGTCTCGAGCAACTCCCACACCGCCCTCGTGGTCGGTATCTCCACGGCCCTCGGTGCCGGCGTCAGCATGGGCTTCTCCGAGGCCCTGTCAGATACCGGTGAGCAGACCGGCCGGGGATCGGCCATCGTCCGGGGCGCAATCACGGGCGCGTTCACGACGCTGGGAGGGGTGTTCCACTCGCTTCCGTTCGTCATTCGAAACGTGCATTCGGCTCTGATCGTCGCCGGGATCGTCGTGGCGGTGGAGCTGTTCGTGATTGCCTTCGTCCGCTACCGCTTCCTCAAGGTGTCCCTGGGCTCCTCGTTGATCGTGGTGACGCTGGCAGGGGCGGTGGTCGTGGCCATAGGGGTCACGATCGGCAACTCGTAGAGCTTCGCCGCGCGCGGCACCACGGTGCCGGGTGACCCGTTATGATCGCCTGCGCCCGCTGGATGCATGGTCCTGGTGGTTTGGGGTAGCTGCCAGGGGAACTTGCCGATGGAGCTTCGCACCGCCCCCACACCCACCAGCGCCACGCGCGCACGGCCTGACCTCGAGCCGCCGGACGCCGGAACCGTGCGACCGGTCTCGATGCCGCTCGTCGACCGTATAGCGAGCGCCGCCGTGACCGCCATCCCGCCGATCATGGTGGGCGTCGGCATGTGGCTCGGCTGGGGCTCAGACCTCTTCGGCTGGCAGTACCTCCTGATCCTGGCGTTCATGTACGTCTCGGTGGGCACCGGCATCACCGTGGGCTTTCACCGGCTGCTTACGCACCGCAGCTTCAAGTGCAGCGGACCGCTGCGAGCGGGATTCGCCGCGCTCGGTTCGGCCGCCGCGGAAGGCCCGGTGATCGACTGGGTGGCCACGCATCGCAAGCATCATCAGTTCTCAGATGAGCACGGCGATCCCCACAGCCCCCACGTCGATCGCGAGCATGGATGGCGGGGCGCACTGCGAGGGCTCGCCTACGCCCACCTAGGCTGGGTGTTCAAGGACATGGAGGTGGCGGACGAGCGCCGGTATGCCCCTGATCTGCTGTCGGATCCGCTGATCCGGTTCGTGGACCGCACCTTCGTTCTCTGGGTGATCGTGGGCCTGGCAGTGCCGTTCGGTCTTGGTTTCGCCGTGACCGGAACGGTCACGGGAGGCCTGTTGGGGCTGCTGTGGGGCGGAGCGGCGCGGATCTTCTTCGTCCATCACGCGACGTTCAGCATCAACTCCGTTTGCCATTTCTTCGGTCGCCAGGACTACGACACGGGCGATGAGTCCAAGAACGTGGCCTGGCTGGCGATTCCCACGTGGGGCGAGGCGTGGCACAACAACCATCACGCTTTTCCCACCTCCTACCGCCACGGCCTGCGGCGTTGGCAGATCGACCCGGCCGCTGGAGTGATCCGGGCGCTGGAGATGGTTGGACTCGCGTGGGACGTAGTTCGCGTGGACCCCGCACGGCGGCGGCGCAAGGCGCTGGCTGTCGGCTCCTGAAGCGGTGGCGCTCTCGAACACCGCTCCGCTGCGAACGGAGCTCCGGAGGACGTTCCCCAGCCGTCCTTTCACGGTTGAGTTCTGGGATGGGACCCGGCTGGAAGCCACCGAGCCCCGGGCGCCGACGTTCAGAATCAAGACCCCGCGGGCACTGGCTCACGTGCTCCGCGCTCCCGGCGAGCTGGGTCTGGGCCGCGCCTACGCATCGGGCATGATCGAGGTGGACGACCTCGACGCCGCCCTGGCGGTAGTCGACGGGTGGAATCCGCGCACACCCGGAATCCGCCGACAGCTTGCGCTGGCCGTGGCTGTGGTTAGGGCGTGCGGGCTGGTCCTGCCTCCCGGCCGCCCGCAGGCGGAGCTCAGGCTGCGCGGCGAGCGCCACACCTTGAGCCGCGACCGGCGCGCGGTACGCCACCACTACGACGTGGGCAACGACTTCT
>DAIPIC010000145.1:0-7252 GCA_036771025.1 Solirubrobacteraceae bacterium
CGGGCTGATCGCCACGGTCAACGAGCTGAATCCGATGGTCCGCTATCTGGGCCCATACCAGACGGTGTGTGACTACTGGAACTACACCTGGACCGACCTGGCCGACACCGTGTCGGAGCCGACCGCGTTCGGCACCGCGCAGCGCGGCATGTTCATGTCCGCCAACCCGACCCAGCCCAACAACCCGGCCGCGCAGCCCGCCGCGGAACCGGTCAACGGCGGCGGGCTTCTGGGCGACGCAAACCCCCTCGGTGGAAGCGTCACCTTCCGCGCCCCGACCTACGGCGCCGCCATCGATAACAGCGGCAACGCCGACTGCGAGACCGGGCAGCGAGGCTATCCGCGGATGCTCAACTTCTTCGACCCGCAGCACCGGCCGTTCGACACGGACCAGCACACGCCCGGCAACCAGGGCCCGACCTACGCCGGGCGCACACACGTACCCGCCGGCGAGACCTTCAGCCGCAACCCCGGGATCGGGCCGCAGACCCCGTTCAACCCCACGAACCCATGAGGCTTCCCTTCCGACAGCGCAAGCGCAGAAAGCCGATGAGCAAGTTCGCGGCCGGCTTGATCGGGATCATCGTCCTGGCCGTGTTCGTGTACGGGGGCTTCACCAAGTTCGCCAATCCGTTCGCGAGCCACTTCACCATTCACGCCGTCGTCCCCAGCTCCAACGATCTGCGACCCAATTCGCTGGTCCGGATCGCGGGCGTCAATGTGGGCAAGGTGTCGAGCGTCGAGAGCGTCAACGGCTCGCAGGCCTCCGAGGTCACGATGACCATCGACGACAACGGCCAGCCGCTGCACTCGGACGCCACCTTCTGGATCAGGCCGCGAATCTTCCTGGAGGGGAACTTCTTCGTGGACGTCTCGCCGGGCAGCCCAAACGCCCCCGTCGTCAAGAGCGGGCATGTGTTCCCGCTCCAGCAGACGCGCTTGCCGGTCCAGCTCGACCAGGTGCTGGGCTCGCTTCAGGCCAATACCCGTCAGAACCTCCAGATCCTGCTCAAGGAGTACGGCAACGCCGTCTACCAGGCCGGCCCGGCGTTCGGTCGCTCCGTGCAGTACTGGCTGCCGGCCTACAAGTACTCGGCGATCGTCGAGCACGACCTGCTCGGACTCCAGCCCCACGACTTGTCGAACGCGATCTATGAGCAGGGCAATGTCTCGGCCTCGTTCAACGCCCATCCCCAGGCCCTCCAGAGCCTGATCACCGACTTCAACACGACCGCCCTGGCGCTCGCTCGCCAGAGCGGGAATCTCCAGAGCACGGTCGCCCAGCTGCCGGGCACCCTGTCCGCGGCGACCCCGGCGTTCAATGCCCTGAACGCCGCCTTCCCGCCGACGCGGGCGCTGGCCCGGGCCCTGCTGCCGGGCGTCAAGACCACGGCCCACACCGTCGACGTCAGCCTGCCGTTCATCAACCAGCTGAGGCAGCTGGTGCAGCCCGCGGAGCTGCGTGGCCTGACCCAGGACCTGGTGCCGACCGTTCCCGCCCTGGCCAATCTGACCAACCAGACCATTCCGCTGATGCGAGATCAGGTTCGCCCGGCCTCGAGCTGCGTGGTTCAGAACGTGATTCCCTGGTCAAACCTCCAGATCAACGATCCCAACTTCAACGCCTCTAACGGCTTCCCGCCGCATCCGGCATATGTCGAGGATCTCCAGCTGCTGCCGGGCATCGCCGGCGAGGGCCGCACGTTCGACGCCAATGGCCCGATCATCCGGTTGCTGTTCGGCGGTGGCACGTTCACCTACTCGCTGAACATCGGCGGTCTGCCGGTGTTTGGCTCGCTGCTCCAGCCGCTGACGGCCGTGCAGCCCGTCCCGCCGCCGAATGACCAGCGTCCGCCGCTCGCCGGCGGCGACGTCCCGAACGCGCCGTGCGAGACCCAGGCGCCGCTCACCGATCTCAATTCGCCGGCGGGCGCCCCGCCCACCCAGATTCATCCCGCCGTCAGCCTGGCATCGCAGGCGCTCCAGCGGACGACGGACAGGCTGACCGGAGCTGGCGTGGCCGACGCGTTGAGGGCCACAGGCAGCTCGCTGAAACTGGGCGGATCCTGGGCTCCGTCCGCTAACCAGGGCAGCAGCACAGGCTCCTCCTCCGGGACCACAAACTCCTCCTCGGGCGGCGGAGGCTCCTCGTCCGGCACCGCGCGTCCATCCGCGAGGACAGGGAGCTCACGCAAGTGAAGCGCGCGATCAAGAACCACCTGTCGGACTTCATCGCCATCCTCGTCCTGCTGGCGCTGGCCGTCGTCGTGACCGGCTACATCCTGAACAAGGAGGGGCTGCGCTTCCCGTTCATCCAGTCCTCGCCCTTCACCGTCAACGCCGAGTTCTCGACCGCTCAGGCCGTGACGCCGGGTCAGGGTCAGACCGTGCGGGTCTCCGGGGTGCAGATCGGGACGCTCTCGGGCGTGAAGCTCAAGAACGGCTACGCGATCGTGAAGATGGGGATCGATCAGAAGTACAAGCACCTGATCCACACCAACGCCACGGCTTTCCTGCGCCCGAAGACAGGTCTTCAGGACATGTTCGTCGAGGTCAACCCGGGGGGCGGGTCGTCGCCGGTGGTCAAACAGGGCTACACGATCCCGCTCTCCCAGACCGCTCCCGAGGTCAATGTCGACGAGATCCTCTCGTCCGTCGACGCCGACACCCGTCAGTACCTGCAGCTGCTGGTCAACGGCGCCGGCCAGGGACTCAACGGCCGCGGCGGGGAGCTGGCCCAGGTGCTCGAGCGTTTTGAGCCCACCCACCAGGACCTGGCCCGGCTCAACACCGCGGTCGCGGCCCGGGGCGCAGATCTGCAGCATCTGGTCAACGCCCTGCGCCGGCTGAACGACGCGCTGATCACCAAGCAGGCCCAGATCGGTTCACTGATCGTCGCGAGCTCGCGGGTGTTCAGGGCCACGGCCTCCGAGGAGGGGAACCTCAGCCGCTCCGTCGCCGATCTGCCGGCCACGCTCACGCAGACGAGGGCCACGCTGGCACAGGTGCAGACGTTCGCCCAGCAGCTGGGACCCACGGCCACGAAGCTGATTCCGGCGGCCCAGGCGCTTCCGGCGGCCAACAAGGCGCTCCAGGGCCTCGCGGGCCCGAACGCGGTGAGCTGCGGAGGCGGGTCGAGCTGCTTGATCCTCAAGAACCAGATCAGGCCGTTCGTCCGGGCGGCCCGTCCGCTGGTCCGCAACCTGCGCCCGGCGTCGATCAACCTGGCGAACGCCACTCCGAACCTGAACGGCACCTTCTCGGTCGTCAACCACTTCCTGAACCTGCTCGGATACAACCCGGCGGCTCCTCAGCACGGCTATCTCTGGTGGCTGGCGTGGCTGGGGCACATCGGGCGGACCGTCTTCGCCGTCCAGGACGGCAACGGTGACTTCCGGCAGGCCTTCCTCCAGGTGAGCTGCGCGTCGCTGACCCAGATCCTCGGCCAGTTGGGCGGGCTCGGCACACTCGTCCTGTCCGGGCTGAATCTGGATACCGTGCTCGCGGACCTCAACCTGTGTCCGGCCCAGGCCGCCGCCGTGCAGTCCCAGTTCAGGAACTTCCAGGCCCAGGGCGCCTCATCGCCCTACTCCACCGCCAACCCCGCCGTGGCATCGCAGCTCAGTAAGAACGGCGTGGGCAACATCGGCAACCAGTTCCTCCCCAAGCCCCCGACCCACTGATGGAAACCAGCGCTCCCTCAATAGGCAAGATCCTCTCGATGGTCCTGTTCTCGCTGTCGTGCATCGGGCTGCTGCTGTTCCTGTGGGTCGAATTCGGTGGCACGGTTCCGTTCAACGCCCAGGGCTACCGCTTCCAGGTGGCGTTCCCGTACGCCCAGGAGCTCGCCACGCCGGCCGACGTGCGGATCGCGGGCGTGACGGTCGGCAAGGTGGTAACGACCACGCTCGACTCGAGCGGCAACCGCACGCTGGCGACGATTCAGATGAACCGCCAGTACGCGCCGATCCGCCGCGACACCAAGGCCATCCTGCGGATCAAGACGATCCTGGGCGAGACCTACGTGGAGCTGACGCCCGGTTCGCCCAACAGTCCACCGTTACCAGATGGAGGGAGACTGCCTAACTCGCAGGTGGTTCCCGCAGTTCAGATAGACGACATATTCAATGCGCTCGATCCCCCCACCAGGAAGGCGTTCCAGGTCTGGCAGCAGTCGCTGGCGCAGTCGGTAAAGGGCAACGATCAGAACCTCAACAACGTGCTCGGGAACCTCCCGGCGTTCGCCGCCGACGCCACGGACATCCTCCAGGTCCTCGACGTCGAGCACGCCGCGGTCGTGCGTCTCACGAACAACGGGGCCACGGTATTCAGCGCCCTCAGCCGAAACCAGGGCGCGCTTCAGCACCTGATCACCAGCGGCGCGACGGTGTTCGCGGCCACGGCCTCGGTCCAGAACGACATCAAGCAAACCTTCGCCGTGTTCCCGACATTCCTGGACGAGACGACCAAGACGATGCAGCGCCTCCAGGCGTTCGCGGCCGACACCGACCCCCTGGTCGCGCCGAACGGCCCGGTCTCGCTCACACCTGCGCTCAGGCAGGCGGTGCCCACGCTGGCCTCGGTCAAGAAGCTCTCCCCGGACTTGCGGCACCTATTCGTCCAGCTGCGGCCGCTGATCCAGGTCTCCAAGACCGGCCTGCCGGCAATCGCCAGCGTGATCCAGGGAGCCCAGCCGTTGCTCACCCAGCTGGGGCCGTGGCTTGAGCAGTTCAACCCGATCGTCAACTGGCTGGGGCTCCACCAGCAGCTGATCACCGACTTCATCAGCCTGCCGGCCACGACGCTCCACGCCACCGTCGCCGGCGGCGCCGGTGGCACCGGCCACTACCTGCGGACGGTCTCCCCGCTCGGAGCGAACGCCCTGGCGATCGGCGGTCCCCGCACGCCCGACAACCGCGGCAACACCTATCCGCTGCCGCTGTGGGCGCCCTCCGGGAACCCGAAGGACTTCATCATGGGCGGCGCCGCCTCCTGGGACTGCAACAACACGGGCGGCCCGACCCAGGCGCACGTAGGTGGCGGCCCGCCGTGCTGGGAGGACACCCCGCCCGGCGCACTACTCGGGCAGCCCCAGAAGTTCCCGCACGTCACCGCGACTACCTACTCCAACAAGTAGTGCGGGCACACCGCGCCGCCGTACCGGCGCTGCTGGCGGCGCTCTCCATCACCGCCTGCGGTTCCTCGAGCCCGCCGCGGGCCACCGTGACGCACGCCATCCATACGGGGCAGGCCACGACGCCGCGCTCTGCCAACTCGCTGAAGGTGGGCGAGACGTCGCAGGTCACGGGCGGGGGAGCGTTCCTCGCGGTGACGGTGACGAAGGTGATCGACCCCCTGAACGATTCGGGAGCTGCGCTTCTCCCTGGGACGCGCGCCGTGGGGGTGAAGCTCAAGGTCCTAAACCACGGGCCCGGCACGTACGACAGCTCGGCGACCGGGGACGTATCGCTCGTGGTCTCCTCCGGCTCGGCGGTCCCCACGTTCTCGCCGGGCGGCGCGTGCCAGACGCCGCTTCGGGACTTCGACAACAACATCAGCCCGGGCGAGTCTCGGGACGGATGCGTCACGTTCTCGGCCCCGAACGGGGCGAAGGTGATCGCCGTGCGCTTCGCGCCGCACGCCGACAAGGCCGCGGCGGCGCGATACAGCTGGGCGGTGGGGTAGCGGCTTAGCCGGCGCGGGCTTGGCCGGCGCGGGGGTGGCGCGTTTAGGCCGCGCGGGTGGCGCGTTTAGGCCGCGGGGGTGGCGCGCGCCAGCTGCTCCGTGCCGAGCGCCAGGGCCTCTAGCAACTGGGTCGCCAGCCGCTTGTTGCCCTCGATCCGAAGCTGGCTCAGGTCCCCGTCGGGCGAGAAGGCCGCCACCCAGGCGTCCTTCTTGCCGGTGATGGTCGCGTCGGTCCGCTCGTCCTCTACAGGCTCCTGCACCTTCACCCTGCCGCCCTCGGCGACCAGCACGTAGGACTCGCCCGCCTCGTCCTCGACAACCATCGACACGCTGGCGCTCAAATCAGACGGTGGCTGCACGAGGCCCGGGGCGACCCGGAAGATCGCGCCGATGTCCACCCGCTCCGAGGCTCGCGGAGCGCTCCACACCCACTCATATCCCCAGCGCGCGACCTCGCCGATGATCGGCATCAACGCGTACGCGCGCTCGGTGAGCTCGTACTCGACGCGCGGAGGAACCTCGCGGTAGCGCCGGCGGGTCAGCATGCCGTCGGCCACCATCCGGTTCAGCCTCGAGCGGAGCTGCTCCGTTGAGATCCCGGGGAGAACGCGCTGCAGCTCGACGAACCTCCTCGGACCGGCGGCCAGGTCGCGCACTATCAGCAGCGTCCACTTGTCGCCGACGACGTCGAGCGCTCGTGCGTCCGGCGACCACTGGTCGTATGGGTGACGCTTCGGGGGAGGAACGTGAGGCATCTAATGACCTCCGGTTGGGCTACCTACCACCTTCCAGAATAACGGAAGCAGCGGCCATTGTCTCCATTTCCGGTCCTTTTGCGCCGATCACGACCGAGTTTCCGCCAGTTTCGGCGCCGACCGTCGTTTCCAGCTCTTGATGGGAGAGCTCATCGTGCTGGCAGAACGGCGAGCGGACCGCTCGCGACCGCAGGGAAGCCCCGAGATCGCCTTCTTCTACGACCTCGCGTGCCCCTTCTCCTATCTGGCCGCCGAGCGGGTGGAGCGGCTGCTTGGAGAAGTGGAGTGGGTCCCGGTCGCCAACGTTGAGTTGGTCGGCGGCCGCCAGGTGGCCGAGCTGCGGGCTCAAGCGGAGTGCCGCGCTGACGAGCTGCACCTGCCGCTGGTGTGGCCCGATCGCTGGCCGGCAGCGGTGCCCGGCGCGCTGCGGGCGGCCGTTCGCGCCGGCGAGGTCGGAGCGGGGGCCAGGTTCGGTTTGGCGGCGGCACGACTCGCGTTCTGCGGCGGCTTCGACCTCGATGATCCCGAGGTCCTGGCCGAGGCGGCGGCCGCGGCCGGCCTTTCGCTCGACGACTGCCTGGACGCAGCCGGTGATCGCTCCATCGACGCGACGATCGAGGCCACGAGCAGAGGACTTCTTGCGCGGGGGGTGACGAAGCTGCCGGCCCTGCGCTCCGGTCGGCGCTTTCACGGGGGGGAGAGGGGGCTTACGGAGACCGCCGCGCTGCTGCGGGCGCGGCCGGTCTATCTACGCCCACTGGCGCCGGTGGGCTAGGGCAGGGGCCCGGGAGGCGGTGGGTCGAGGAGCGACC
>DAIPIC010000146.1:0-7251 GCA_036771025.1 Solirubrobacteraceae bacterium
GAGTTCCTGCTCGTCAACCACCCCCTCGACTGCCCGGTGTGCGACAAGGGCGGCGAGTGCCCGCTGCAGGACATCACGTTCGGCTGGGGACTGGGCCGCTCGCGCTTCATCGAGCCAAAGCGCCATTTCGAGAAGCCGCTGTCATTGAGCCCGCTGGTCGCGATCGACCGGGAACGATGCATCCTCTGCTATCGCTGCGTCAGGTTCTCGCAGGAGATCTCGGAGGACTTCCAGCTGATCTTCGCCGAACGCGGAGCCGACACGTTCGTGTCCACCTACGACGGCCATCCCTATGTGGCGCCGTTCTCCGGCAACATCATCGACCTGTGCCCGGTGGGCGCCCTGACCTCCCAGCCGTACCGGTTCAGGGCCCGGCCGTGGGACATCGAGGGCTCGGGCGGGATCTGCACACTTTGCCCGTCGCAGTGCAACGTGGAGTTCACCGTCCGCGACGAACGCGTGCTCCGCGTCGTGCCCCGACACCATCCCGACGTCGACGACGGCTGGCTGTGTGACAAGGGCCGCTTCGCCTACCAGGCGATTCACACCGACGAGCGGATCACGCGGCCACTGGTGCGGGATGGGGGCGAGCTGCGCGAGGTCTCGTGGGACCGGGCGCTCGAGGTGGCGGCCGGCCTCCATCGCCACCGGGGCCGGGTGGGCGCGCTGGTCGGCGGCAAGGCCACCAACGAGGAGGGCTTTCTGCTCCAGCGCCTCATGCGCGAGCCGCTCCAGTCCCCGGACATCGATTGCCGGACCGGCCCGCCGCTCGGCCGAGACGTGGCTCGCCGGCTGGCGGCCCCCAAGCTTCAGGCAGCCTTCGCCGATCTCGAGTTCGCCCACGCCGTGTTGGTGCTCGGCTGCGAGCCGATCGACGACGCTCCGATCTTCGACCTTCGCATTCGCAAGGGAGTACGTCGTAATGGCGTGAAGCTGGCGGTCGCCACCCCGCGCCCGAGCGCGCTCGATCCGAACGCCCAGCTGGTTATGCGCTACGCCCCCGGAGAGGAGGAGTCGTTTGTAGCCGAGCTGGCCTCGCAGCTCGCGGGCGAGCCTCGGAGCAACCTGGCTCGATTCCTGCGCGAGGCGGGCGAGCAGGTCGTGATCGTGTGGGGCGAACGACTGCCGGCAGCGGCGGCCGAGCGACTGCTCGAGATCGCCGACGCGCTGGGCCTCGCCGATCACGACGGGGCGGGGCTCATCGAGCTGCCCATCGGCAGCAATGGCCGCGGACTGCGCGAAGCGGGCGCGCTGCCCGACTCCCTGCCCGGCTACGCGGAGGCGCCGGACCCCGGGCGAGGGGCCGCGGCGATCGCCGAGGCAGCGTCGACTGGCGCCGTTACCGCGCTCTATCTGTTCGAGACCGACCCCGTTCGCGATCACCCGGACCGCGCTTCGTGGGAGCAGGCCATGCATCACGTCGGACTCGTGGTCGCGCATGCGTCGGTCCTGACCGACGGCCTGCGCGAACACGCCAACGTGGTGTTTCCGGCCGAGTCGCACGCCGAGAAGGAGGGCACCGTCGTTCATCCCGATGGGCGCCTGCAACGGCTGCGTGCCGCGATCGGCCATCCGGGCGACGTCCGTCCCGGGTGGTGGGTCCTGGCCCAGCTCGCCGAGCGGGTGGGACTCGACACCGGCGTGCTGACCAGCGGTATGGCCTTCGGGCAGCTGGCCGAGGCCGTTCCCTTCTATGCGGGGATGACGCTGGACGGGGTCGGCGGACGTGGGGTTCGCTGGCCCGAGCGCCCCGAAGCGGAGTCGCTGGGCGAGAAGCCAGCCGGGCCCGCGCCGGCGCCATCGCCGGTGCCGCCCGAAGCCGAGGCCGCGGACGCCGGCGCGTTCGCCGATGAACCGACGATCGGTGCTGCCGCGAAGTCCACGGTCCCGGGCGAGGGCACACCCGCCTCACCCCACGATGCACCGATCGGTGGATCAGACGAGCGTGGGGTAGGCGACGGCGCCCTGCGACTCGGCACCTACCGGCCGTTCTGGGCGGCGCCCGAGGTCGAGATCTCGCCCGCCCTTCATTTCACGATCGCCCATCAACAGCTCGAGCTCTCTCCCGAGGACGCGCGGCGGCTCGCAGTCTCAAGCGGCGAGATGGTCGAGGTGAGCCAGAACGGAACCCGGCTTCGAGCCAAGGCCGTTGTACGAAGCGGCGTATCGGCGGGCACCGCTTTTCTCGCCGAGGGCATCGCCGCCGACTCCGCCAACGCGCTGACGGGCTCAGAGATTGAAGTGAGCAAGCCGTGATCACGTTCGCCGACCAGTTCTTCTTCGAGCCCTGGTGGATCCAGATCGTAAAGGCGCTCGTGATCTTCGGCCTGGTCCTGGCGGTGTTCCCGGTGCTGACGGTGTACGAGCGCAAGCTGATGGGTCGGCTCCAGTCCCGGTTCGGCCCCAACCGCGTCGGCCCCTTCGGCCTCCTCCAGCCCATGGCCGAGATCGTCAAGTTCGCCACCAAGGAACCGTTCAGGCCGCAGACGTCCGTGAGCGTGATCTACAGGCTGGCGCCCATGATCTCGCTGCTGACCGCGATCTCCGTGCTGGCCATCATCCCCTTCGGGAACGTCCAGCACATCGGCGGCCAGCGCGTCGGCCTGTACGGCATCGACGTCTCGATCGGGCCCCTATACGTGTTCGCCTTCGCCGGGATCTCGTTCTACGGCGTGATGCTCGGCGGGTGGGCTTCCGGCTCGAAGTACGCGTTCCTGGGGGCGATGCGCACGGCTGCGCAGCTGATCTCCTACGAGGTCTCGCAGGGCCTGTCGCTGGTAGGGGCGGTCATAACCGCCGGGACGCTGTCGCTGACGGGCATCGTCCATGGCCAACACGGCATGTGGTACATCGTGCCCCAGGCGATCGGATTCATCATCTTCTTCACGGCCAGCCTGGCGGAGATCAACCGCCCGCCGTTCGACCTGGTCGAGGCGGACACGGAGCTGGTCGGCGGTTTCAACACCGAGTACGGCGGGACGCATTTTGCCGCCTACCTGTTCGCCGAGTATCTGAACATGATCGTGGTCTCCGCCATCGCCACGACGGTGTTCCTCGGCGGCTGGCTGATCCCCGGGAACCCCCACGTCCCGGGCTGGGTCGACCCCTTCATCGTGTTCGCGAAGATGATGATCTTCATCACGCTGTTCATCTGGATCCGCTTCACGGTTCCGCGCCTGCGCTACGACCAGCTGATGTCGTTCGGGTGGAAGGTGCTGCTGCCACTCGCGACGCTCAACGTCCTCGTCACCGCGATCATCGTCGGCACATGAGCTACGACCCCTCAGCGGACGTCATCGAGGTCATCCGGCAGCCAAGCCCGAATCCGGTGCAGGCCGCCTACCGAGCGTTCGGCGAGACGTTGCGAGGCCTGAAGACCACCTTCGCCCGCATCCCGGAAGGCACCGCTACGTTCCAGTACCCCGAGGAGAAGACGCCCGTCTACCCGCGCTTCCGCGGCCGCCACAAGCTCCACCGCTTTGAGGACACGGGCCTCGAGAAGTGCGTCGGCTGTTCGCTCTGCGCGGCCGCCTGCCCGGCCGACTGCATCCGCGTAGTTGCGGCGGAGAACACGCCCGAGAACCGCGTCTCGGCGGGCGAGCGCTACGCCGCCGTGTACGAGATCAACCTGTCGCGTTGCATCTTCTGCGGCTACTGCGAGGTCGCCTGCCCGTTCGACGCGATCACGATGGGCCACGACTACGAGCTGTCCGACTACACCCGGTCGGACCTGATCTTCACCAAGGAGATGCTGCTGGCCGAGGCGATCGAGCGCACGCCGTTGCGCGCGGAGGGCGAGTAGCCGGTGGTTTTCCACGACGTCCTGTTCTTCATCGCGGCCATCGGCGCGATCGCCGGCGCCGTCGGCGTGGTCACCGTCCGCAACCCGTTCTACAGCGTCCTTTCGCTGGTCTTCCACCTGATCTGCCTGGCGGCCCTGTTCCTGCTGCTCCGGGCGGAGTTCGTGGCCGCCGCCCAGGTGATCGTGTACGCCGGCGCGGTGATGGTCCTGTACGTATTCGTGGTCGCCTACGTGGGCGGCGGGGATGAGCCGCTCGGGGCGGGGGGAACCCCGTTCAAGATCCTCGGCCCGGTGTTTGCGCTGGCGCTGGCGGCCGAGCTCTCGATCGCCATGCTGGGCACGGCGCTCAAGGGGGTCAAGCACAACGGGGCGCAGTACAAGATCGGCTTCGGCACCCCGGCTCACATCGGCAACCTGTTTCTGACCAAGTACCTGTTGCCGTTCGAGGTCGCCTCGTTGCTGCTTCTGGTGGCCGCCGTGGGCGCGGTGGTCCTGGCCCGACGCAGGCGCGGACTCGAGCCCGACGTGGAGCTGGAGCGCCGCGTCCGTGTGCCGGCTCCTGCCTACACCGGGACGATGGCCGAGGCGGCGGGCACGCGCAGCGCGGGCACGATGCCCGCTCCCGAACCCGGCTCCGTTCCCGAACCTGTCGGCCAGGGCACCATCGGCGGGCCGCCGCGTTACGAGGGAGGCTGGTAGTGGCGATCGGGTGGTACCTGGTCGTCTCCGCCGTGATCTTCTGCATCGGCGCGGCCGGTGTCCTCGCCCGGCGCAACCCACTGGTGATCCTTCTCTGTCTGGAGCTGATGCTCAACGCGGCGAACCTTGCGCTGGTTGCGTTCGCGCGCATGTGGGGCGGCGAGGACGGGCAGGTGTTCGCGCTGATCGTGATGGTGGTGGCCGCCTGCGAGGTGACGATCGGACTGGGGCTGATCGTCGCCCTCTATCGCCGCCGCCTGCCGATCGACGTCGACGAGCTGCACGAGCTCCAGGGGTGAGCCTTCCGTGACCGCCACCACGTTCGGCTGGCTGGTTCTGCTCTGCCCGCTGGTGGGGACGGTCGTGATCGCGCTGGGGTGGAACAGGTGGCCTGGACGTTCGGCCGGCTGGATCGGAACGTCCGCCATCTTCGCGTCCTTCGCCTGCGCGGTCGTGACGCTGATCAGCATCCGGACCCGCGCTCCGATGCACCGCGAGCTGACCTCCACGCTATGGGACTACGCCGTGACCAGCGGCGTCGACGCCAGGATGCAGATCCTCGTCGATCCCCTGTCGGTCTTCATGATCACCGTGGTCTCCGGCGTGTCGGCGCTGATCCACCTCTACTCGGTGACGTACATGAAGAGCGACCGTGGGTTCCACCGCTACTTCGCCTACCTGAACTTCTTCGTCCTCTCGATGTTGCTGCTGTCGCTGGCGGGGAACTTCCTGCTGCTGATCGTCGGGTGGGCGTTCGTCGGCGCGGCCTCGTATCTGCTGATCTCGTTCTGGTACCGCCGCACCACGGCGACTCGCGCCGGCATCAAGGCCTTCGTGATCAACGTGGTCGGCGACGTGGGGCTGGTGCTGGGCACGTTCTTCATCTTCAAGCACGCGGGGACGGTCGACTTTCTCAAGGTGTTCCAGAAGACGCCGCACGTGTTCGGGCATGACTCAACGGACTTGGTCGCGGCCTGCCTGCTGCTCGGAGTCGGGGCGTTCGCCAAGTCCGCACAGGTGCCGCTTCATACCTGGCTTCCCGACGCGATGGAGGGTCCGACTCCGGTCTCGGCACTGATCCACGCCGCGACCATGGTCACGGCCGGGGTGTATCTGATCGCTCGCATGCACCCCCTGTTTGAGCAGGCACCGACCGCGGGCGACATCACCGCGATCGGCGGCTGCCTGACGCTGCTGATCGCCGCGACGATCGCGCTCGTCGTCACCGATCTCAAACGCGTGATCGCCTACTCGACGATGTCGCAGATCGGATACATGATCATGGGCGTCTCGGTGGGCGCTTACTCGGCCGGCATGTTCCACCTGATGACGCACGCGTTCTTCAAGGCGCTTCTGTTCATGGCGGCCGGATCGCTGATCGGCGCCATGGCCGGTGTCCAGTCGCTCGAGAAGATGGGTGGCTTTCGCCGCGCCCTGCCGTTCACGTTCGTGTCATTTATGGTGGGCGGCCTGGCCCTTACGGGCCTGCCGCCCTTTTCCGGCTGGCTGTCGAAGGACGACATCCTGGCCTTCCTCGACCACCGCGGCGGAGGCTTTGAGATCCTCGGGATCCTCGGGTACGTCGGCGCGTTCATGACCGGGCTGTACACGTTCCGGATGATCTTTCGCGCGTTCTGGGGTGCGCCTGTCGACGAGGCCCGCGAGCTCGAGCACGGCCAGCTGGCCCACGCGGACGTGCCCAGAAATCCGATGACCGGTGAGGAGGAGGACACGAAGGTCGGCTTCCCGGGCCCGGGTCACTACATCGCCGAGCGGGAAATGCCCATGAAGGTCGCCATGAGCTCGCTCGCGTTCCTGGCGATCATCGGCGGCGTGATCCAGATTCCGGGCATCGACATCGGTATCGAGCGGTTCCTGTCGACCACGTTCGCCGACTCGCACCTGGTGCACTCTGAGCCCTCGACCGGTGCGTCCTGGATCGGGCTCGCCATCGGGGCGGTGGTGGCCATCATCGCCATCACGGTCGCATACCGCGTCTGGGTGGCGGAGCCGGGGATGGCCACCCGGATCCGGGAGCGTCTGCCCGCGGTCTACACCTTCCTTTTCAACAAGTGGTACTTCGACGAGGCGATCGACGTCCTGATCGTGAGGCCTACGCTCACGCTTGGGCGGCTCGCGGGCTCGGTGCTGGAGCGCACGCTGGTCGAGGGTGTGCTGACTGGCGGCACGGTCGGCGCCGTGCGCGTCGGCTCCGCGGCCATACGCCGCTGGCAGACGGGATTTCTGCGCTACTACGCCGCGGCCATGCTGATCTGCCTGTCCGGCGTGGCCCTCTACTTCCTCATCTCGAGCTAGTGGATCAATGACGCTCTCGATTCTCATCTGGCTGCCGCTGGCGATAGCCGTGGTCGCCGGGCAGCTGCCGGCCCGCATCACCGGCCGACTGGCGGCGGCGGGAAGCGTGGTCACGCTGGGCATCGCGATCTCGTTCGTGGCCCGCTTCAAGCTCTCGCACGCCGGGCTGCAGTTCGTCACCGACCAGACGTGGATCTCCGCGCTCGGCATCCACTACAAGCTCGGCCTGGACGGCCTCAATGTCTCGCTGGTCGTGCTGGCTTGCGTGCTGTTCTGCGCCTCGATCATCTGGGCCGCGTTTCGCGAGTGGGAGAAGCCCCGCCTGTTCTACTTCCACATGGGGCTGGCGCAGAGCGGGGTGCTCGGGGCGCTCTGCGCGCAGGACCTGGCGCTGTTCGTGGCCTTCTTCGACCTGATGCTGATCCCGTTCTACT
>DAIPIC010000147.1:0-7238 GCA_036771025.1 Solirubrobacteraceae bacterium
CGTCCTCGCTCGCTCGCGCATCTACGGATGCGCCACGCTCGCTGCGTCCTTGCCATCCACCGTCAATGACCACTCTCGGTGCGCCGGGGCTTACGGCGGGAAGGACTAGCATCCCTCGTAGACGCCGTGCCAGAGCGAATTGAATCGTTTGATGTGATCGTGATCGGGGGCGGCGTGATCGGACTGGCGGCCGCGTGGCGGCTGGCTGAGCGAGGCGCGAACGTGGTCGTGCTGGAGCGAGATCGCCCGGGGAGCGGAACCTCCCACGTCGCCGCGGGAATGCTCGCGCCCGTCGCCGAGGCTGACCCCTACGAGGAGCCGCTGCTGCGGCTGGGGATCGACGGCGCTCGCGAATCCCCGCAGTTCGTCGCCGAGCTTCGGGAGCGCTCGGGCGTCGATCCGGGCTATGTGCGCTGCGGGACGCTGATGGTGGCGCGCGACCGCGACGACGCCGAGTCACTGGAGCGCGAGCACGAAATCAGGCGCCGCCTTGACCTGGAGGTCTCAAAGCTCCGTCCCAGCCAGGCCCGGGAGCTGGAGCCCGCGCTCGCGCCCACGCTCCGCGCCGCGCTAGCGCTGCCCGACGATCATGCAATCGACCCGCGACCCCTGACGCGCGCCCTGGCGGAGGCCGTCAGGCACAGCGGCGGCACCGTTAGGGAGGGGGCGGAGGTCACAGCGATCGAGCTGGGCGCAGGAGCGGTGCGAGGGGTCAAGCTGGCGAGTGGCGAGCGTGTGAGCGGCCAGGCCGTCGTAGTCGCCGCGGGCGTTTGGTCGGGCCGCCTGCAGGGGATTCCAGCCGACGTGCAGCTACCGCTCAGGCCGGTCAAGGGCCAGATCCTGCGTCTCCACGACCCGAACGGTCCCGGCCTGCTTACGCGCGTGTTGAGGATGCGGTCCACGTACGTCGTGCCGCGCGGAGACGGACGCTACGTCCTCGGCGCGACGATGGAGGAGCGCGGGTTTGACACCACCGTGACCGCTGGAGCTGTATTCGAGCTATTGCGCGATGCGATCGAGCTCTTGCCCGGGCTCTCCGAGTTGGTGATCGACGAGCTGTCCGCCGGACTGCGTCCCGGCACTCCCGATAATGCACCCGCGGTGGGCCCCGGACTTCTGGATGGTCTGTTCTGGGCGACCGGCCACTACCGGCACGGGATCCTGCTGGCGTCGAAGACCGCAGAGCTGATCGCCGATGCCGTGCTCGGCGGCCAGCCCGTGCCGGACGTGGTGTCGCCGCTTCGCTTCGCTCGGGAGGTCAGCCTGTCGAGCCTCGAGGCGGACGCCGGATGATCGTCTTGGTCAACGGCGAGCGGCGCGAGGTGCCCGAGGAGGCGACGGTGTCCAGTCTGGTGGAGCAGCTCTCAGCACCGCCGCGGGGCGTCGCGGTGGCCATCGACGGCGAGGTCGTGCCGCGGGGCGAATGGGACGAGACGACCCTGCCGGATGGCGCGCGCGTGGAGGTCGTGGCCGCGATTCAGGGAGGATGACGCACATCGCGGCTCCAGACCCCCACCTCCTCCTCGCCGATCGGCGGCTCGGCTCGCGCCTGATCCTGGGCACCGGCGGCTTTCGCAGCCACGAGGCTCTGGCGGACGCGCTCAGAGCCTCGGGCGCGGAAATCTGCACGGTCGCGCTGCGGCGCCTGGACCCGTCCGCACGCGGCTCGATCCTCGATGTGCTGCAGGCCGCCTCGGTCCAGATCCTGCCAAATACGGCGGGGTGCTTCACCGCTCGCGACGCGGTCATCACCGCCCAGCTGGCGCGAGAGGCATTCGAGACGGACTGGATCAAGCTGGAGGTGATCGGGGACGATCGAATGCTGCTCCCAGACGCGCCAGAGCTGCTGGCAGCCGCCGAGCAGCTCGTCGATGACGGGTTCATCGTCCTTCCGTACACCACCGACGATCCCGTCCTGGCCCGGCGGCTGGAGGATGTGGGCTGCGCGGCGGTCATGCCGCTGGGATCTCCCATCGGCAGCGGAATGGGGATCCGCAACGCGTACAACATCTCGATCATGGTCGAGAGGGCTGGCGTGCCGGTGGTGCTCGACGCGGGCGTGGGGACGGCATCCGACGCGGCGCTGGCGATGGAGCTGGGCTGTGACGCGGTGCTGGCCGCCAGCGCCATCTCCCGGGCCGAGGACCCGGTGGCCATGGCTCGAGCCGTCGGGCTGGCGGTGGAGGCCGGCTGGCTGGCCCGCGCCGCGGGCCGCATCCCGCGCCGGCTGTATGCCGAAGCCTCGACGCCCGAGGAGGGCCTACCGGTGTTCGATGACGGTCGATGAGCTGATCGACGGCTGGGAGGCCGCGTGGTCGGGCAAGGATCCCGACGCGTTCGCACCCCTCTGCGCCGCCGATCTTCACTACGAAGATCCGCTCACGGGCGAGCCGCTGGAGGGCGTCGAGGAGGTCGCTCGGCACGCCGAGCGGCTGTGGGCCGGATTTCCCGACGCTCGCCTGGAGCGGACGGGTGCCCGGCTGTCCGAGGGCCCCTACGTCGCGGCGCCGAGCAAGCTCCTCGGCACGCACAAGGAGCCCCTCGAAGGCCTGCCCCCGACGAACCGGTTCATCGTCGTCCATTGCGTCTTCTATTGCCAGCTCGAGCGCCGGAAGCTTCTGCGGGTGCGTGCGTTCTTCGACCTGTATGGCGCGGCCGTCCAGCTCGGCGTACTGCCGGGCCGAGGATCGCTCGGCGAGAGGGCTCTGCTGATGCTGCGGGGGTTTGGATTACGCGCTGCGCGGGGATGACATGCCTTAGCTCCTAAGGGGCAAGGCTATGAGCATCCTGCAGAAGGTCGATTCAGCGCAAAAGAGCACGAAGCCGACCGGCGTCGCGGTCGCGACGCTCAAGAAGTTCAAGGAGGACCAGTCCACAAATATGGCGGCGATGATCGCCTTCTGGGCTTTCTTCTCGATCTTCCCGCTGCTGATGGTGCTGGTCACGGTGCTCGGTTGGGTGCTGCCGGCCGGTGATAAGGACAACGTCCTCACCCACATCGCGAACATGTTCCCGCTGCTGGACCCCAAGACGATCAAGGGGCTGGGCGGGTCGTGGTGGCCGCTCGTGGTCGGGCTCGTGACTGCCCTGTGGAGCGGGATCGGCGGCGTGCGCACGGCCCAGACGGCATTCGCGTCGGTCTGGGAGATCCGCTACCACGAGCGCCCCGGCATGGTCAAGCAAGTCGTCCGCAGCCTCTGGGTGCTCTCAACGATCGGCGTGGGATTGGTGGCCACGACGCTGGTATCGGGGTTCGTCACGGGCTCGTCGACCGGCGTCAACCTCGGGGTCGCAGGCCGGATCGGGGGCTATGTCTTCTCGGCCGCCCTCGACGTCGGACTGTTCGTGGCCGCCTTCCGGATGCTCGCTCCCCGCGATGTCACGGTCCGCGACGTCATCCCGGGAGCGCTCCTATCCGGCGTGATCTTCTTCGTCTTGCAGGAGCTGTCGGCCTTCATCATCTCCCGGCATCTGCACAGCGCCCAGTCGACCTACGGGCACTTCGCGACCGTGATCACGATCCTGTGGTGGTTCTACCTCCAAGCTGTGGTGACCCTCCTAGGTGCTCAGCTGAACGTGGTCCTCAAGGAGCGACTGCATCCCCGCTCCGTGGTGGATTCACCACAGACGGAAGCGGACAACCGGGCGCTCCAGGCCTACGCCGAAGAACGCACCTACCAGCCCGAGGAGAAGGTGCGCGCCGAGGTGTCGGGGAACCCGTCTTCCCGAATCGCGGACGAATAGGGCACCTGAACGGGCGAAGGCCCGGCGGCCGCCGCGGGGACCACGCCTACTACCACCAACCGGTTGCGATTTGAGATGAAGCGCCACCCCGCGCTTGCTTCCCTGTCTCGCGATCATCACCACGCTCTCGTCGTGGCCCAGCGTCTCAAGCGCGCGAGCGAGTCGAACGCCGACGAAGCTCGCACCGCGTTCCTGGACTACTGGGAAGCGGATGGCTCCGAGCACTTCCGCGAGGAGGAGGAGGTGTTGCTCCCGGCTCTGGCTCGCTTTGCCGACCCGGACCAACCGGTGATCGCCCGCGTGTTGATCGACCATGTGCGGATTCGGCGAGCCGCGGGCGAGCTGGCGACTGCTGTACCGGTGGCGGCCCTGCACGCCATCGGCGAGGAACTCGAGCAGCACGTGCGGCGCGAGGAACGCGAGCTGTTCGGATTGATCGAGCGGGCCATGCCCGAGCCCGAGCTGGTGGCGCTGGCCGAGCGGCTCGGGGCACGCGCCGGGAACTGATCCAGGCGTTACGATCGCTCGTGTGGGACCTACCGAAGCGCGAGGATGAGTGGTCATGAGCGCCCCGGCTAAGGCCGCGCAGAGAGGCGAAGGGCGCGTGGTGCGAGGCGGCGAGAGACTGTGGTTCCTGGGGACCTTTGCGCGTATGAAGCTCGACGGCGAGCACACCGGAGGAAGGTTCGCGCTGTGGGAGGGTGAACTTCCGCAAGGAGCGGCGCCGCCCCTGCACTCGCATCCCCAGGACGAGACGTTCTACGTGCTGGCCGGCGAGCTCACGGCTTGGCTGGTCGAGCGTGAGCTGGTGGGGAACCCGGCGGCGTGGGTCGATGCCCGGGCCCAGCGCTGCAGCGTCGGCGACGTGGTGTTCGCCCCCGGGGGTACGCCGCACACCTTCCGCGTCGAGTCAGACACCGTCCGGATGCTTGTTCTCTCAACCCCGGCTGGGATTGAGACGATGGTCCGCGGCCTGGCAGAGCCAGCTCAGTGGCCGTGGCTGCAGCCGCCGCCGGATGGCGCCCGGGTCCCGCCCGAGCGGATCGAGGCTGTCGAGCGGGAGACGGGGATGGTCCGTCACGGTCCGCCTCCGCCGCCGGCATCTGCGGGCTAGCTGAAGATTTCGCCCGGGTCACCCATCGCCCAGCGTCACCGCAACCGGCGCGTGATCAGACAGTGGCCCACGATCCAGAACATCGACCTCGCCGATAGGCGAAAGCCGCGATGCGAACACGAAGTCGACGTCGTGGCCCCCGGCGAACGTGAGCCCCGCGAGCGAGAGCCCGCGGGCGTTGAAGTCTCCGCCGAGGACGAACGGGGCGTCCGCCGCCCACTCGACCATCGTTACCCTGGCCCGCTCGGCGTCGCGTCGGGCTGCGGGGTCGTCGCCGACGGTGGCGTGCAGGTTGCCCACCCAGACGCCGCCGGCCAGGCGTACGGCGTGCAGCTGGCGCCGCTCGGGCCACCAGCACAACCTGCGCGTGCGGTGCTGGGCGACCGGGATGGACCTGACCAGGATGGCGTTGGCTCCGCCGCCGTTTGACTTGATCAGCTCGGGCCAGCGGACCGCGATGGCCCGCCGCAGCGGCAAGCACGAATTACGTGACGTCAGGACCTGGCGTTGCTCGACTTGCCCCAGGCGTTCCGCCATGGCCGACGGCCACCACGGGGGCACCTCCTGAAGCAGCGCGACGTCCCACTCCCACCCGTCCAGCGCGGCGGCAAACTCCAGCAGCAGGTCACGGCCTGCGGAGGGATCGGAGCGCCCGTGCCAGAGGTTCCAGGTGAGCACTCGGAGGCGGATGGCAGCACCGTACACTGCTGCTCTTGAGGCACTTCGTCAACGGATCCGAGCTCGACCCGGAGGAGCTCGCAGCGGTGATCGAGCGCGCGGCCGAGCTCAAAGCGTCTCCGTTCAGCTCCGACGCCCTGGCCAAGCGCACGGTCGCGCTCATGTTCCAGCGGCCGTCCACCCGAACTCGAGTGTCCTTCGAGGCTGGGATCGTTGAGCTCGGCGGGCACCCGATGGTGCTGCGGACGGAGGACTTGCAGCTGAGCCGGGGGGAGTCGATTCGAGATACGGCCTACGTCCTGTCGCGTCACGTGGCTGCCATCTGCATCCGTACCGGTCCCGACGCGCTGGTGGCAGAGCTCGCCTCCCACGCCGCCGTTCCGGTCGTCAACATGCTGACCGCGGAGCATCACCCCTGCCAGGCCCTGGCCGATCTGCTCACGCTGCGAGAGGAGTTCGGCAGGCTCGAGGGCCTGAGGCTCGCCTACGTCGGTGACGGCAACAACGTCGCTCGGTCCCTGGCCGTCTTGGGAGCAGCGGCGGGCGTGGAAGTCCGGATCGCCTCGCCCGCGGCCTTCTCGTTGGCGGAGCCGGTTGCGGACGCGATCCTGACCGACGACCCGTACGCGGCCGTGCAGGGCGCCGACGCCGTGTACACGGACGTATGGGTCAGCATGAACGACGACCCCCAGTCGGCGGCGCACCGCATCCAGGAGCTTGGCCCCTACCAGCTCGACGATCAGCTGCTCGACCGGGCGGCGCCCCATGCCATCGCGCTGCACTGCCTGCCGGCCCATCCTGGCCAGGAGATCACCTCAGAGGTCCTCTACGGGCGGCGACAGCGGATCTGGCAGCAGGCCGAGAATCGCCGGCACGCCCAGAAGGCGCTTCTGGAGTACCTCGTGGTGCCCGCGCCGGTCGCCGTGGAGTAGGCTCGGTTTCGGATAGCCGATTAGGAGGAACAGCATGCCCGCACCCAGGTCGTCATCCTCGTCCTCTCGATCCGGCGGCAAGAGGACGTCTGCGAAGCGAGCGTCCGCGAGCTCAGGCCGCGGGTCGGCGAAGCAGGGATCTCGCGCAACGGCCAAGGGACGAGCGGCGGGGGGCAAAGGCCGCTCCGGAGGCCGGGTTGCGGCCGCTCGCCGCTCGGCGAGCGGCGTGGCCGACGGGCTCACCACCCTCATGGATCAGCTCGTCAACCGCATCATCCGGCCGCTAGATCTGGTGATGCTGACCCGCGACCGGATCCAGGAGACGCTCGACGAGGCCGCGTCCCGCGGCCGCCTGACCCGCAGCGACGCCAACGATCTCGTCACGGAGCTGGTGCGCAAAGGTCGCCAGCAGACCGACGACCTGCTCGCCGACTTCGAACAGGTCATGGGGCGCGGCCGGGACCAGCTCGGCTCCGCAGCTCAGCGGGCACGCCGAACCGAGCCCGTTGACCACCTGGTGCGGGCCGCAGACCGTGCGCGGCGCTCCGTTGGCGTCGGCTCCTCGTTTCCGATTTCGGGCTACGACGACCTCACGACCAGCCAGGTGGCCACCCGACTGGGGGCGCTATCGCCGCCGGAGCTACGCAGGATTCGCGATTACGAGGCCCGCCACGCGAATCGCAAGTCGGTGCTCGACGCGATCGAGAAGGCGCTGGGCTGACCTCGACGCAGGCACCCAGGCCGGCGCGCGGAACCGAGCTCGAGCTGGA
>DAIPIC010000148.1:0-3142 GCA_036771025.1 Solirubrobacteraceae bacterium
ACGAGGACGTCGCCGTCGACGAGACGCTGCGGCTCAAGTACCGCCCGCTCGACCTTCGCCGCGAGCCGATGCTCGAAGCGCTCGAGTTGCGCCACCGGGTGGTGGCGACGATCAGAGAGGTCCTCGACGAGCGAGATTTCCTGGAGGTCGAGACACCGTTCCTGACCCGCTCGACCCCGGAGGGAGCCCGCGACTTCCTGGTTCCCGCCCGCCAGCAGCCCGGCTCCTTCTACGCCCTGCCGCAGTCGCCGCAGCTGTTCAAGCAGCTGTTGATGGTGGGGGGCTTCGAGCGCTACTACCAGATCGTCCGCTGCTTCCGGGACGAGGACGCCCGCGCCGACCGCCTGCCGGAGTTCACGCAGCTCGACCTGGAGATGGCCTTCGTCTCGGAGGAGGACGTGATCGAGACGATGGAGGCGGTGATGGGGGCCGTGTTCGAGCGCGAGGGGTTCGACGTCCCACCGCCACCGTGGCCCCGGATGACGTTCGCCGAAGCGGTCGCGCGGTACGGAACCGACCGGCCGGACACCCGCTTCGGGCTGGAGCTGCATGACGTCGGAGAGGCGCTGACGGGCACGGAGTTCAAGGTGTTCTCCGACGCGCTCCGGGGGGGCGGAGTTGTGCGGGGGATCAACGCTGGACGACGCGAGCTGCCCCGGTCTGAGCTCGATGCCCTCACCGAGCTCGCCAAGCACCACGGGGCGAAGGGGCTCGTGTGGGCATTCGTCGAGGAGGGCGGCGCATGGCGCTCGCCGATTGCCAAGTTCCTGGCCGAAGGAGAAATGACGGCGGTGGCCGACCGCCTGCAGGCCGGTACTGGCGACCTGCTCCTGATCGTGGCCGACGAGCAGATCACGGCGGGCAAGGTGCTGGGCGCGCTGCGGCTGGAGCTCGGGCGCCGGTTTGGGCTCATCCCGGAGACCGCGCACGACATCCGCTGGGTGGTCGAGTTCCCGATGTTCCTCTGGAACGACGAGGAGGATCGCTGGGAGGCCGAGCACCATCCGTTCACGGCGCCTACCGGCGATCTCGACGATCCCGCCGCGCTTCTCTCTCGCTCCTATGACCTCGTCCTGGACGGCGCGGAAATCGGCGGGGGCTCGATCCGCAACCATACGATCGACGTCCAGCGGCGGATCTTCGAGCTGATCGGGATCGGGCCCGACGAGGCCCAGGCCCGTTTCGGGTTTCTGCTCGAGGCCTTCAAGTACGGCGCGCCGCCGCACGGCGGCATCGCCATGGGAATCGACCGCATCGTGGCCTTGATCGCCGGCCGCGACAACATCCGCGAGGTGATCGCGTTCCCCAAGGCCACCAGCGGAGGCGACCCGCTCACCGGCGCACCGGCCCCGGTGGACGACGCACAGCTGCGCGAGCTGGGACTTCGGCTCCGTTCCTAGTCCGTCCCGCCGCCGCCTGTGGGCGCGTACGCTGGGTGATCTGTTTGGGAGCCTCGACTTCGTGTACCTACCGAGCCGGGACGTGGCGCAAGACCTGGCGCATTTCACCGATTCGCTGGGCGGGACATTGGTCTTCGCGATCGAGGCCTTCGGCACACGAGTCGCAATGGTCAATCTGACCCAGGATTCCCCTGCGGTGCTGCTTGCGGAGCACCTGGAGGGAGATCAACCGGTTCTGGTCTTTCGAGTCTCCAGCCTCGAGCAGACGGTCACCGAGCTAGAGGACCGTGGGGTGGAGGTGGCAACTCGGTTCGGGATCCCGCACGGCCCCGGAATCGAGCTGGCGGTGCCCGGGCCCCAGCGGATCGCGCTATATGAGCTCACGCGACCGGGGGCGCCCGATCGCCTTGCCGGTCGCCGGGACTTCTAAGTCGCGGGCGCCTACCGCCGATGCAGCGTCGGCTGGCGCGGTTACGGCCCAGGGACTCGACCGTTTTATCCTCGGCTCGTGGACGTTCTCGCATTCGAGCATCATTTGACGTCGCCCCAGGGCCACCGCCGCGAGCTCCCGGGCGCCAGCACCGCCGAGGTCGGCGGCTTTCGGTGCTGCGACCGGATCCGCTTCGCGGTGACCGTCGCCGGCGACGAGGTGACGGACGCGGCGTTCGACGCGCAGGGCTGTGGCGCCGCGACCGCGGCCGGCAGCGCCGCCGTCGCGCTCGTCCGGGGACGTCCTGTGCTCGATGCGGCGCGGATCGGTACCGAGGAGATCGCGCAGGAGCTGGGCGGGCTGAGCGCTTCCAAGCTGCACGCGGCCGAGCTGGCCTCCGACGCGCTGGCGCGCGCGCTGGGAGGAGAGGTGCGCTCGCGGGGGCGGATCCAGAGCCCCAGTGGCGGCCGCACGCTGGTGGCGATGAGTGGCGGCGTCGACAGCGCGGTCGCGGCGCTTCTGTCATCCGACGCGGAGACGGTGGCGGTGACGCTGGAGCTGTGGTCCGATCCCGAGAACGACGCCGATCGCAGCTGCTGCTCTGCCTCGGCTGTGGCCCAGGCCCGGAAGCTGGCCCATTCCATGGACCTTCCGCACTTCACGATCGATCTCCAAAACGAGTTTCGCGCCGGCGTCGTGGAGCCGTTCATCGCCGGCTTTGCAGCCGGTGAGACGCCCAATCCGTGCGTGGGCTGCAACGGTCACGTCCGCCTCGACGCGATGCTCGACCTCGCAGAGCGCCTGGGCTGCGAGTCGCTTTCAACCGGACACTACGCGCGCGTAGTCGAGGACACGGACGGCCCGCTGCTGCGGGCGGCCCGCGATCCGGCCAAGGACCAGACCTACATGCTGTCGGCGCTCTCCCCGCAGTCCCTGGCCCGGATGCGCTTCCCCCTGGGCGAATTGACAAAGCCGCGGGTGAGGGAGATCGCGGCCCGGGCCGGGCTTCCGGTAGCCCACAAGCTGGATTCGCAGGACCTCTGCTTTCTGGCCGGCACCGACCGGGCCCGCTTCCTCGCCCGCCACGGGAGACTCGCTGAGCGGCCCGGGGAGGTCGTCGACGCCCGCGGCCAGCCGCTCGCTCGCCATCAGGGACAGCACCGCTTCACCGTCGGCCAGCGCCGCGGCCTGGCCGTCCACGCCGCCGAGCCGCTGTTCGTGCTGCACAAGGACGCCGCGAGCGGTGCGGTCGAGGCCAAGTCCTACTTCCTCAACATCAAGGGCCCCGAGCTGCTGAACAAGTTCGTCGGGG
>DAIPIC010000148.1:3152-7061 GCA_036771025.1 Solirubrobacteraceae bacterium
TCACGCGCCGGCAGCGGCGGGGAATCGGCGTCAGCCGCGGCGAGCCCCTGTATGTCCTCGACAAGGACGCGCAGACCAACCGCGTGGTGGTCGGACCGCGTTCCGCACTGGCGGCCACGCGCGTGCACGTGCGGGCCGCGCGGTTGCACCGGCCCGGCGCCCGCGTGGACCGGGTCAAGCTCCGCTACCGCGGGGAGGCGCTGCCCGCCCGGCTGGCCGAGGCGCTCCCGGCCGGGCGCCACCGCGGCCTGTCGATCGAGCTCGCCGAGCCGGCATCTGCCGTCGCCCCCGGGCAGCTCGCGTGCCTGATGGACGGTGATCTCATCGTCGGATGGGGCACAATCGGCCGCCGATGACATCCGACGAGATCCGGCGCACATACCTCGAGTTCTTCGAGCAGCGCGACCATCTCCGGCTGGCGTCGGCGTCGCTGATCCCGGCCGAGCACGACCCGTCGGTCCTGTTCACGATCGCCGGGATGCACCCGCTCAAGCCCTACTTCCTGGGCCAGGAGCGCCCGCCGCACCCTCGGGTAACCACCTGCCAGAAGACGTTCCGCACCGCCGACATCGAGATCATCGGCACCACCACGCGCCATCTCACGTTCTTCGAGATGCTGGGGAACTTCTCGTTCGGGGACTACTTCAAGCGCGAGGCGGTGCGCTACGCCCTCGACCTGTCGGTAGAGGGCTTCGGCTTTGCGCTCGGTGACATATGGATCACCGTGTTCGGCGGCGACGAGGAGCTCGGGATTGGCGCCGACGAGGAAGCGATCGAGGCCTGGCTCGAGGTCGGGATCCCGCGCGAGCGCATCGTCGAATGCCCGCGCTCCGAGAACTTCTGGCAGATGGGCCCGACCGGGCCATGCGGACCGTGCTCTGAGCTGTACCTCGACCGGGGGCTCGAGTTCGGAAACCCCGATGATCTGCCCGGCGGGGAGAACGAGCGGTTCCTCGAGTACTGGAACCTCGTCTTCACCCAGTTCGACCTGCGGCCAGACGGCTCGTTGGGTCCGCTGCCGGCGAACAACATCGACACCGGCCTCGGCCTGAACCGCCTGGCCGCCGTCCTCCAGGACAAGCCCTCGGTGTTCGAGACCGACCAGTTCGCGCCGCTGATCGAGCTTGGGGAGGAGCTCTGCGGCCGCCGGTACGGCAATGAGTACGAGAGCGACCGCGCGCTGCGGGTACTCGCCGACCACGCCCGCTCGATGACCTTCTTGATCGCCGACGGCGTCGTGCCCTCGAACGAGGACCGGGGCTACGTGCTCCGGCGGATCATCCGCCGCGCCATCCTCCAGGGCCGCCACACGCTCGAGCTCGATCCTGGCTTCCTCGAGCGCTACGCGGCGGTGGTCACGGAGCTGATGGGCGCGGAATACCCGGAGCTCGCGGAGCAGCGGGATTCGATCAACATGTGGCTGAGCTCGGAGGAGGAGAGCTTCGGGCGAACGCTGGCCCAGGGAACGAGGCTGCTTGACGAGCTGATCGCCAGAGCCAGGGAGAGCGGCGCGGAAGGGATCGCCGCCGACGACGCCTTCCTGCTCCACGACACCTACGGGTTCCCGATCGATTTGACCTTGGAACTGGTCACCGAGCACGGCCTCGGGGTGGACGAAGAGGGTTTCGAGCAGCTGATGGACCAGCAGCGAGAACTGGCCAGGAGAAGCCCCGGCCGCGGTGCAGGAGCCGACACGGTGCGTGACCATGCCGCCCGCCTCGCCGGTCAGGCCGGCTTCGAGACCGAATTCGTGGGCTACGAGGCGACCGACGCCGACACCACGGTCGGCGCGCTGGAACCGGAGGATGACCGCGTCTTGGTCAAGCTGGCCACCTCGCCGTTCTACCCCACGGGCGGCGGTCAGGTTGCCGACTCCG
This sequence comes from Solirubrobacteraceae bacterium, assembly GCA_036771025.1. Classification (GTDB taxonomy): domain Bacteria; phylum Actinomycetota; class Thermoleophilia; order Solirubrobacterales; family Solirubrobacteraceae; genus Palsa-465. Next base: position 5,030 of record DAIPIC010000148.1, read on the forward strand.
GCTACGTGGAGTGCGCCGACGGTGACTGCCGGGCGCAGGTGGCCGATGTCCTGCGGCTGGGAGACGACCAGGTGGTGGCGGTCGTGCCCGAGCGGGGAACGCTGAAACCGGGCGAGCGCGTACGGGCGCACGTCGACCGGGCCGTCCGCCACGCCACCGAGTGCAACCACACCGCCACCCACCTTCTGCACGCGGCGCTCCGGCTCCGCCTGGGCCCGCACGTGCGCCAGGCCGGGTCCTACGTCGGCCCCGACAAGCTTCGGTTTGACTTCACGCATCCGAGCGCCCTGAGCGAGGAGGAGCTCCGCGACATCGAGGACCAGGTGAACAGCTGGATCCTGGAGGACCAGCCCGTGCATGCGCTGACGACCACCTTGGTCGAGGCTCGGCGGTTGGGGGCCATGGCCCTCTTCGGGGAGAAGTACGGCGAAGTGGTGCGGATGGTGGAGGTGGGAGACGGTTCGTTCTCGCGCGAGCTGTGCGGAGGGACGCACGTCCGCTCGACCGCCGAGGTCGGCGTGTTCCGGGTGATGAACGAGACCTCAAGCGCGGCGAACGTGCGCCGGATCGAGGCGCTCACGGGGCCGGCGGCGGTTGGGCTGCTGCGCGAGCACGACCGGGCGCTTGCGAGCGCCGCCGAGGAGCTCCGGGTGCCCGCGGATCGAGTCCCGGCGCTGGTCTCGGAGCTGCGCTCGCGCGTCCGCGAACTGGAGCGCGACGCCGCCCGCGACCTTGATCCCATGGCCGCCCCGGACGTCGATGCGCTGCTCTCCGGCGCGCTAGACGTCGACGGCGCGAGGGTTCTGGTCGCATCGGTCGAGGCCGCCGACGGCAAGGCGCTGCTGGCTTTGGCCGACCGGCTGAAGGCCAAGCTCGGGGACGCGGCGATCGTGCTCGGGAGTCCGGGCGAGAACCGGGTGGACCTCGTCGCAAGCGTCGCTCAGTCGCTCGTCAGCCGCGGCGTACGCGCGGGGGACGTGGTGAAGGTCGCGGCGGAGGCCGTCGGTGGCGGGGGCGGCGGCCGTGACACGCTGGCCCGCGCCGGAGGGCGCGACCCCGGCAAGCTGACAGAGGCGCTGGACGCGGCCCGGGAAGCGATCGAGACCGCCCTCACCGGCTGACCGATGCGCGTCCTCGCGCTCGACTACGGGAGCGCGCGCTGTGGCTGCGCCATCAGCGACCCGACGGGGGTATTGGCTACGCCGCTCGCGCCGGTGGCGAGGCCGGCGAGCAACCGTGGACTCCAGGAGCTCCGCGCGCTGGTAGCTTCCCAGGGAGTCGCGAGAGTGGTCGTCGGTCTACCCCTGTCGCTCTCGGGCAGGGACTCCCGGCAGACCGCTGAGGCGCGCGCATTCGCGCACAAGCTGGAACAAGTTATGCCCGTGCCGGTTGAGCTCTATGACGAACGGTTGACGACGCGCCTTGCCGCGCGTCTGGGAGGCCGGGAGAGCGAGGACTCCCGGGCCGCGGCGGTGCTGCTCGAAAGCTGGCTCGCGGCTCAGGCCAACTCGCAGGACGATGGCTGACCCCCGCGAGCGAACCCCGGAGGAGCGAGAGGCGGCGCGACGAGAGCGCGAGCGCCGGCGGGACGGCATCGCCCGGCCTCCAGAAGCGAGCTCCCCCGGCTTGGGCGCCGAGCCACAACGCCCGGTCCGCACCGCCCTTCGCACGCCCCGTCCGCCCCGGCCTCCCGCCCGCGCAGAGCCCGCCGGACCGCCGCCCACCTACTCCCGCCGCCGCCGGATTCTGGCCGTGGTGGCCCTGGTGCTGGGAGTGGTGCTTGTCTGGTTCTTGGTCGAGCTGTTCCAGCCCTTGGCCGGTGACGGCCACGGGAGCGTCACAGTCGTGATTCCGCCGCACTCCAGCGTGGGCAAGGTCGGAGATCTGCTTGAGCACGACGGGGTCATCAGCTCGAGCTTCTTCTTCCAGCTGCGAGCCACGCTCAGCGGCGACCGCGGCGACCTCCGTCCAGGCACATACCACCTCAAGAAGGACATGAGCTACGGCAGCGTGCTCTCGATCCTGACCAAGG
>DAIPIC010000149.1:0-6913 GCA_036771025.1 Solirubrobacteraceae bacterium
CATGGAGCCGGACAAGGCGACGATCGTGCGCTACCGCGGCGGCAGGGTGAACGTGATCTCTTGGCACGGCGGCTCAGACGCGCCAGCAAACGTGGTCTACGCCCGCCAGAACCTCCCCCTGATCGTCAACAACGGCCAGCCAAATCCGGATTTGTCCGACGGACCGGAGTGGGGAGCCACGCTCGGAAACGCGGTTCTCGTGTGGCGCTCGGCGGTCGCGGTCGACCGCCACGGGAACTTGATGTACGCGGCGGCCAACGATCAGACGGTGAGCTCATTGGCCAAGATCTTGATCCGGGCCGGCGCTGTCCGGGCCATGGAGCTGGACATCAACGCCTACTGGACCAGCTTCATCACGTATAAAACGCCGGGTACTGGCGGGGCTGCGAACCTTCTGGCGGCAATGGATCGCTCGCCGCAGCGCTACCTGACGCCCGACGACCGGGACTTCTTTGCTGTATACGTGAAGTGATCTTTTCCTGACCGCGGCGTCCTGAATGGCAGGACTGGGGCCGCCGCGGTCGAAGCGTGCCTGGAGCACGATGGATGTCTACGCCTAGCAACAGCCCTCGCCGCGAAGCGGTCAACCCCTACGAATCGAGGCTCCTCGAGCTGGAGGACCGCGTCTTCGCGACGCCGCGTCCGAGCGCCCGGACGGCGCCCCGGCGCGCCAAGGCCGCGACTCCGGGAGCGAGCCGCCCAGCTGCCGCGGGCGCGACGCGCACCGCGACACCGGGGCTGAGCCGTCCCAACGGCCTGCGTCCCAGCGCGCCCGCGCCCTCGCGTGGCCCGGCAATGCCGCGACCGGGCACGCAGCGCGACCACCACCGCCGCCCGGAGCGCTCGAGGACCTCACGAGGGTCGCGCCCTCCCAGGGGCACGCGGCGCGTCCCCCGGCGGGTCCCTCCCAGGATCCGCGCCCGACGGATTGTGCTGATGGCCTCGCTGCTGTTGGTCTTCATCTTCGTCGCGTCGTTCTCGCTGGCGATGCTGCAGTCGTCGAACGTGGCGTTCGGCGTTCGCGCCGTCGAGTGGCTGCGCGAGAACGGCGCCGCCTGGCTGGTCTCCGACATCGAGAACATCTACTACTCCATGAACGCGCCGTCCAAGGGCGGGCCCGCGCTGAAGAAGCTGCCGACGGTCGGCGGAGCCGCAGCCGCAAAGGTCGCGCAGAACGCCCCGGCGCCCGTTCAGCCGGCGGTCACGCCCGCGCTTCCGGGCGAGGGACAGTGGCGCAGCACGGGGCCGGTCGTCCGGGGCGCGGCGCCCGTTCTGGTCACTACCTTCCGGCCAGACCCGAGCTACCCGCAGCTGGTGGCCGGAGTGGCATGGATCGACAGCACGCGCAGCTCGGTCTCGCTCTACCCCGGTCGCTCCGAGCCCCCCAACGCAACCAACGCCTCCGGCGAGGTGCCGCCATCCGCGCGCTCAAACCTGCTGGCGACCTTCAACAGCGGCTTCAGGCTCGGGGATTCGCCGGGTGACGGCTACGTTGCCGATGGTCACACCTATGCGCCACTCAAGGACGGGCAGGCGACGCTGGTCGCCTACCGCAACGGGACGGTCGACGTCCGCGCCTGGAGCGGTGGCCCGGACCCGGGCTCGGACGTCGTGTTCGCGCGTCAGAACCTGCCCTTGATCCTGGAGGGAGGCCGCCTCAACCCGAACCTCAACGACGGCTCTCTGTGGGGAGCCACACTCGGAAACGCGATCCGCGTGTGGCGCTCGGCGGTGGGCGTCGACGCGCACGGAAACCTCATGTACGCCGCGGCCAACGACCAGACCGCAGGAAGCCTGGCGCGTGTTCTCCAGCGTGCGGGCGCGGTCAGAGCCATGGAGCTCGACATCAACTACGAGTGGGTCACGTTCAACTTCTACGGCACGTTCGGTGCCGGCCAGCCGACAAAGCTGCTGCCCGGCATGGATCGTGGGCCGACCCGCTACCTGACCCCCGACGACAGGGACTTCTTCGCCGTCTACGCCCGGTGACGCCTAGGTCGGTCCACAGAGCTGGTCTGAGAGCTCCCGTAGCCGGCGGCGCGCATCCAGGTCGTATGCCTGCGGGTGGGGCTCGGCGGGGCGAGTGCCGTTGAAATAGCTACCGGTGACTCCGTCGAGCTCCGGGTCGGCCACCAGCCGGCTCGTGGCCTTGACCCCATCCTCGAGCGACGTCACCGGATTCACTCCCGCGGCGCGGACCATCTTCGTTGGCATGTAGGTGCCGGGGTGGAGACAGTTGGCGGTGACGCCCCGCTCGCGCAGCTCCTCCGCCAGGTCGAACGTGAGCATGACCTGGGCGAGCTTGCTCTGGCAGTAGGCCTGTACGCCGTCGTAGTGGCGCTCGAGCATGACGTCGTCGAAGTCGATCGCCGCCTGGCCGGCGGAGGAGACATTCACGATCCGCGCCGGAGATGAGCCCTCGAGGAGCCCCAGCAGCAGACGGGTGAGCAAATAGCCGGCCAGGTAGTTGACGGCGAACCGCAGCTCGTATCCGTCGCGGCTCTCGAGCCGCGTGCCGTCGCCCGGAAGCGTCGTGCCGATGCCGGCGTTGTTCACCAGCACGTCGAGCTCGCCGTGAGCGTCGCCGACCTGCTGCGCCAGGTCCCGGACCTCTTGAAGCGACGCGAGATCGGCGCGCAGCCACTGGAGGCGCTCGCTGCCCGTTCGGGTTCGGATCTCCTCGAGCGCCTCCTGGCCGCGTCCATCGTCACGACCATGCACCAGGACGGTGGCCCCGGATGCGGCCAGCTCGGCGGCCAGCGCCCTTCCCAGACCATCGGTGGCGCCGGTGATCAGAATTGTCTGCTCCTCTAACGCGCGCACATTCCCGACTCTAGGGATTTCGACAATTGGCCCGTGGCGCCGTTCATGATCTGCGCTGACGAATGACGCTCGTTGCCCTTTCAGCCGCTTACGGCGCCGGGGGAGCCCGGGTGGGCCCGGCGCTGGCGGAGAGGCTCGGGGTTCCGTTCCTGGACCGCGCGATTCCGTTCGCGGTCTCCGCGCGGCTCGATGTCGACCTGGAGGCCGCCGAGCGGCACGACATGCGGGTGGGCGTCTCGAAGCTCGAACGGGTCCTGCGCGGATTCATCGGCCAGGACGTGGGCGCCCCGGTGCCGATCACCCCCGAGCTCACCGTGGACGAGGACTTCCGGCGGGCGACCGAGGAGGTGCTTCTGGCCCAGGCCGCGACCGGCGAGGGCGTCATCCTGGGTCGCGCGGCAGCAATCGTGCTTCGGGATCGGCCCGGCGTTCTCCGTGCCCGACTGGACGGTCCGCCCGCCCGGCGCGCCGCCCAGGCGGCCCGGCTGGGGAAGATCGAGCTGTCAGAGGCCGAGCGTGCTCTAGAGCGACTGGATCGGGCCCACGCCGACTACGTGAGGCACTTCTATGGGGCGGACATCCGGGATCCCGCCCTCTACGACCTGGTGCTCGATTCCACTTCGATCGGTCTCGATACCTGCGTCGAACTGCTCGTGGCTGCGGTCAGGAGCCTTCGACCAGCGTCGTGACCACGGCTTCGTAGACGCCGGCACCGAACGCACCGGTGGCGACCCGCACGCGGTCGAGGCGACCGGCCCGGGAGCCGAGCTCCGGATCGCGATCGAGGGCGTTCGCCACCAGCCAGAACCTCCCGACGACCTGGGCCGTCTCCATGTCCTCGCGGGAGTCGCCCACCGCGATGCAGTCCTCCGGGCCGTAGCCGCGGGCCTGCATGTGCCGCGCCACCGCCCGGGCCTTGGAGGCCCCAGCCGGCACCAGGTGGTAGGCCCTCACGATCGGCAGCCCCGGCATCCGGCCGCTGTGCTCGTGGACGATCCCGTTGTCGACGAGCCTCAACCATCCAAAGCCGGCATCTCGAAGGACCGTGCTGACCTCCTCCAGGTCGACGCAGCCACGAAACAGATGAGAGACGTCGCGTCCCATCGACCACGGCGTGTGGTACTCGAGCCGACCGGCGTACTGGTCCAACAGCAGCTGCGGCGCGCCCGACCGCGCGATCTGCTCGTAGATCGTGCCCTCGGTCTCCGAGGGGACGATCCCGTCGGTCAGCCATTCGAGCTCTCCGTCCACGACCAGGCCGCACCCCAGCTCGAAGATGTAGGAGGAGGAGCCGATCAGGCGCGAGTCCTCGAACACGCTCTGTTGGCGCCGCCCGGAGTAGAGGACCACCTCGACGCGCGCGCGATCACAGGCCTGCAGCGCCCGCACGCCGTCGAGCGCGAACCGTCCGCCGGAGCCGCGCAGCAGCGAGCCTCCCGGACCGAGCAGGGTCCCGTCGAGATCCGCGTACAGGCAGCGCATGGCGCGGGCGACCGTAGCAACGGCCGCCCGCGTCGGGCTCTCGTGGCGAAGGCCTTAGGCCGCCGTCGGCGCGGGAATCGCTCCCAGCTGCGCGAGCATGCCGAGAGCGTCGTAGTTGGCCCAGCTCTCGACGATCTGGCCTCCAGAGATCCGGTCGACGCCCATCCCGGTCACGGTGACCGATCTGCCGGTGGGCGCGATCCCCATCAGCTCCCCTTGGTGCGTGCCGGTCGCCGTCCAGGTCATCGCGACCAGGTCGCCCTCGGCGATGACCTCGCCAATCTCGAGGTGAGTGTCGGGATAGGCGGAGCGGTACATCTCTACGAACGCCCGCATTCCCTGACGCCCGGACGGCGCCCCAGCCTGTGCCGGATCGTGGTCGACGTGGTTCTCGGCTACCAGCTCGTCGATGACGTCGAGGTTGCCGTTGTTCCACACCTCCTCGATGAATCGGCGCACGAGTGCCTTGTTCTCCTCGGACATGCGAACCCCCTGGTTGGTTTTCGCCACGGACCCTAACGCCATACTGGACCGCGGTGTCAACGATTCGAGAAACGGAAGCGTGGGGCGCGTTGCTCGAGACCGGACGCGGAGATCAGCGGCTGGTGCACGAAGATTTTTATGGGGGGCGCCCAGCGCGCCCCGTTTCGATTCCGGATGAACTCGGGCCCGCCGCTCGGCAAGGTCTCCAGCGGGTCGGGATCGACGCCCTTTACGAACATCAACAAGAGGCGCTGCGCAGTGCCTTCGAGGCCCCGACGGTCATCGCCACGGGCACCGCGTCCGGTAAATCGCTGTGCTTTCAGCTGCCGACGCTCGAGGTGCTGGGCGCCGACCGGCACGCCCGCGCCCTCTACATCTATCCCACCAAGGCGCTGGCCCAGGACCAGGCCCGCGCTCTCCACGCGTTCGGGCTCCTGCGGCCGGCGATCTACGACGGCGACACTCCCCGCGGCGAGCGGGCCGCGATCCGCAAGCGCAGCAACGTCGTCTTGACAAACCCCGACATGCTTCACGTCGGGATCCTGCCCCACCACCACGCCTGGGACGAGCTGTTGGCGAACCTGGCATTCATAGTCCTGGACGAGGCCCACGTTTACCGAGGTGTGTTCGGCTCGCACGTGGCCAACGTCCTGCGCCGCCTGCGCCGCGCCGCCGCGATCCACGGCAGCGCGCCCCGGTTCCTGCTCGCCAGCGCCACGATCGCCAACCCCGTCGAGCTGGCCGAGGGGCTGACGGGGCTCGACGGATTTCATCTGATCGACCGGGATTGCTCGCCGCGCGCGGCCCGGACCACCGCGATCTGGAACCCACCGCTGCTGGACGAGTCGATCGGCCTCCGTGGGTCTGCGCTCTACGAGGCAGCGGAGCTTCTCTCGGAGCTGGTTGCTTCGGGCGCGCGGACCATCTGCTTCATGAAGTCGCGAAAGGGCGTCGAACTGATCCTGCGACACACGGTCGCGCGGCTCGAGCCGGCGGTGGCGGAGCGCGTCGCCCCGTACCGGGCCGGATATACGCCCGCTCAGCGCCAGGACATCCAGCGCCGTCTGACCAGTGGGGAGCTGCTGGGGGTCGTAGCTACTGACGCCCTGGAGCTGGGAATCGACATCGGCTCCCTGGACGCCGCGATATGCGTCACCTATCCGGGCACCGCGGCCAGCCTCAAGCAGATGTGGGGCCGAGCGGGACGGCGCGGGCGCGGGCTGGCCGTCTACATCGCGGGCGAGGATGCCCTCGATCAGTTCTTCTGCCGACATCCGGAGGAGTTTCTGCGCCGGCCCATCGAGGCGGCGATCATCGACCCGGCGTCTCCGGAGATCTACGGCGAGCACCTGCTGTGCGCGGCGCACGAGGCACCTCTCACCGACCAAGATGCACCGTTTTTCGGTGGTGCGTGGCGGGCTGTGGCCGACGCGCTCGCTCAGGACGGCCTCCTCCGCGAACGTGCGGGAGGCTTCGTGCCCCGGCGCGCCGACGACTACCCGGCGGCGCGGGTCGCGCTGCGCTCGGCGACGGCGGACACGGTGGCTCTGGCCGACACTGCCTCGGGCGAGCTGCTCGGGACGATCGAGCTGGCGCGGGCTTACTCCGCGGTGCACGAGGGAGCGGTGTACCTGCACCTGGGCCGCGCCTACCAGGTCCGGGAGCTTGATTTGACCGCTCGCCGGGCGCTGCTCGAGCCGTTCGGCGGCGACTACTACACGCAGGCCAAGCGTGAGAGCATCACATATATCGAGCGCTTGCATGAGCGCCGCGAAGCTCTGGGGGTGACTCTGTCGTTTGGGTCCGTGGTGGTGGAGGAGACGGTGCTCGGCTATCAGCGCAAGCGCCTCCAGGATCAGGAGGTGATCGACTTCACCGCGCTGGCGCTCCCCTCGGTGGAGTTCGAAACCCGGGCGCTGTGGTACGAGCTCGACGAGCTTCTGGCCGGGGAGGAGTTTCCGCTCCAGCACCTGCTCGGCGCCCTTCACGCCGTGGAGCACTCCCAGATCGCGGTGCTGCCGCTGATCGCCATGTGCGATCGCTGGGACATCGGCGGCCTGTCCACGAACGCCCACCCGCAGACCGGCGGGCCGACGAGCTTCATCTATGACGGCCACCCCGGTGG
>DAIPIC010000150.1:0-6717 GCA_036771025.1 Solirubrobacteraceae bacterium
GTATCCCACGATCCCCACTCCGGCCAACGGAGCGCCCGCGAGCGCCAGATAGCGGATATACGGCTGGACCTGCGGCTCCCTGGCGCGCACCGCGCCCAGCAGGAAGACGAGTGTCCAGGCCACTGCCGCCCACCCGATTCCCTGGATCACTGCGCCGACCAAATCCAGCGTGAACCGCTTGTGCTCGATCAGCAGACCCAGCGTCAGCTCGGCGACGTTGGCGTGCGGCCCAGCGAGCTGAAGCGCCGCCGAGACCACAAGCAGGATCCCGGCCGCCGCGGCCACCACTGCCTGCCGCGGGCGGACGCGGGCCTCGTAGGCCAGCCGCTGGGAAGCGGTGATGGCGCTCACGCCGGGCCCTGCCGCCTGCGGTCCTGGCTCGCCGTCACCACCGGGCGGCGCAGGCCACGGGGAGCGGACTCCCCCTCGCGCGCCATCCGGGGCGGGGCGTAGCTGCGGTCGTCCCGTTCAAGCAGGCGCGAGGCCCGGTCGCCGACTGCCAGCAGCAGATCGAGCAGCGGGGCGAGTGCGCCAATCACGCGCTCCACCCGCCGGAGCAGCACCGCGTCTGTTTGGGAGGGGGACATCGGGCGCCCCCAGTGTACGGCCCTACACTCGCGCCGATGACTGGCCCCTGCCCCGCCTGCGGCGGTCGGCTGTCGAGGTGGTGCTCGGTGGCCAGTTCGGAGCCGAGCCTCGCCAACGAGCGCTATGAGCTCGCGCGCTGCGAGCGCTGCCGCGGCGCGGTCACGCTGGGTGAGCCCGCGACCGGGCTACACGAAACAGGCGCCTATCGGGTGGACCCGCCACGCCTTCATCGCCTGGCCCAGCCGGTTCTACGCGGGTTTGACCGCCAGCGCCTGGCGATGCTCCGGCCACTGGCTCCACCCGGCGCCAGGCTGCTCGACGTGGGAGCGGGACGGGGGCGCTTCGTGATCAGCGCCCTGGAGGCTGGATACGACGCCCGCGGGCTCGAACCGTCACCGCTTGGCGGTGGGGGCGCCCGGCTCGAGCGGGCCGGAATCGAGCAAGCTCACGTCGCGGACGGGACGCTGGACGCCGTCACGATCTGGCACGTGCTCGAGCATCTCGACGATCCGGGGAGTGCGCTCTCGCGCACCCGAGGATGGCTTCGCCCAGGCGGGACGCTCTTGATCGGGGTGCCCAACCTGGCCAGCGCCCAGGCCAGGCTCGCTGGCCCGCGGTGGTATCACCTCGACGTCCCGCGGCACCGCGTCCATTTCACCGCAGCCGGGATCCGTTCGCTGCTGCGTGCTCGGGGCTTCGAGCCCGTCCGCACCCACCACGTTCTGGCCGAGCACAACCTGTTCGGGATGTGGCAGTCGCTCGTCAGCCGGGCGACCAGACACCAGTCCTACCTCTACAACCTGCTCAAGCGCAACGCCCCGCTTGCCTCGCCGGACTTGATGATCACAGCGCTCGCACTGCCGCTGGCGCCGGTCGCCGCGGTGGCGGAGGTGTTCGCGGGGGTTGCTCGCCGCGGAGGGACGATCGCCGTGCTCGCCCGGCGGCGCTAACCTAACCTGCGATGGAAGGCGGCGGCCTTGGCGACCTGTTTGGCGATCCGGAGGAGCTCCAGCGGCGACTGGGAGAATTTGCCGAGCAGATGCAGGGCGCGCAGCGGCTGGCCTGGGCGGATAACGCGATCAAGCTCGCGGTTGATCTGACCGTTGCCGCGATCAACCGCGCAAACATCCAGGGCACGACCTCGGAGCAGGCCGAGCAGCTCCGCTCGGTGATGGCGATCGTGTTCCCCGAAGCGGTGACGCTCGTGCGCGAGGCGCGCGAAGGCCTTCAGTAGCGAGCGGCCCTAGTTCCGCCAGCCCGTGACCGCGGCCGGCCGGCTATGGATCCGTGCCGCTTGAACCCCAGTACGCGTTCCCCATAGATTTGCCCTATGTCCAGGCAAACACCCGATGGGGCACCGGTGCCATGCGGCAAATGACCACGAAAGGGGCAACGTGACCAATCCCAATTTCATCGTGAACTCGGCCGTTGTCAACCGGACCGACGCCATGGACTCCAATCTCATCGTGTACTTCGACCATTCCGGCACGTATCAGACGGGTTCTTCTCTGGCTCCCTGTATCCCCAACGCCAACCTCACGCCCGTCTTTCAGGACGAGACACAGCTGGAGAGCGCGATCAATAACGGAAACCTGCCTGCCGGCGCTCAAGCGGTCATGTACGACTGTGAGAAATGGAGTCTCACGCCGTACAACCAGCAGCAGCATCCCGGCTACTGGTATCAGCGAGCGGCTAATGCAGCCCATGCCGCAGGTCTGTTGCTAATAGCGGCCCCTGGAACCAATCTGGCGGATGTAGTCAACCCCGGCACTGGCCCTCAGTGGCAGCGATTCCTCTCGGCCTATATCGCTAAGACCGTGGGCCAGTACGTCGATGTTTACGACATACAGGCCCAGTCACTCGAAGCAGACGTGGGCAGCTATGAGTCGTATGTGCAAGAGGCTTCTCGACAGGTTTTGGCGGGCAACCCAAACGCCGTAGTGCTGTCTGGGTTGAGCACCAACCCAAACGGGAATGTGCAGCCCGCATCGGCGCTCCTAGCTGCCGCCCAGGCCGTCCAGGACTACGTAACGGGATGGTGGATAAATGATCCAGCTTCGGGCCCGCAGTGCCCGAACTGCTCGGGTCCTTATCCGCAGACCGTCGTGGACTTTCTGAACGGCCTTTCGGGCATAGGTTATTAGCGGCTACCGCCCCGCTTGTAGCGTCATTTCAAGAGCCGTGACAGCCGCCGGTCCTTCATCAGCTTGCCCTCCGTCTGGCACGCCGGGCAGTAGCACATCACGTAGTCCTCATAGAACACGGCCTCGAGTCGATCGCCGCAGCGGGGACAGGGCTCCCCGTTGTGCCGGTGGACCGTCAGCGGCATCGGCAGCTTGTCCGGGATGGGGAGAGCGATCGCCTGCTCGTAATGGGCGATCGCCCCGCCGAGGCGGGCGATCATCGCGCTCCGCAGGTCCTCGGCCTCCTCGTCATCCAGATCCGATCCGCGCTTGAACGGGGAAAGGCGCGCGCTGTGCAGGATCTCGTCGACCCACGATCGCCCGATCCCGGCCAGCACATGCTGGTCGCGTAGGAGCGCGTAGAGCGGGCGGGGAGCGTCGAGCAGGTCCCTCAGCTCAGGGGGGTCTGGCCACGCTTCGGGCCCGAGCGAACTGACCGTCTCCTCGGTATTCACATCCTCCGCACGAAGCACCTTGGCCCACGCCCGCTGCTTTGAGCCGAACTCCCTGAGGCGCAGCTCGCGGCCGTCGTCCAGCCGCAGCAGGAACCGCGACGTACGGTCGCGTAGGGAGGCGGGTGAATCGAACAGCTGAAGCCGCCCCGCGGACATGAGGTGAACGAGCAGCGTGAGCTCGTCCTCGAGCTCGATCAGGAACAGCTTGCCCCGGCGCGTGACGCCCCGCACTTCGCTGCCCTCGACGGCGGACAGCGGCGGGTCGTAGGTTTTGAGCGCGTTCACACCCGGCGCCAGTGCGGAGCTCGTACGCGCGCCCTCGATCGCCTTCCCGATCAGACGGGCGGTGATCTCCACTTCGGGCAATTCGGGCATCGATCTGAGGGTAGCCGTGGCCGTTCACCCAATCGCTACGAAACTCATCATGCAGGTTCACCCAACGCTTAGGAAGCCGCAGAAGACTGGCGCCATGACCGATGTACTGGCGGTAATCAGACCGGAAGACGGCGACCAAGAACTGCTTGACAATCTCCGGAAGTGCCGCGCACACCGCGTGACGGTCCTGCTGGAGGAGCGGGCGCCGGACTGGGGATCGGATGAATCAGAGGCCGGCGTCGCCAGACGCGACAGGCTGGCAGCGCTGCTGCACGCCATCGAGGACCGAACGGGCGCCACGGTCGTGGGGCTGGCCGGCGACTCGGACCAGCTGCGCGGCTGGCGCTTCGATCGGGTCCTGCGGGCCGGGACGGCCGCTCCGCTGGCAGCCTGAGCGGCGACCGAGCGGCTCCCCGGGCTGCGACCGAGCGGATACGCTGCGCGGTCCATGAGCGTCGCACTCGCCCCCGACGACATCGTCCGCACGCACGCGGAAGGCGCCGAGAACGCCCGCGAGCCGCTGCTGGTGCTCGAGCCCCTGCTTGAGTTCCTGCAGGACAGCGGACTGAAGGCCCCCGCCGGAATCGAGGCCTCACCGATCGGCGAGGGGCACTCGAACGTGACCTTCTCGTTGTCCACGGGCGTCGTCCTGCGCCGTCCGCCGCGAGGCCCGCTGCCGCCGAGCGCACACGACGTGCTGCGCGAGGCCCGGCTGCTGCGCGCGCTCGAGCCGACGCCGGTACGCGCGCCCAAGGTGCTCGCGGTATGTGATGACCCCTCCGTGATCGGTGCTCCGTTCTACGTGATGGAGCGTCTCGAGGGGGCGGTCGTCACCGACACGCTCCCCGAGCCGCTGGACAACCCCGAGCAGCGCGGCCGCATCGCCGACGAGCTGATCGACGCCCTGGTGGAACTGCACGCTGTGGACTGGCGCGCCGTCGGGCTAGAGGGATTCGGCAAGCCCAGCGGCTACCTCGAGCGGCAGCTGCGCCGCTTCACGGGTCTGTGGGAACACAACAAGACCCGCGAGCTCTCAGAAGTCGAACGGGTGGGCGAATGGCTGCGGACCAACCTGCCGGAGTCGCCGCCCGCCACGATCGTGCACGGCGACTACCGGCTGGGGAACACAATGCTCGCGCCGGACGCTCCGGCTCGCCTGATCGCGATCTTCGATTGGGAGATGGCCACCATCGGCGACCCCCTGGCCGATCTCGGCTACATGATGATCCATTGGGTCCAGGGAGACGATCCGGCGGTGGGGATGTTCAACCTGCACAGCGTGACCCAGCTCGAGGGCTTCCCCACTCGGGCCGAGCTGATCGCGCGCTACGAGGAGCGCTCCGGGCGGTCGATGCAGGCCCTCACCTGGTACGTGACGCTCGCGCTCTGGAAGGCCGTGGTCTTCATGGAAGGCAACTACAAGCGAGCGGTGTCAGGCTCCACCGACGACCCATTTCTTAAGACGTTCGGCGAAGGGGTAGTCGAGCTCGCGCGCCGGGCGGTCGAGGTCTCTCAGCATGGACTCTGACGGCCGCGGGCGCTACCGCGGCCTGCTGGTCGACTACGGAGGAGTGTTGACCAGCAACCTGTTCCAATCGTTCCGCGCCTTCTGCGAGCTCGAGGGCCTGGCGCCGGAGACCCTCGGGCAACGGCTCAGCAACGATCGGGCATGCCGGAAGCTTCTGATCGGGTTGGAGACGGGAGCCATCGACGAGGACGAGTTCGAACCACAATTCGCGGCATTGCTCGGCGTGCAGGCGCCCGGGCTGATCGACCGGATGTTCGCGGGGTCAAAACCCGACCGTCCGATGCTGGACGCCGTGCGGGCGGCGCGCCGCGCGGGCATACGCACCGGTCTGATCTCCAACTCCTGGGGCACGCGGCGCTATGACCGCTCCCAGCTGGAGGAGCTGTTCAACGCAGTTGTGATCTCAGGCGAGGTCGGGATGCGCAAGCCGGCGCCCGAGATGTATCAGCTCGGAGCCGAGCGGATCGGCCTGGAGCCTGAGGCGTGCGTGTTCGTCGACGACCTGCCGTTCAACCTCGATCCCGCGGCGCGGCTGGGCATGGCGACCGTGCATCACGTGGACACCGAGCAGACGATTTCCGAGCTCGAGCGGCTGTTGGGGGTGGCGCTGAGCGAGCCCGCCCACGAGACGGGGCCCCGCGGTTAGACTCGCGCCATTCGGGGTTAATAAGGATCCCAGAGTTGTCCGGGTCTAGCGGAGGAGAGCAAGCGTGCCGTACAAGCCAGGTGACATAACCAGAGGCGTCGCGGGCAAGGCGGGCGAGGCGACGATCGGCGTGGCGCGCGGTGCCCGCCGCAGGGTGTTCGACGAGGCGAGCAAGCGGGGCGTTCATTGGTGGCAGCTGCCCCTTCCGGGTCAGCTGGCGGCGCTTGCGCTGTTCCGGGAGGACCTGCGCGAGTTCAACCTCTACGGCACCGAGACGGCTCAGAACGGCGGCGCCGCGGTCGTGTCCGAGCCACCGCCGTACCGCACCTACGATGGCTCTCAGACCGATCCGGAGGATCCGGTGATGGGCAAGAGCGGTACGCGCTTCGGCCGAAACCTCCCCCCCGAGGCCACCTATCCCGAAGAGCAGTCGATGCTCGACCCGAGCCCGCGCGAGGTGGCAAACAAGCTGCTCAACAGGGACAGCTTCAAACCCGCCACCACCTTGAACCTCCTCGCAGCATGCTGGCTTCAGTTCCAGAACCACGACTGGTTCAGCCACGGCGATAACTCCGAGACCGAGTTCATGGAGGTTCCGCTCCAGCCAGGCGACGAGTGGGAGGACGGCGTCATGGAGGTCCGGCGTACCTCGCCCGACTCCACAAACTCCGGCGGCAAGATCCCGCCGACGTACGTCAACAAGGTCACCCCCTGGTGGGACGCCTCGCAGCTTTACGGCTCCACCGAGGAACGCAATCGCCAGCTGCGCTCGGGCGAGGACGGCAAGCTGGCGATGGAGGACGGGCGCCTACCGGAGGAGACAAACAAGGCTCTGGACGGAGTCGACCTGACCGGCTTCAACGACAACTATTGGGTCGGATTGTCGGTCATGCACACGCTGTTCGCCTCCGAGCACAACGCGATCTGCGACATGCTGAAGTC
>DAIPIC010000151.1:0-6583 GCA_036771025.1 Solirubrobacteraceae bacterium
CGACCCCGTCCGCTTGCCTTCCCGGTACTGAATCCGCCCGATCAATCCGAACAGGCCTTGGCGCCGGTTGCGCTCGAGGAGTCCGGGCGGCACGGGGATATCGAGCACGCTTCGGTCCGCGGCGCCGCCCAGAGGCACGAGCGGGTCCACCGAGATCCAGTCGAGGTCACGGCTCGCCCCGAACCGCTCGACGATCGCGTGGAACCGGGCAAGCTCGTCGGGAGGGAAGAAGACGTGAGCGTAGGTATCCACGAGGCAGACGAGCGGGCCGGGCGGGATTGCCTCCAGGATGACCGGCAGCACGTCGCATGCATTTCCGCGCACGGTCCGCGCGGGATTGGCAACCGCGACCTCGACGGCGCGCCGGAACCTTGTAATCGCGCCGCTCTCCTGGGGCACACAGGCCGCGAGCCAGGCGCTGACCTGGGGATCGAACAGGTCGAGCGGCTCCACATCGATCCCGATCCGGTCGACGATCCTGGGAAGACCGGGCGGGATCGGCGGCGGTGACGACCCTCTCACCTCGGTCTCGAGCACCACGATCGAATCGTCGTCGCCCACCGTCATGACCCTTTCGGGCTGCGGTCCGCGGAACAGGTAGCTGTAGCGATCGAGGTGGAGCGCCAGTCCCGCTCCCGTGCCGATGTCGATCAGCACCATCTCGCGGCCCTCGGCAGTGGCCGGCGCCAGCGCCGGAATCAGGTCCGCGCAGCGCCCCACCTCATTCATCTGATAGCGGTGGGCCTCGCAGAGCTTCAGGAGCTCGTCGCGGTGAAGGAGGCAGAACGCCCGGTATTGCTCGGCGAACTTGGGGCTCAGGGGCGGCTGCGGCCCTCCGATTCGCGGAAACGAGTCCCGCAGTGGCGAGGGCTCGCGCTCGAGTATGAGAGCCGTGGCCGCCGCCGAGAACAGCAGCGCAGGAAGTCTGTCGGTCGCGATCGTGGAGGCCATCGCGAGCAGGTCCGGGTCGTCGCGCAGAGCGCCGAACTGAGCCGCCGTCAATCGCCACGAGGCGGGTGATCCTCGCGGCGACCAGGCCGCGGCGATCGCTGCGGCCTGTTGCGCCACAACCTCCGGCTGGGTCCGCACGCGGTCTACAGGCCGTGGTGGGGCCACACTGGTCGCGTCCGCTCCTTGAACGCCGCGGCGCCGATCGTATGGGAGTCGCGTCGGTGGAACATGGAGAGGATCAGCTCGGTCTCGATGCGCATGCGCTCTTCCAAGGTCCGCCCGACGCCGCGCACCAGGCTCTCCTTGTCGCTGCGGATCGCGCCCTGCGGCAGGGCTGCGATCTCGCCTGCCAGCGACTGCGCACGCTCGAGCGCGTGGCCCGCCGGCACCACCTCGCTGACGAGGCCGATCGAGAGGGCCTCCGCGCTGTCGATTCGCCGACCGGTGATGATGAGCTCCATCGCTCGAGCAAAGCCCACCGCCAGCGGCAGGCGAACCGTCATCCCGTCCCCGGCAACGATGTTCCATCGCCGCTCCAGAGCGCCGAACTCCGCCCGTTCATCGGCGATCCGGATGTCGGCAAGCAGGATGGTCTCCAGACCAGCGGCGAACGCGTGGCCGTTGATCGCAGCGATCACCGGCTTGTAGACGTCAAACCGCCGGGTGTAGCCGCAAAACCCCGGGACGTTGTGGATGTCGCGACGAAACCTGTCCCAGTCCCCGAGCTCGGCCATCTCGGAAGCGTCCTGCAGATCCCAGCCGGCGCTGAACACCTCCTCGCCCGCCCCGGTCAGGACCAGCACGAACGCGTCGTCGTCGTCGCGAAAGCGCTGCCAGGCGTGGTGTAGCTCCCGATTCATCATCCGGTCGATCGCGTTGTGCTGATCCGGCCGGTTGTAGGTAAGCGTCACCACATGACCGTCTTGCTCGTACAGCAATCGCTGGTATTCCACGATGAGCGCCTATTCGGCTCTCCGGGGATGCCTCCTCTCGGCGGGCGGCGGCTATCAGGGCCGTCGGAAGATCTCGAGCATGGTCAGCGGCCGGTGGCGGAGCGCGCCGCCCACCAGTCGCGCGATCTCTCGCCCCAGGCCGGCACGGGGAACCCGCACGAACAAGTCGCGCAGCCAGGGGCGGTCGAGGCCGAACAGGACCGCCCCACCGCTGACGTCGATCAGATCGGCGCGCCGAATCAGCTCAACCTCCGCGCCCCGCTTCCACTGCGGCCGCAGCTCGTGGTGGCGCTCAACGGCATCGCCGGCCAGCGCTACTCGCTCGGCTGACCAGCCGAATGGAGCCAGGACCCGCTCCAGCAACCGCCGCCCGTCCAAGACGTACGTGTCCGCCGAAGCCGCCCCCGGGTACAGGCCGGCGTCGTGCAGCCAGGCGACGCATCCCAGCAGCTCGATGTCGACGTCCAGCCCGCGCAGGCGCGCCAGCTCGCGAGCGATCTCGTAGACCCTGAGCCCGTGGCGCTCCATCGGCCCATCCGTCTCGCCGGACAGCGTGCGCAGCTCCCCCAGGCATGCGCGAGCTGCGTCTGTCGTGCAGGCGGTATCGGCGGGCAACTGCAAGGACCGACAGCCTATGCCACGCCCCGACATGCACGTCCGCGAGCGCCATGACGAGGAGCGGTTGGGGGTAGTCTGGGCACATCGCGCTTCCGCCACCGGCACCCGCCTCTACGTGCTTGATCACGGGCGCGTCCTCCGGCATCGGGACGGCGCTGGCCCATGCGCTTGCGAAGCGAGGCCACGGCGTAACGCTGGTCGCGCGGCGGCGAGAGCGGCTCGAGGAGCTGGCAAACGAGCTGGGGGAACGACATGGGACGCGGGCAGAGGTGCTCTGCCACGACCTCGGGTGCAGTTCGGGCCGTGACGATCTGGCAGCTGCGCTCGACGACCTGGGCCTGACGGTCGAGGTGCTGTGCAACAACGCCGGCTTCGGCAGCGCCGCGCCGTTTGTACGTCTCGAGCGCGAGCGAGAGCTTGAGATGCTGGCGCTCAACTGCGAGACCGTGGTCGATCTGTGCGGCCGGTACGTGCCGGGGATGGTCGATCGCGGGCGGGGGGCGGTCCTAAACGTAGCTTCTACCGCCGCCTTCCAGCCGCTTCCCGGGCAGTCCACGTACGCCGCGTCGAAGGCGCTGGTCCTGTCGTTCACCGAGGCGCTGCACCAGGAGCTGGGCGGTGCTGGGGTGGCGGTGACCGCTCTGTGCCCCGGGCCGGTGCGGACGGAGTTCGCGCGTGTGGCCGGGATCGAGGAGGTCGAGTCGAGCACCCCATCGTTCTTGTGGGCGGATGCCGACAGCGTTGGTGAGGCCGGCGTGCGTGGACTGGAGGAGAACGACCGCGTCGTCATCCCCGGTGCGGTCAATCGCCTCACGGCCCTGGCCGGCCAACACACTCCGCGCTCGGTGTTGCTACGGGGAGTGGCGCGGTTCTATCCCGCAGGCAAGAGCTGACTTCAGGGCCGGCGGGTAGCTCCGCGCTCGCCGCGCACGGTGACACCGAGCAGCATGTAACTCCAGCCGGCGAACAGAAGGGCGAACTTGACCAGCGCCGCGCGGCGTGCCAGTACCGGGAGCCGACCGTTACGTCCGGCCAGGATCAGCAAGAGCGCAGTGTTCTCGACATAGTCGAACCCGGCGGCCGCCAGCTGGCCCCAGGCCAGCGGACCGCCGCCCGCCGCGAGCGCGCTGCGCCCGCCCGCCCTGTACCGATCGCCTGTGGCCGTACAGCCCAGGGCCTGCAGACAGGCATACGTCGGCGGGAACGCGTAGTCGAGCAGAAGCGAGCGTCTTGCTGCCCGTCGTCCATCTGAACCCCAGGCGTCGATGATCCGGTTGGCGCGCTCGGCCGTGCCCGCCAGCTCGAACGGAATGATCCCCGGCCCGCCCGAGTCATGCATCTGTCGCTCGAGGGCGGCGAACGATCGCAGCTGGATGAGCACCGCCGCCGCGAGCGTCCAGATCGCTCCCCGGCGCTGGCGTCCGCGGACGCCGCCAAACGGTCCTCCACAGGCCAAGCTCTACGCCCTTGACGGGGTCTTCGACGCCAGCGCCTCGTATACGGACAGCGTCCGCCGGGCCATATCCGGCCAGCCGAAGCGGAGGACGTGCTCCCGCCCCTCGGCCACCAGCTGGGCGCGAGCCTGCTCGTCGGTCAGCACTCCCTCGAGCACCTTCTCCAATGCATCGGCATCCCGCGAGCGGAATCGCAGGCCCGCTGTGCCGTTGGCGGGCACCACCTCGCGCAATCCGCCAGTGTCGGCCACGACACATGGACACCCGGAGGCCATGGCCTCGAGCGCCACAAGCCCGAATGGCTCGTAGATCGATGGCACGATGCAGACCTCGGCGACCCGGTACAGGGAGTGGAGCATGTCGTCGCCAGCCCAGCCCAGGAACGTGCCGTACCGGCTCAATCCCAGACGTCGCGCCTGGCGCTTGAGCTCGGTCTCCGCTGTGCCGGTGCCCGCGACCACGAACCTCACGTCTTCCAGCCGGCGGATGACGGGCGCCAGCGCGTCGAGCGCGAGATGAAATCCCTTCTCGTACACGAGGCGCCCGACCATCAGCACCAGCCGTTCATCGGCGCCGGCGAATCGGCTGCGCAGGCCAGCCAGGTCGTCGCGGACGAGCTCGAGGTCGCTGGGGTCAACCCCGTTTTGGATCATCGTGATGCGATTCGCCGATAGCCCGAAGGCGCTGGCCACGTGGCCGCGCATGTACTCAGAACAGGTGATCACGTGATCTGCGCGCCTCACCATCCGTTGCTCGACGTCGTGAATGTGCGATTGCGGATGCTTCTGGACCCGACCCTGATGGCGGCCGTACTCCGTCGCGTGAACCGTGACCAGCCAGGGGCGACCGATGCCCTGGGCGACTGCCTCGGCGACGCTGGCAACGAGCCAATCGTGAGAGTGGACGACGTCGAATTCGAACCGCTCGCACAGCTCCCGGGCGAGCTCGCTCATATCCGCGTTCATGTGATCGACCCAGCGCACGAACGCGTTCACGTCCTTGGGGAACTGGGGCTCCCGGACGCGATGCAGTACGACGCCGTGGCGCAGCTCCTCGGCGGGCAGGTGCCCGCCCCTTCTCGTCAGCACGTGCACGTCGACTCCCTCGCGGACGAGGTTCTCGGACAGCTTGCGCACGTGGCGCCCGAGACCACCCTCGATCACCGGGGGGTACTCCCATGAGATCAATAGGACGCGCATCTAAAGCGCGTCACCCTATCCGCTCGAACGCGGCAACGTCATGCCCGCTCAAAACGCGCCAGGCGAAACGGTCCACTCGTCGCGTGCGGCGATCAGCGGTCAACCTCGATTCTGAGCGGTTTCTCGAGGACCACGCTGCCGTGGCGTGGCTGCGTCCGCGCGACCGCCGCGAACAGCTCCGGGCCCAGCGCGACCTGGACCTTGGCGCTCGCGGGGATCGTCGCGTCCTGGAGCGCAATCCGCGCGTGCTCGATCACCGCCCGATCGCCTTCGACCTCCGCGACGTCGGCGGCCTCGCGCAGCAGTACCAGGCCCTCCGACAATTCACTGCTGAGGTCGCGTTGACCAGCCTCCACCTTGTGCGCCAGCCCTTCGCGCCAGGTGCCGAACACGTCGATCCAGGCCTCGATCGTGTATGTCCAGGTTCCCACCCGGTCGACTTCGAAGCTCCCCGCCCAGCGAATGCCGTCGAGTTGCCCGTCAATGGGACGCATCTCCGCTTCGCGCCAAAGGTGCCTCTCGCGGTGCGGACGACTCATCTGCCCCGGGTGGTACAGAACGACGGCCCGCAGCAGGTCACCGCCCTCACGGAAGATGTCGGCCTCCACCAGGACGCGGTCTCCCACGCGGCGCTGCACCGGTAACCGGCCGTCGTCGACTGCCGGGGACGGGTCCTGGATCACGATGCGCTCGGGCGCCTCCTGGGCCATGCTTGCAACGTAGTGAATCGGCTTCCCGACGCGACCGGACCCGGCCGTGAAATCATCCCGGGGGTGGGGAAGGCCGCGGCCGCAATTGGGGTACTGGCGATATGGGCTGTCGCGTTGGCCGGCACCCCCGCGGGGGCGGCGTCCGCCCCCGGGCCTCAGATCTTCACCCATGTGGGCGCGGAGCAGACGTACACAGTCCCCTCCGGGATCAGCTATATCCAGGTCACTGCGGTCGGGGCTCCGGGGGCGGCGGGGGCGGACAGTGGAGGGAGCGGCGGGAAAGGCGCGCTGGTGAACGGGTTGGTGTCGGTAACGCCAGGCGAGACCCTGTATGTGGAGGTGGGCGGGCCCGGTCTCGCGGCAGGTTCCAGCGGCTCGGCGTTCAATGGCGGCGGACCTGGCTATTCGGGGCCGGCGAGCTCAGGCGGCGGAGGCGGCGGCGCGTCCGACGTGCGCACGTGCTCGATGTCCAGCACGAGCTGTCCGTCCGCGGGCGGCACGCTCGGCTCCCGGCTGGTCGTGGCCGGAGGCGGCGGCGGCGGGGGAGGAGGCATCTACGCCGCCGGAGGCGCTGGGGGCGGCCAGGGAGCCGGCGGTGGGACCGGCGGCGGAGGCGATCAGGCTGGAGCGGGCGGACACGGTGCCACGGTGCAAACGGCGGGGGCGGGCGGCGCCCACGCCGGAGGGGGGGGGCCCCC
>DAIPIC010000152.1:0-6168 GCA_036771025.1 Solirubrobacteraceae bacterium
TGGATCGAGGCCGACGCGTTCATGCGCCACATGAACCGAGTGCTGGTGGGAACGATGCTCGAGGTCGCCGCGGGGGGTCGGTCGCTGGAGTCGTTCAGGGCATTGCTCGCTGGGCGGCCGCGCTCGGAGGCCGGGCCTACCGCCCCGCCGCACGGGCTGTATCTGGCGGGAGTGGGGTATGGAGAGCGGGTGCTTGCTTCGCCGGAATGACCCCGACGTGTGACGAAAGTCTTGCGAGGGTGTCGGGCGTGTAACGGCTGGAGGTGAGAAGGGGTGGGGTTCCGTTCGCCGGTGCTCTTTAACCATGGATGGCCGCTCGCGAGCATGCGCAACTTCCCAAAGCACGAATCGACGAGCCCGCTTGGGGCCCCGTGCAGCCAGGAGCTGCATATGTCCCCAAGCTGGTCTCGCGCCGCGAGCTTTGGGGATTTGTGCAGGCGAATGGGGCCGGTGACCGAGCGGCGGTCTGGGTGGCGAGCCAACAACTTGGGCTCATCACCACGGCCCAGCTCCAGGCGGTCGGGATCAATCGAGGCCGGATCGAGGTGCGGGTGAAGCGCGGTACGTTGCACAGGGTCCATCGCCGCGTTTACCTGGTTGGGCATCACATCCCACTTCCGCGGGCAGCCGAACTGGCGGCGGTGCTCGCCTGCGGAGCCAATTCGCTGATCAGCCACCGTTCCGCGGCCGCGCTCTGGGGATTGGCGCCAACGCCGGCCGACGAGGTACACGTGACGCTCGTTGGCGGGGATCGCAGGTCACGGCCTGGATTGGTGGTCCATCGAGCGCTGGAGCTGGGTCAAGCGGACTGGAGTCGCAACCACGGGATCCCTGTCACCTCTCCCGCCCGTACCCTGCTCGACTACGCCGCCACAGCCCCACCCGACGAGCTCGAGCGGGCGATCGCCGAGGCCTACGCGCTGAAGCTGGTTACCGACGCCGAGATTCACGGGACGCTTGAGAGAGGGCGGAATCGGCCCGGTGCGGGACGGTTGAGAGCGGAGGTCGATCGTGAGGCCGGGCCGCGCTGGACACAATCGGAGGCCGAGCGGCGGATGTTGGGCCTGATCCGGCAAGCGAGGCTTCCGGTCCCGCAGACGCAGGTTCGCATCGACGGGTGGCCGGCCGACTTCTGCTGGCCTCAGCACAAGCTCATCGTCGAGGTCGACGGCTACTCGTTTCACAGCCACCGCCGTGCATTCGAGCGAGACCGTCGCCGGGACGCAGCGCATGTCGCGGCTGGGTACCGGGTGGTGCGCATCACATACCGGCAGCTGCTCGAGGAGCCCCTAGCCGTGGCGGTCGTCATTGCCCGGGCGCTCGAGGTCTGCGCGCGAGATCGAGGCGGTCACATGGCCTTGACGGGCTGAGACCGGGCCGCTCACTAGCATCACCCGTCGTGCGCGTCTTGCTTACCAACGACGACGGGATCGAGGCCGAGGGCCTTCAGGCCCTGCGCAAGCGCCTGCTCGAGCTGCCAGGCATCGAGCTGGCCGTGATCGCACCGGATGGCAACCGTTCGGCCATGGCACGCTCGATCACCACCCGACGTCCGCTCTGGGTGCAGGAGGTCGACTTCGGCGACGGCAGCGTGGGCTATGCCACCGACGGCACCCCGGTCGACTGCGTCAGGCTGGCCCGCCTGGGGCTGATCGAGGGGTTCGAAGCCGAGCTGGTGGTGTCGGGCATCAACCACGGCTCCAACCTCGGCGATGACATCAGCTACTCGGGAACGGTGGCGGCGGCGCTCGAGGCGATCGTGCTCGGGTTGCCCGGGATCGCCGTGTCCCAGCAGTCGGGCGGGCGCGAGGTCGACTTCCGCGCCGGGGGCGGGTTCGACTTCACGGTGGCTGCGACGTTCGCATCTCGGCTCGTCGCCGAGCTCGAGAGCGTGCCTCTGCCCGGCGGCACCCTGCTCAATGTGAACGTGCCCGGGGGCGAGGCGCGGGGAGTGGAGGTCGCTCGGCTCGGAAAGCGGGTCTACAGCGACGAGCTGACCCTGATCGATGAGGGTTCGGGAGGCCGCCGGCTGTACCGGATCTATGGCGATGCCAGCTACGAGCGCGACGAGCAGGGGACCGACCTGGCGGCCGTTGCTCAAAACAAGATTGCCGTCACCCCGCTCCACTTCGACCTGACCGATCGAGAGGGCCTGGGGGCACTCCAGCGCTACGACCTGGAGCGGCTCGTCGCCCCGGCCGCAACCGAGGTGGAAGGAGTGAGTCCCGACAGATGAGCTCCGCCGAACGCGCCGCTCCCGCAGCGTCTCCCGCGGAGCGCGCGGCCGAGCTGCGGCGCCAGCTCGAATACCACGGCCATCGCTACTACGTCCTTGACGATCCGGAGATAGGTGACGACCAGTACGACGCGCTGCTCGACGAGCTGCGGGGGCTCGAATCGGAGCATCCGGAGCTCATCACCCCGGACTCGCCCACGCAGAGGGTCGGGGGCGAGCCGGTCTCGGACCTGGTCAAGGTCTCCCACCCGCAGCCGATGCTCTCGCTCGGCAACGCCCGCTCCGAGGACGAGCTCCGAGCCTGGATCCAGCGGATGCGAAATTTTCTGTCCAGGGAGGGGATCGCGGATCCCAGGTTCGAGTTCGTGGTGGAGCCGAAGATCGACGGGCTGGCGATCTCGCTCATCTATCGCGACGGCAAATTCGAGCGCGGCGCGACGCGTGGCAACGGCGAGGTGGGCGAGGACGTCAGTCACAACCTGAGGACCATCCAGGCCATTCCGCTCAGGCTCGAGGCCAGCGAGCCCCCAGCGATGGTCGAGGTGCGGGGCGAGGTCTACATGTCGCTCCCAGACTTCGCGGCCCTGAACGAGCGCCGCGCCGAGGCCGGGCTCTCGACCTTCATGAACCCCCGCAACTCAGCCGCGGGCACGATCCGCCAGCTCGATCCCAAGCTCGCGGCGGATAGGCCGCTGTCCTTCTGGGCCTACGCGGTCGGAGCCACCGACGGGATTCATTTCGAGACGCATTGGGACGCGCTTCAGTGGCTCCGCGAGCATCGTTTTCCGGTTCACCCTGGCGTTGTTCTCTTGCAGGAAGAGGAGCAGGTCGTAGCCAAATGCCGCGACTGGGAGGAGCGTCGCGGTTCGCTGGACTTCGAGATTGACGGCGTCGTCGTCAAGGTCAACGACGCCGAGCTACAGCGGCGCCTTGGGGTGGTTGGCAGAGAGCCTCGGTGGGCGATCGCGTGGAAGTTCGCGCCGACAACCGCAGTCACGGAGCTGAAGGACATCGGCTGGAATCCCGGCAAGTTCGGTGACCTGCACCCGTACGCCATGCTGGAGCCGGTGCAGGTCGGAGGGGTGACGGTGAAGCTGGCGACTCTGCACAACGAGGAGGATCTGGGCCGCAAGGACATCCGCCCCGGCGAAGACGTGATCGTCATGAGGGCCGGGGACGTGATCCCTCAGGTGCTCTCGCCCGCTCCCCACGTGGCGGAGCGCAGCGACCGACCCCCAGCTCCGGCGCCGCCGGAGCGCTGCCCAATCTGCAATACCGCGACCGTAAAGCTCGACGGCTCGGTGTTCACGAAGTGTCCGAACCGAGAGTGTCCGGGACGCAGGTGGCAGCTGCTGAAGCACTTCGTGGGCGCGATGGACATCGACGGCCTGGGCGAAAAGCAGGTCAACCTGTTCATGGAGCTGGGCTGGGTGCGGACGGCCGCCGACTTCTACCGGCTGGAGCCGGAGCAAATTGCGGCGCGGACCGGGTTTGGTGAGGTGTCGGCGCGCAAGCTCGTGGATGCAATCGAGCAATCCAAAGACCAGCCGTTCGGGCGCGTGCTGTACGCGCTTGGAATCGAAGAGGTGGGCTACGTCACCGGGCGTGCGCTGGCCCAGCAGTTCCGCTCGATCGAGGCTCTTCTGAAAGCCGGCCCGGAGCAGATCGAACAGACTCCTGGCGTTGGACCGAAGATGGCAGAGCTGATCCACTCGCAGCTCGCCGACCCGCAGATGCGCTCGCTGATAGAGGACCTGCGGGGCCGAGGCCTGCGGTTCGAAGAGGAGGGCCCGCCGCCGGGGGAAGGGCCCCTGGCCGGCCAGGCTTTCGTGCTGACAGGCACCCTGCCGACCCTGACCCGCGAGCAGGCGACCGAGATGATCACGCGAGCCGGAGGAAAGGTGACCGGCTCGGTCTCGCGCAAGACCGCCTACGTCGTGGCCGGGGAGAGCCCGGGGTCCAAGCTGGCCCAGGCCGAGAAGCTCGGGGTGAACGTGCTCGACGAGGGGGGTCTTCGCGAGTTGCTGCCCTGACGGTGCTCGCCCGCGACGCTATCCGTCGTAACCCGCCAGCGCGCTAATCATCCTCGGATGCACGACCTTGTGGACGTAATCGGGGTTGGAGATAGCGTCGGAGAGGAAGGCGAACGCCAGCAGGTGACCGTCCTGGGCACGGCAGTACCCGGCTAGATTGGCGACGTCGCGCAGCGTCCCGGTCTTTCCGCGGCAGCGGCCCTGGGCGATCGTCCCTCGATTGACCGCGGCGAGCGTCCCGGTCTCGCCGGCCACTGCCAGGGAATTGACGAACGCGGAATTGCCGGCCATCTTCTGAAGCAGCGTCACGACCTGAAGAGGCGTGGTCGAGTCATACCGCGAGAGCCCCGATCCGTCGTTGAGCGCCGGGTGGATCCCGAACATCCGAGCCATCTCGTCCCGGACCACGGCCGCGCCCGCCGCCGTCGAGCCGCGTCCTCCGAAGCGGGCACCCAGGTCTTTGAGCAGCGTCTCGGCAAAATAGTTGTCCGAGGGCGTGTTCGTCAGTGCCATGAGCGTGGCGACGTTCGGCGAATTGACGTGCGCCAGCGGCCTAGAGCCACCCGGCGCCATGCCGGAGCCCACCTGAGTCCTGGTCGGAACCCGCACTCGCGCGGCGCGGAGCGCATCCACCAGCCGCTGGGCGGCGAACAACGTCGGCCGGGCCTGGAACACGCTGCCGCTGGCGGTCAGCCACCCGCGGTCGTAGGCGATCCCGTCGAGCGCCCCCTCCACGTCGATCGACGGTCGATACCCGGTGGCGGGCGTGCCCCGCTTTGAATCGAAGACCGATCCGTCGGCCAAGACGCGTCCCTGGATGGCCCTGATCCCCGCCCCTTGGATCAGGTTCCGCACCAGGCGCTGAATCGTCGCCCCCTTGCCACCGTAGTTTGCGTGATCGAAGCTGGTTGATCCGAACGTCGGGTCGCCGCCACCCCGTAGGACCAGCGTGCCGTGCCACGTTCCACCGCGGGAGGAGCCGCTTCCCAGCAGGCGCGTCGCGAACGTTGTCGCCGGCCCAAAGCGAAGCAGTGCGGTGGAGGTCGTGTACAGCTTCTCGACCGAGGCCGGCAGGTGCCCAACCTGGCTTCCGGAGCTGAACAGGACCGCGCCGGTGTCGAGGTCGACGACGTACGCCGAGCTGGCGCCGCGGGCCGCCTGGATGCCGTTGCTCAGGGCCTGAGCGAGTGACTGCTGCTGCGTGGCACCGAGCGCCACCGGGGCTCCGAAAAAGGTTGAAACCCCCACAACCAGCGCGGCCAGTCCGCTGCGGACCCCGAGCATCGAACGTACCTAACAGTCCGAAGCGGCGAAAGATGCGGTCCTTGCGGCTTTCAGAGGATCCCGCGGGGGCGCCCGCTCGAGCCGCCCAACGCGTACCGCCCTACAATCGCCCGGGACCGATGGGCAGAGTCGTCAAGCTCGATACCGCCGCCACAGGACGGCAACCGGGCCAGCGCACAGGAAAAGGGCGCGGCCGCCCTCGCCGCTCGAAGTCGGCCCTGGTGCTCGGCGGAGGGGGATTCACCGGCGGCGTCTACGAGATCGGAGCGCTGCGCGCGCTGGATCTTCTGTCCGTCAATCGCACCGTGAACGAGTTCGACGTCTACGTCGGAACGAGCGCCGGAGGCTTCGTCGCCTCCGCGCTGGCGAACGGCATCACTCCTGAGGAGATGATGCGCGTGATCGTCCAGCAGGTGCCCACGCCGTTCCCCGACGCGCACGTCGGCTCCCTGCTCAAGCCCAACTACACGGAGTTCCTGGCCCGCGGGGTCAACGTGAACCTCGCGTGGAGCGGCGGCACGTCCATGCGCGCCACCGGCAACTCCTTCGCCACGCCGCACATCTCAGGCATCGCCGCGCTGATCCTCAGCAAACACGAGAATCTGCGTCCGTTCC
>DAIPIC010000152.1:6178-6558 GCA_036771025.1 Solirubrobacteraceae bacterium
AACTACACGGAGTTCCTGGCCCGCGGGGTCCTGATGCCGTGGCGGCTGGTGGGGCTGCTGCGCGCGCTGGTGCGCGACCTTGGCCAGATCTCGGCGATGGACCTGGTCGTCGGTCTGGCGGACATGCTGCCGTCGGGCCTCTACTCCACCGAGGGGGTCGAGCGCTATGTCCGGCGCGTCCTATCCGATCCCGACCGCACCGATGACTTCCGGCTATTGGATAACGAGCTGTATCTAGCCGCCACCGACCTCGACACCTGTGAGCGGATCGTATTCGGCGCCCAGGACTGGGACGACGTGCCTATCTCGACCGCGGTCGGCGCGTCGGCCGCGCTGCCGATGATCTACAAGCCGGTGAAGGTCAAGGACCGCGAGCTGGT
>DAIPIC010000153.1:0-6414 GCA_036771025.1 Solirubrobacteraceae bacterium
TAGACCACGACCGCGATGCCGATGTTGGCGATCTTGAGGTCCCCTGACACATGAGGGTCGTAGCGCTGGTAGCCGATGACGATTACCGCCACGAGAAGGTTGAAGGCCATGCCGAGCAGCCAGCCCTTGCGGCCCCTGAACGTCCACTGGAGCTCGTCTTTGACATCGTCGATCAGCCCTGCCCGGGGCTCCGTCGCCGTCGCGCTCCCCACCGCGGCTTCATCGGTTGCCACGAACGGATAACAGCATGGTCGGCGCCGGCTGTCGAGCCCCTGGCTTGACCCCGGAAGCGCGCCCATCGAGAATGGGGGGCCAACGGTGGCAACGAGGGAGGGCGAGATGGGCGAGTACGACTATGTGATCGTGGGAGCGGGCTCCGCGGGATGCGTGCTGGCCGCCCGCCTGTCAGAAGACCCCGAAGTCAGCGTCTGCCTGCTCGAGGCCGGGCCACCGGATGCCGCAGAGGAGGTACACCTCCCGGCCGGGTGTCTGGCACTGGGCCAGACCAAATACGACTGGGCATTCATGTCAGACCCCGAGCCTGGCCTCGGATTCCGCCAGCGGCACCTTCCACGGGGCAGGACGCTGGGAGGCTCCTCCTCCACCAACGCCATGGTCTACATCCGTGGAAATCGGGCGGACTTCGACGGCTGGGCGTCTCTGGGCTTCGACGGGTGGGGCTGGGATGACGTGCTGCCCTACTTCATCAAGTCCGAGGACAACGAGCGCGGCCCGAGCGAGCTGCACGGCAGCGGTGGCCCATTGCGGGTCAGCGAGAACCGCTCTCGCTATAGGACCTGTGAAGCGTTCATCGAGGCGGCCGTGGAAGCGGGGCTGCCGCCCAACGAAGACTTCAACGGTGCCCAGCAGGACGGCGTCGGCTGGTACCAGGTCACCCAGCGCGACGGGATGCGCTGCTCGGCCGCCGTGGCCTACCTGTATCCGGCGATGGAACGACCGAACCTCACGGTTCTGACCGGCGCCCACGTGACCAGGGTCCTGCTGGAGGGCGACCGCGCCCTCGGCGTCGAGGTCGAGCAACGAAACGAGCTTGACCAGATTAGGGCCGGGCGCGAGGTGATCGTGAGCGCCGGCTCCTACCAGAGCCCGCAGATTCTGCTGTTGAGCGGCGTCGGGCCGGCCCCGGAGCTCGAGCTGGTGGGGATCCCTCCAGTGCACGAGCTCCCGGTGGGCCGGGGCCTTCAGGATCATCTTGCGGCCTGGATCACCTACCGGACGAGCGAGCCGTCACTGCTGACGGCCGAGGATCCACAGAATCTGGCGTTGCTGCAAGGTGAGGGACGCGGGCCGCTGACGTCGAACTTCGCCGAGGCCGGCGGCTTCATTCGCGCCGGCGATGGCCTCGAGGCTCCCGACATCCAGCTCCACCTTATCCCGGTCCTGTTCCCAGAGGCCGGCGCCGGAGAGATCCTCGAGGACGGCTGGGCGCTATCGGCCTGTCTGCTGCGTCCGACCAGCACCGGGTTCGTCAAGCTCCGCGCGCGCCTTCCGAGCGCAAAGCCCCGGATCCTCAACAACTACCTGATGACCGAGGAGGACCGGACGACGATGCTGGCCGGGCTTAAGGCTTGCCTGGAGATCGCCGAGCAGCCGGCCCTTCGCGCGGTCACCAGCGGGGCTTACGCCGCTCCGGCGGGCGACGACGACGCCAGCCTGATGGCCCACATCGAGCGCAACGCGACCACGCTTTACCACCCGGTGGGGACGTGCGCGATGGGCGCCGTGGTCGATTCCGATCTGCGGGTTCTGGGGCTCGAATCCCTGCGCGTCGTCGACGCCTCCGTAATGCCGACGCTGATCCGCGGCAACACCAACGCCCCCACGATCATGATCGCCGAGCGAGCAGCCGATCTCATCCGCGGCCGCGTGGCGAAGCCCGAGGTGGTAAGCGCCGAGACGTCCGCAGGCTGACCGGCGCCTGCCTGCCTCATCCAGCGACGGACCTGGGTACGCTCTAGCGCGGTGGGTCGCATCCGATGGATCGCTTCGCTCGTGGGCGCCGTGGCGCTCATTGCCCTGTGCGCGCCCGGCGCGGCGATGGCCGGGAGCTACAGCTGGAATCAGCCAGGAGATTTCACGGGAGCCAATCCCGAGCAGAAGTACGGGCAGCCATCATGGTCCTACAGCGCCCCGGGCGGCGGCTCGATATCCGCAAGCGGCGGGAGCCTGAAGATGCACGTCCCGGGGGTCGCTCAGACGGCTACGCTCGGCTGGCAGGACCCGTTCGCCCAGACGCAGGGGTTTTTGATCGCGGGCTCGGTCAATCTGAGCGCCGGGAGCGGCGTCTGCGCCAGTTGGAGCCTCACGGACAGCAACGGCCAGACGCTTGCCAGTGGGGCGGTGGCCGGGACGACGCCGGTGGGGGCGGGAGACGTCTTGCCCCCAGGGGGCTCCATCAACCTGACCGTCAACGGCGCTGTCGGCTGCACGGCGGACGTCTCGCTCACCATCGCCACAGGCACCCCAAATGTGTCTCTCGGCAGCCCTGCGAACGGCTCGACATTCACCAACGGCTTACCCCAGTTCGCCGGCACAGCCAGCACGGCCTTCAACGCGTCAGGCAACGTGACGGTACGGATCTTCTCCGGCGGCTCGACAGCGGGCGGCGTGGTGCAGACCCTGACGGCCACCGTCGGCCCCGGCGGCTCGTACTCGGTCATCCCGAGCGGCCCGCTCGCAAACGGTCTGTACACCGTCCAGGCCGCCCAGGATGACCCGGCGGGGCAGACTAACTACAGCACCCCGGCCAGCTTCAACCTCAACATCACAACGCCACCGATAGCTCTGAACTCCCTCGGCTCCAAGCCGCTGTTGACGTCGACCCCGACGTTCACCGGCAGGGCCGGCACTCGCGGAATCGATGCCAGGTCGGTGCGCGTCGACATCTTCTCGGGATCCACTCCAACCGGTCAGGTGGTGCAGGAGGACCAGGGCTCGGTCAGCTCCGACGGGAGCTTCTCGGTGCGCGCCTCCTCCCCGCTCGCGGACGGGCGCTACACCGCGGTCGCGGGCCAGGCCGCGGGCACCACCCGCGGGTTCAGCAGCCCGATGACCTTCCGGGTCAAGGCCCACGGCCCGGCTCTGGCGCTCAACTATCCGGCCAAGGGAGGGTGGGATTTGAGCTCCCGGGTGACGTTCCTGGGACAGGCGGGGACGGCGCTGGGCGACAACCCGAGGCTGGTGGTCGAGCTCTGGAAGGGGAAGAAGGCGAAGGGCCACGTGATCGGAAAGCTGCACCTCCCGGTCCGCAGCTCGTCGTGGTCAGGGGTCTGGCCTCGCCGTCTTCCCAACGGTCCCTACACGGTGCGGGTGATGCAGACCGACGACGCCGGCCACACCGCGGCCACCTCGCCGCGCACGTTCTCGATCGTCACGGCGCCCACGACCATCGGCTTCCTGGCGTCTGTCAATCGGTCCGGGAGGGCCAGCATCCCGATCAACTGCCTGGCGCCTCCGGGGGCGAGCTGCACCGGGACCGTCTTGGTCCTGACCTCGGGGAGCTTCCGCACCACCTCCGGCGGCCCCGCGGGCCGGCTCCGAGTCCTGTTCGCGTACGTCTCGATCCCGGCAGGTCAGACGAAGCTCGTCAGCGGCCGGGTGCCAGGATTTGTGTCGGCCGTGCTCCGGGGCGGGAAGGCCGTCACGGTGAGGGTCAGGACTTCGCTCGTGTGGTCTGGTGGGACCACGCACGTCTCCTCCGGCAACCGCCGATTGAAGATCGAGTGACCGCGTGATCGCGCGCTACACGCGTCCCGCGCTTGATGCCATTTGGTCCGATCACGCGCGGTTCGAGGCCATGCGCGCAGTCGAGGTGGCGGCCTGCGAGGAGATGGAGGGGCCCACGCCCGAAGAGCTCGAGGCGATTCGCAACGCCACTTTCACGGTCGATGCAATCGCCGAGCGCGAGCGCGTGACCGACCACGACGTGGCGGCGTTCGTGGACGTGCTGGCCGCGTCCGCCGGGCCGGCTGGCCGCTGGATCCACTACGGCTTGACCTCCAGCGACGTGCTCGACACGGGACTCGCCCTGCAGCTGCGCGGAGTGGCCGAGGTCGTGCTGCCCGCCTCGCGCCGGCTGGTAGAGGCGCTGGCGGCGCGGGGCCGGGAGCACGCTCACACTCTCACGATCGGTCGCACGCACGGGATCCATGCCGAGCCGACGACCTTCGGGATCAAGCTGGCTTCCTACGCCTTCGAGGCGGACCGCAACGCACACCGCCTGGAGCGGGCGTTCGCCCAGGCCTCGGTCGGAGCGATTTCCGGCGCGGTCGGGACATACGCTGCGACCTCGCCGGACTTCGAGGAGCGGGTTCTGGGCCGCCTGGGACTCGAGCGCGAGCCGGTTTCCACCCAGGTGGTGTCGCGCGACCGCCATGCAGAGCTCCTGCAGGCCATCGCGCTGGCCGGTGCGGGGCTGGAGCGGTTCGCAACCGAGCTCCGGCTGCTTGCCCAGACCGAGATCTCTGAGGTTCAGGAGCCCTTCGCCACCGGTCAGAAAGGCTCGAGTGCCATGCCCCACAAGCGCAACCCGATCAAGTCCGAGCAGATCGCAGGCCTGGCCCGGGTGCTGCGTGCAAATGCGCAGGCCGGGCTGGAGGACGTCGCGCTGTGGCACGAGCGCGACATCTCGCATTCGTCCGTCGAGCGGATCGTTCTTGCCGACTCGACGACCCTGCTGGACTACCTCCAGCATCGCGCCGTCGGCCTGGTGGACGGAATGGTGGTCAACGAGCAGCGCATGCGCGAGAACCTGGAATTGACCCATGGTGCGATCTTCTCCCAGCGGGTTCTGCTGGCGCTCGTCCAGCAGGGTGAGAGCCGCGATGACGCCTACCGGATCGTTCAGCGCCTGACCCGGAGGGCCCTTGAGGAGCGAACGTCATTGCGGGACCTCCTGGCGGCCGACGAAGCGGGCGCCGGACTGGATCTGGACGCGATTTTCGACTATGGCTCCTATGTCCGCTATGCCGACGAGATCATGAGTCGGCTCGAGGAGATCACGCCGGTAGCAACCACCGTTGGCTGATGGCCGTGAAGATCAAACGGATCTATGACCGGGCTGCCAAATCCGACGGTTACCGGGTGCTCGTCGACCGAGTCTGGCCCCGCGGCGTCAGCCGCGAGGACGCGGAGTTCGACGAGTGGGCTCGCGACCTCGCGCCCAGCGCCGAGCTACGTCGCTGGTTCGGGCACGACCCCGACCGCTTCGAGGAGTTCAGGCAGCGCTACGCCGAGGAGCTTAAGGGGCAGGAGGAGCAGCTTCAGCAGCTGCGCGGGCGGGCCCGGAAGGGAACCGTCACCCTGCTGTTCGCCGCCAGGGACACCGAGCACAACAACGCGGCGGCGCTGGCCGGCCTGCTGGGCTCCTGATCAACGAGCCGCGACGGCGCCAAGTTGCGTCGGCGCCTGCCGCTAGGATCGCTCCCGTGACCGCCCTGAACGAATTGCCGCTGCTCGCCTCCGGGAAGGTGCGCGAAATCTATGATCTCGGCGACCAGCTGCTGATCGTCGCGTCCGACCGCGTCTCGACCTACGACGTCGTGCATCCCACCCCCGTCCCGGACAAGGGGAAGGTGCTGACGGGGCTGTCGGCGTTCTGGTTCGAGCGGACGGCCGACATCGTCCCGGGCCACGTGATTTCGCTCACCGATGGAGTTCCCGAGGAGGTGCACGGACGGGGAATGGTCGTCCGCAAGCTGCAGATGCTCCCCGTGGAGTGCGTCGTGCGGGGGTATCTGAGCGGGTCCGGATGGAAGGACTACCAGCGCACCGGCGCCGTCTGCGGGATCGGGCTTCCGGCCGGGCTGCGGGAATCCGACCGGCTGCCCGAGCCGATCTTCACCCCGGCCACCAAGGCCCAGGAAGGCCACGACGAGAACATCGACTTCGAGGGCGCGGTGGAGCTGGTCGGGGACCGCGGCCTGGCCGATCGGCTGCGCGAGATCTCGATCGCCGTCTACCAGCACGCCGCCGCGCACGCCATGGAGCGCGGGATCATCCTCGCCGACACGAAGTTCGAGTTCGGGCTCGACGGCGATGGGACGCTGACGCTCGGAGACGAGGTCTGCACCCCCGACTCCTCGCGCTTCTGGCCCGCGGATCAATACGAGCCAGGCCGCTCACAGCCCAGCTTCGACAAGCAGTTCGTGCGCGACTGGGCCTCCTCGACCGGCTGGGACCGGACGCCCCCGGCCCCGGAGATCCCGGAGGAGGTTGTCGCGCGCACGACCGAGAAGTACATCGAGGCCTACGAGCGGCTCACCGGGGAGCCATTCGCCGAGTGGCTCAAGCGCACCGGGGCCTGATGCGCGCCAGGGTGCTGGTCCGGCCGAAGCGCGGGATTCTCGACCCACAGGGCCAGGCAGTCGAGCGGGCGCTCCCGGCACTTGGGTT
>DAIPIC010000154.1:0-6240 GCA_036771025.1 Solirubrobacteraceae bacterium
TGCCGCACGGCCCACAGGCGCTGCACGGCCCACAGGCGCCGCACCACCCGGCGGCGGCCGCACTCCGCCGCCCCTGCGCAGCGCCGCCGGACCGCCGCCCAGGGGCGGCCGTCCGATGCCTCAAGCCCGCCGCCCGGCTCCTCCCCCATCGCGCCGAAGCGCCGCCGCGCCACCCTCACGCCGTTCAAGCACGACGGCCTGGCTCGCGGTGCTGGTCGCGGCCAGCCTCGTGCCGGTTGCCATCGGCCTCGCTACCTCGTCCCGGCGCGGCGCCAAGGCGACGCCGAGCCCCGCGCTGACGTCCGCCCCAGCGGGCCCGCCGTCCCTGAACGCCCGCGTAGCCGGCCGCCTGCCGTTCGGCATGCAGCGGGCCACGGCCGCCGTGGCCGCGTCGCACGCCGTCACCCTCCTCGGGGGGCTCGACTCGCGCGACACATCGCGAACCAGCATCCAGCGGTTGCAGTCCGGCCAAGTCACGTCACTCCAGGCGCTGCAGGCACCCGTGCACGACGCCGCAGCGGTGGCGCTTGGACCGAACGTGTATCTCTTCGGAGGCGGGAGTGAGAGCTCGTCGGTCTCGAGCATCGTGCGCGTAGACCCAAACACCGGTCAGAGCCAACCCGCCGGTTCGTTGCCCCAGCCAAGCTCAGACCTCGCTGCCGCGACCGTGGGCGGCACCGCTTATCTGGTCGGGGGCTTCACCGGCCAGGTCCCACTCGACACGATCCTCGCCTGGCGCCCCGGCACCCAGGCACGAACCGTGGGCAAGCTGCCACAGCCGCTTCGGTACGCCTCGGTCACCGCGGTCGACGGCAAGGTCCTGATCGCTGGCGGTGACGCCCCCCGCGGCCCGAGCGCTCAGGTGCTCCTGTTCGACCCCAAGAGCGGACAGGTCTCGCCACTGGGGAATCTGCCCCATCCCCTCTCGCACGCGGCGGCGGCCACGCTCGGCGGCTTCGCGTTCCTGATCGGCGGGCGGGGAGCGAACGGTAATCCGACACGGGAGATCGTGTCCATCGACCCGCACACCGGCAATACGGCACCTGCCGGGCAGCTCCCGCAGCCGCTGTCGGACTCGGCAGCAGCGGCAATCGCGAACACGATCATGCTCGCCGGGGGCCGCGGCACGGGAGGTGTGGTCGACAACATCGTCGAGCTGACGCGCGGACGCGGTGGCACCGGTGCTCGCCCCACGAAGGGCACTCCGTACCTGCGACCTGGCTCCGACCCTTCGGTGCTACCGAGCAATGTCCTGATAGCCGACAAGCTGAACAACCGCCTGCTCGAGGTCACGCCCAAGGGCAAAGTGGTTTGGCGCTTCCCGCGCTCCGGCGACCTCCGTGGAGGCCAGACCTTCCAGGTTCCCGACGACGCCTTCTACGCGGATGGCGGTCGGAAGATCATCGCCACGCAGGAGGACGACTTCGTGATCTCGGTGATCGACACCGCCAGCCACACGTTCACCTACCGCTATGGCCACCCCGGCGTGCCAGGCTCGACCCCCGGTTACGTCTACAACCCCGACGACGCTATTCAGCTGCGTGACGGCACGATCATCTCCGCCGACATCAAGAACTGCAGGCTGATCCAGCTCCGTGCCCCACTCCAGCGGCCGGTCGCGCAGATGGGCGCGATCGGGAGCTGCTCGCACGATCCCCCCAACGGGTTCGGCTCTCCGAACGGCGCCTTCCCGACCTCCGGCGGCGGCGTTGTCGTCACCGAGATCAACGGCGATTGGGTCGACGTGTTCGATCGCAACGGCAAGCTGACGTCCACCACCAACCCACAGGGATTCGGCTATCCGTCAGACACGAACGAGGTCCGCCCTGGGGTCTACCTCACGGTCGACTACGAGCAGCCCGGGGCGATTATGGAGTTCGACGCACACGGCAATGTCCTGTGGCGCTACGCCCCGTCGGGTCCAGACGAGCTCAACCACCCGTCGCTGGCGCTCCCACTCCCCAACGGCGATGTGCTGGCAAACGACGACTACAACCACCGCGTGATCGTCGTCGACCCCAAGACCAACCGGGTCGTCTGGCAGTACGGGCACACCGGCGTATCCGGCACCGGCCCGGGCTACCTGAACAACCCCGACGGCGTGGACCTCGCGCCGCCGCACTCACTCATCGATCGCTTCCCTGCCACGCGAGGCCTTCCGGGGCACTGACGTCCTCTAGCGGCAGCTCGATTGTGAACGTCGTCCCGCGGCGTCGGGTCAGCCACCAGCGACGTCGCGGCGCAGGAAGACGAGGAATGACGCGACGATCGCGGGAACCCCGTACATGGCGCACACCCACGCCGCCCGGACGATCGGCGAGAAGTCGATCGGTGTCCGCAGCAGCCCCTGCCAGGCGTTGAACTGCGTGCTCAGCAGATACGGCCGGATCGTCCCCGTGCCCGGCAGCACGCCGATCAGCTGGAACAGAAGCGAGATCATCAGCGTTCCCACGACAGCCGCGGCGCTGTTGCGCGTCACCGCCGAGAGCATCAGGCCGATGCACACCATCGTGGCGATGGGGATCAAATAAACGAGCAGGCTGGCGTACACCAGACCGAGCGATTTGGGTGCCGAGACGATCGTTCCCGAGAGGCTCTGCAGGGAATGAAATCCGGACTGGATGCTGCCGGCTGCAATCGCCACGGTTCCCGTAATGAGGATTGCCGCCACCGCATAGGTCGCCGCCGCCAACGTTTTCCCGAAGAAGATCTGCGAGCGCTCGAGCGAACGGGTGAAGATCGTCTTGAGCGTGCCGTTGTGGTCCTCGGAGGCGATGATGTCGCCCGCCACCAGTGCGGTGATCAGGGGGAACAGCCACACTGCGCCGAACAGCAGGATCACCAGCGGGAAGGCGAGCCCGCTCTTCGTCAGATACGAGGAGAAGGCGAACTCTCCGCCACGCCGATCGGGCCGGAAGTGGACGGCCACGACGAAGATGATCGGCACCAGCGTCGCGGCCCCCAGGCCGAGATACGTGCGCTTTTGAAACCGGAGCTTGGTCAGCTCCCAGCGGTATACGGTCAGGACGCCGGGCACCGATGCCCGCCCCGCTCGGCCCAGAACTCCCGCGGTCATCTGGCGACCTCCGCGGCCTCCTCCTCGACCGCCGTCGAGCCGCCGGCGCCGGGCTCCGGACCCTCCGTCAGCGAGAAGAACAATTGCTCGAGGGTCGCGGTCTGGGGCGTCAGGGACACGATCAACGCACCGGCCTCGACCAAGGCCTGAGAGAGCTCCGCGACCGCGTCCTCGCCGCCCGCGTTGAACCACACCTGTCCTTGATGAAGACGCACGTTCTCGATTCCCCGCTGTGCGCGCGCCACCTCCACCGCCCGATCGTCAGCGGTGGTCGACAGCGAGTAGGAAGCCCCGGCGCTGCGCTTTAGCGCCGCGATCTCTCCCTCGTAAGCGATCTTCCCCAGCTGGATGATTGCCACCCGGTTGCAGAGCTCCTCCACCTCGGCCAGCAGGTGGCTGGAGAGCACGATCGTGATCCCCTGTTGCGACAGCCGCCTGATCAGTACCCGCATGTCGCGCATGCCCGCGGGGTCAAGGCCGGTGGTCGGCTCGTCTAGAAGCAGCAGCCTTGGATCGCGCAGAAGGGCGGCCGCGATCCCCAGCCGCTGGCGCATCCCGTGCGAATACCCGCCCACCCTGTCGCCGGCGCGGTCGGTGAGCTCGACTCGTGCCAACGCCTCCCCGATCCGCTCCACTGCGCCGTCGCCGTCGAACGCCGCCAGCAGCTCGAGGTTGCGCCTGCCCGAAAGGTACGGGTAGAAGGTCGGAGCCTCTACGAACCCCGCCACGCCGTCGAGGGCCCGCACGCTCTCCCAGGGGTCGAGCCCGAACAGCCGGACGGTGCCAGCCGTGGGCCGGATCAGGCCGAGCATCATCCTCAGGGAGGTGGTCTTGCCCGCGCCGTTGGGGCCCAGATACCCGTACACGTCGCCGACGTCGACCGTGACGTCGACGCCGGCCACGGCTGTCAGGCCGCCGTAATTCTTTACGAGCCCGCGGACCTCCACCGGCGGCGGGCCGGTCATAGAGCCCGTGCCGCGGCCTCGGCCGCTGCGGCCGGGACCGAGCCGAGCACCGTATACGCGACATTCCCGCGCGTGAACGTGATCACGGTGCCCAGAGCGGTGTCGAGCTCGCGGCCGGTCACGCCGTCGATCGACACCGTCGGCAGGCTCAGTCCGCGAGCGTGGTCACCGGAGCCGCTCGTGGTGCCCGACGGCAGACCGTGGGCCTTGCTCGCGTCCTGCTCGATAACCGCGATCCCGCCCAGGTTCTGCCCGTAGGTGACGAGCGCGGCCGGGCTCCCGGCCCAGTCCAGGAGCGAGACCGACTGCCGCGGTCGCCCGACGAGGGTGGAGGGAGCGACCAGCGTGAAGTGCAGGTGACGCTGAACTGCGGCCGGGCCGCTGACGTCGGTGTGCTTCTTGGATTTGCGCGCCTGGTGGCTGGTGGTGGTGGCGGGCGTGGAGACCCTGACCACCTTGGCGTTGCCGGGAGGCCTGAGCGCGAAGTCAGAAGCGGGAACCCGGCCGAAGGAGATCTGCGTGGCCTTCAGCTCGAGCACCGGCGTGCTGTCGCCCCGGGCATAGACCGCGAACCGCAGCGGCACGCCCCGAGCGGCATCCCATGCCAGCTGGGCATCGGCGAGCAGGCCGCCGTCGTGCTTGGACGAGACCCGCACCGTGTATGCGGCGTGGCCGGCGACGTCGCTGGGGACGGCGCCGGAGAAGTTGATGTGCTGGGCCAGCTTGTTCAGGTCGCTCTGGATCTGGCTGACCGATGGCGCCGTCTCGTGCCGGGCGCCCGCGCGCTTGGTTGTGGCGTGGGAGGTGACCGCTCCCTCGTAGACGGTGTTCGCTCCCGGGTCATAGACCCAGAAGTGGCCCCCGGAGACCACCGCCTGGGCATCGCCGTTATCTGACTGGAGCTCGAGCCGAAGCTGGTGGGTTGAGGGCGAGAGCCACACCCGGCCCGATCCGCCTTGTAGCAGCGGGTCGGAGCCCTGGATGTTGGAGGAGGCGATGAGGTGGTTCGTGAACGTGACGCGAGCGCTGATACCCGGAACCGTGGGCGCGGTCAGCGCGGAGTGAACCGCGCTCGCCAGCCTCTGTGGCTTGGGTACGGGGCCGCCGCTCGAAGCCGCCACCGCGATCGCGGTACCGCCCCCGACGGCGATGATGATCCCGGCCAGCGTGGCCAGAAGCCGTTGAGTCGAAGTCGTCCTGAGGAACCGCATCACGACCGCCTTTTCTTATGAACGACCACAAGATAGGAACGGGACTCTGAAAATACTTTGAAAATCCCCCCAGATGCTAGGCGGTCGGCTTAGCCGTACTGAAAGGCCTGGGTCTGCGTCACTTTGGCGGCCAGCTTGCCGTCATCGCGGGTCAGCTCGGTCTCCAGGACCATCATCGTGCGTCCCGAATGGAGCGGTCTGGTGGTGGCGGTCACCGCCCCCTCGCGCACTGCCCGCAGAAAGTTGGTCTTCGACTCGATCGTCGCGGTCCCGCGCGCGCCCTCCGGGAGGTTCAGGAAGGCGCAGACCCCGCCGCAGTTGTCCGCCAGGGCCATCAGCGCGCCTCCGTGCATCACTCCGCCGGCGGTGCAGCGCTCGGGCGCCCACTCGAGCTTGGCCCGGACCACGTCCGGCGTGGCCTCGAGCAACTCGATCCCCAGCTCGGCGACGAACGGAACGGAGTTCGCCAGGTCGTCGGTCAGGCTCATGGGGGTAGGGTACGGGTCCCGAGTGGAGGACCGACGTTGAGCACAACTGCACCCGCTTTCAACAGCGACGCCATCGGCCAGTGGTCGGACCCGGCCGAGTTCGAGGTGACCCGTGAACGGATCAAGCAGTACGCGGCGGCGACCAACGACCACATCGGCGCCCACGCCAGCGGCGATCTGGCCCCACCTGTGTTCGCCATCGTGCCCGCGTTCGGAGTCGCCGGCCAGGCGGGGCTCAAGGTGATCCCGTCCGAGCTCGCGATGATGGTCCTCCACGGGGAGCACGACTTCCATTTCCACGCCCCGATCCAGCCCGGCAGCACGGTTTCGACCCGCGCCGCGCCCATCGGCCTGTTCCCTCGTTCCAGTGGCGTAACCGTCACGGTCAAGGCCGACACGCACGACGCGGATGGGAGGCTGCTCGTGGAGCAGTACCTGACCACTTTCGTCCGGGGCGCTCAGACGGCAGAGGCTGTGGGCGAAGCCGCACCCGGTCATCG
>DAIPIC010000155.1:0-6038 GCA_036771025.1 Solirubrobacteraceae bacterium
CCCGGCGCCCGGGGCCCGGCCCGCAGGGGCGAAGGCCCCGGGAGGGCGCCGGGCGGCAAACGGACTCCCAGGCCCAAAGCCAGCTCCTCGACTCGGAAGCCTTGGCGCGTCGGCTGAACGTGACCACGCGCTTCGTCCGGCGACTGGTCGCAGAGCGGCGGATCCCGTTCCTCAAGGTCGGCCGCTCGGTGCGCTTCGATCCCACAGACGTCGACGCCTGGCTCGAGCAGGCCAAGGTGGGGCCGGCACTCGATACAGCCTTCGGCAACACTGTTGGGCGCACCGGCAAGAGGTGGGCATCATGAGCCGCAGACAGTTCGGCAGCGTCAGGAAGCGGGGCTCGGGACACTGGGAGGCCTCGTACTGGAAGGACGGCACACGTCACACCGCTCCGATCATGTTCTCGGCGAAGGCCGACGCCCTGGCCTACCTCTCGTGTGTGGAGACAGACATCAGGCGGGGAGCCTGGATCGATCCGCGCTTTGGACGCATCAGCTTCGGCGATTACGCCCAGATCTGGCTGGCAAGCCGGACCGACATCCGACCGCGCACGGTGGAGCAATACCGCGGCCTCCTGACTCGCATCCTCCTACCGGCGTTCGGTCGCACCGAACTGGCCAAGCTGCTGCCTAGCTCAGTGCGCGTATGGTACGGCCAGCTCTCGGCGAAACACCCAGCCAGCGCCAGCAACGCCTATCGTCTCCTGCGAGCCATCTACAACACTGCTGTCCGAGACGACCTGGTCGCCCGTTCGCCCTGTCGGATCATGGGAGCCGGTAGCTACAGCTCCCCCGAGCGGCCCATGCTCACTGTCGCCCAGGTGGAGGCCCTAACGGCGGCGATGACCGAGCCCCTCCGGGCGGCGGTCGTCCTGGCCAGCTGGGGCGGACTGCGCCGAGGCGAGATCCTGGGCCTCCAGCGCCGGGACGTGACCGAGGTGGGCGGTGGCATCTCCGTGCAGCGGACACTGCACGAACTGCACACCGGCGAGGTCGTCTACGGCCCGCCCAAGTCTGGGGCCGGTGCCCGCTTCGTGCATCTTCCCAGACCGGCCATGGCCATCGTCCTTGCTCACCTCGATGTCCACGTCGATGTGCACCCCGATGCACCGCTGTTCGTCTCGACCGCCGGCAGTGCTCTGCGGCCACGTTTTCTCGAGGCAGAATGGCGCCGTGCCCGCAAGACGGTAGGACTCGAGCAGGTGCGCTTCCACGACTTGCGCCATTTCCACCTCACGATGTTCGCCACGCAAGGTGCAACGACAGCCGAGTTGATGGCGCGTGCTGGACACTCGTCACCGAAGGCGGCGCTCACCTACCAACACGCAACGAGCGACCGCGATCGAGTGCTGGCCGACGCGCTCGCCGACTTCGTTGCACCGGCCGAAGTGGTGCCGTTCAACCAGCAACCTACGGAGAGATCGCGCCCAGATCGCGCCCAAACGAGACGAACACTGAGAGCACACCCCCTCTCAGCTGGTGATACGTGCCCCCGGCAGGAGTCGAACCCGCAACCTGGTGGGTAGAAGCCACCCGCTCTATCCAGTTGAGCTACGGGGGCCAGGTGGTCGCAGCGACGGCCAGCCCGCAGCCAAGGGTACATCTCGCCGGCCCTGAAGCAGCGGAGCTGGCCGGCGGTGTGTGTCATGCTGTGGTGCACACGGTGGCCGTAGCTCAGTTGGTTAGAGCGCCAGGTTGTGGCCCTGGAGGTCGGGGGTTCAAGTCCCCTCGGTCACCCCAAATCGCGTCGTCGTTCCACCGCTCCGCGTCGGCGCGGCGTCGCCTACACTCGCCGTGCGCCTCTAGCTCAATGGCAGAGCAACGGACTCTTAATCCGCAGGTTGGGGGTTCGAATCCCCCGGGGCGCACCCGAAAGTCCAGTTCAGCGGCTTGCGTCGAATGGTTCTGCGAGGCTCGGACTACTCCAAGGCTACTATCTTTCCCGTGAGGGGTACGAAGACCGAGATCGCGCCAGGTGTGTGGCGGGTGCGGGTCTTCGCCGGCCGCCGGCCCAACGGGACCCCGATTCAGATCAGCAGCACCGTCCGCGCTCCTGATCCCCGGCCAGGTGCTGGCGTACGAATGGCAGATCGTGAGTTGGCGCGTTTGATCGCCCAAGTCCAACAAGGCAACGTCGACCTGGAAGCCGCCACTTTGGGAACGCTCCTCGACAGGTGGCTCGAACACAGGGAGTCCCTCGGCCGCTCCCCTACGACGATGCGCGAATACCACCGCCTCGCTGAGAAGGTGGTCCGCCCAGAGTTGGGCCACATCCGGCTGTCGAAGCTCACGGCGCGCCACCTGGATCAGCTGTACACGAAGCTGAGCGGTCGCGGCCTCAAGCCCGCCAGCGTCCGCCGGGTACATGCCCTATTGCACGCTGCCCTCCATCAAGGCCGGAAGTGGAAGATGGTGCTGGCCAACGTCGCCGAGGACGCCACCCCCCCGCCGTTGCACCATCGTGAGGTGCAGGCACCAGACCCCGCAGAGGTGCGAGCCATCGTCATGGAGGCCGAGAAGGCGGAGCCAGCGGTGGCCTGCCTACTCCTGCTTGCCGCGCTCTCGGGGGCCCGGCGAGGGGAGCTCTGTGCCCTCAGGTGGAGCGACCTGGAGGAGTCGACTGGCGTCATCAGGATTGCCCGCTCGGTGTACGAGACGATGGGCGGCGGGTGGGGCGAGAAACCCACCAAGACCCACCAGCAGCGCTCGGTCAGTCTCGATGCTTTCGGTCTGGAAGTGCTTCGGCGACATCGGGCGGCGGCGGACTCCCTTGCTGATCAGCTCGGGCTCGAGATCCCTGCCGATGCCTTCATGTTCAGCCGATCGCCTGTCGGATCCGAGCCGCTGCGCCCGGATTTCGTGACCAGGGCGATGATCCGGGCAGCGAAGGCGGCCGGGGTGAGCACCCATCTCCATGCTCTTCGTCACTTCTCGGCGACTCAGTTGATCGCCGGCGGTCAAGACGTGCGCACCGTGGCGGGGCGCCTAGGCCATGCCGACCCGAGCATGACACTTCGGGTATACAGCCACGCCCTCCCCGAGCGTGACCGCGAGGCGGCTGCGTTGCTCGGCCGTAGTCTTGCGCCCAAGGAATTACATTCGACCTGAGCTGGCGCTCAGAACAGTCGGCGAGTGACCAACTCGTCGTCAGGGCTTTGGTTGCGGCCGATGGGCTGCGAGAGGTGTCGCCTTCGAACGCTGATACCGGGCGAGGTT
Source organism: Solirubrobacteraceae bacterium (assembly GCA_036771025.1). GTDB lineage: Bacteria > Actinomycetota > Thermoleophilia > Solirubrobacterales > Solirubrobacteraceae > Palsa-465. The sequence continues at coordinate 3,216 of DAIPIC010000155.1, forward strand.
TTCTAGCTCGAGCAGTCCCCGATGCTCGCGATTGTTGCCCGATCAGGACCGGCACTTATGCCGCCCATCCTGTCAAGTAACAACGGGATATGCCGCCCATCGCCGGGGACATGACGTCCCCGGCGACCGCGGCCGGTGGTCATCAGTCGAGTGTCAGCGTCGTCCTCCTTCGTCGCACCAGCGGCCCGTAGCGACACACAGCCCACAGCCGCCCGGTGCCGAGGATGCGACCGATCTCGGCCCATGAGAGTTCCTCGTCGCGTGCGTCGGCCACGAGCCTCGACAGCCTGGAGTGTGCAGCCTTTGCCAGCATGACCGCGGCGCGCAGGTCCCTCGCCGCGTAGCTGTCCACAGGCAACCGCTGGACCAGGCCGATGATCTCGATCGCGTCGTCCACGGCGACGCGGGTTTCGTCGGCCACCAGCTCAGAGAGCTCGTCGAAGTCGTCCAACTCGGTCATGACCCACTTCCTTCGAGGCCCTCGACCAGCCGCTCGTAGAGACCCTGGCGGGCGCTTTGGCCGTGGGCGCCAGCGTGGTCGCGCTGGGCGAGCAAGGTGTCCTTGAACTCGACGGTGGTGGCGAAGAAGGCACATCCCTCGCACATGGCCTCGAAACTGCAGTCCAGATCGGCCGGCCTCGTGCACCAGCCGTTTCCGAGCATGCGGTGATGCTCGGCCCGGACCCGGCGCATGGTGGGACCCTCGTCTTCGGCCCCGAGCATCTGGTCGGCGTAGAGGGCTTCCACCTTGGCTGTCACTGCCTGGTACTCGTCTCGCACAGTGCGATTGGCGATCCGGGCATAGCGGATCGTCATGCGCAAGGTCCGATGGCCGAGCAGCGCGGCGATGGCCTCCAGTCGCATGCCCCTGTTCACCGCCTGGGTGGCAAGGGTGTGACGCAGCTGGTGGGGGTGGATGTGGCGGATGCCTGCCCGCCGACCGGCTCTGTTCACCATGCGGGTCACCGCGTGGCGGTTCAAGGGCCGGCCGTCGTTGGTGAGTAGCAGCCCGAGCCCGTTGTCGGGATGGCTCTCCCGCCAGGCGTCGAGCAGTGGCAGCAGGGTGGGGTGCAGCGGCACGTAGCGGTCGTTGTGGAGCTTTCCGACCGGCACTCGGATCCAGAAGCCGTCTCCAATTTGCACCACGGCGTCGCACTCCAAGGCGCACAGCTCACCCACGCGCATGCCGGTTCGCATGAGCAACTCCAACACCAGCCGCCGCAGTGGATCGGACTCGGCGGTCACCGAGCGGGCGAATCGAGTGGCCTCGGCGTCGTCCAAGAACTTGGGCAACGGCTCGTCCGGCCTGGGCAGGTCGCTCACGAAGATGGGCATGCGCGGCGGGGCGTCTGGCCAGTCCCACTCGATGATGCGGTCGAAAAAGGTCCGCAGCATCCCGAGGCGATGACGCCGGTGATTGGGCTTGGGAAGCGTTCCTCTCGGCGTGCGCCGCTTCGCCAGGTAGCTCTTGTAGCCCTCGATCTGCTCGCGCCCGACGGCTTTGAAGCTCTTGGTCCTCGGGTGCTCCTCTACGAGATAACGGCAGAAGAGCCGAAGCGAGGCATCGGTCACCACAACCGACGAGGGTCGCAGCGACAGGCTGACCTGCTCCAGATAGCGCTGGGCCGTGACGGCCATCTTGGGAGCGCGCCGGCTGATCTCGTCCCACTCGAGCTCCGAGGCTGAGGGGGCGAGACCGGCGGCCACCGCCGCAGGGGCGCTCACCTGGCCACCGCCTCGAACTCGTCGGTCACGTGCCCGTCGATGATGGCGGCGGCCCGGAGGTACTCGGCGGCCAGCCAGTCATTCGCCAGGTGCAGATAGAGCCGGGTCGAGTCGAGGGATCGGTGCCCGGCCTGGGCCTGGATGGCTTCTAAGGCCATGCCCGCCTCTCGTAGGCGCGTCAGACAGGTGTGGCGCAGCTCGTGACAGGTGCAGTGCGCCAGTCCGGCGCGGTTCTTGGCGTTGATGACGATCTTGTCGAGCCCGTCGTCGGCGAGTGGCTGGCCACGGACCACTCCTTTGAGCGCCACGAACACGTACTCACTCCTCGCCTCGGCCGGCCGCTCGTTGTCCAGATAGGCACCGAGGGAACGGAAGAAGCGAGGCGACATGGGCACGAGCCGCTGATGTCCGCCTTTGCCGTCGGCCACGAACACCTGGTGCTCTCCGGCGCGCAGGTCCTCGAAGCGAAGGCCCAGCACCTCGCAGCGCCGCAGTCCGCCGAGGACCATGGCCTCGACCATGGCTCGGTCGCGATGGGTGCGCAGCGCTGCCATGAGTGCGTTCACCTCCGGAGCGCTCAGGATCCTGGGCAGCATCCGGGGGCTTCGGATGAGCGCCGGGCCCTTGGAACCGCCGCGCCGCGAGGCCAGTCCCCGGGGAACAGGGTTCACACCCACGTCCCCGCACAGCACCAGGTAGCTGAAGAGCCCCGACACCGACGACAGCCGGCGCTTGATGGTCTGGGCCGAAAGTCCCGACCCGCCGGCGGCCAGACGCACGACGCGACCGTCTCCCTTGGGCTTGCGCTGCTCGGCGATGAACCCGAGCACGTCGGCCGGCGTGACCTCCGTCGGCCGCTTGTCGACGACGGCGAAGAAAGCTTTCAGGTCCGAGGCCGTGGCGAGCAGCGTGTTGTGCCGCGCTCGAGACTCCACGAACTCCAAGTACCGATCCAGCTGCGGATCACCGAGTCGAACGGCTCTCTTCGCGCGCGCTGAGTGATGATTTCTGGCAGCCATTGTGCCCTTCCTTTCCGCTCCTCGACCTGTCCGTGTGACAGGTCATGAGAAGCATCAAGGATGGGCGGCATATCTACAC